>NZ_AKJX01000020.1 GCF_000276605.1 Acidovorax sp. CF316 | reverse complement strand
AACCTGCACTACAACTACTTCAGGAGCTACAGCGCGGAGCGGGGGCGGTATACGCAGGCCGATCCGATTGGGTTGGATGGTGGGTTCAATCGGTTTGGGTATGTGGGGGGAAACAGTCTCAGCTTTATCGATATTTTTGGATTGGCGTCTACTGAGAGGACTCAAGGTCTTCTGAAAGAATTCTATGAGTGTATGGCAGCACTTGGTCTTGATAGCCCCAATTTCCGTCCTAGGATAAATTTCGATCCTAATCTTCCTGCTCTTGGAGAAACAAACGTATTCTCCAGAAAAATCACGCTAAATTCAAGTTTTTACAACGATGGTACAATTTTTTCAAAAAATGGCTCTATCGATGCTAACAGGTTTGAATTATTTGCAAATACTCTAATACATGAGGGGGTTCATGTTCGAGAGAGTATTTTCGGTGTTGTGGCTCGAGGGTTGCTCGATCTTGCTGGGTATGCCGGAATTGGAGAGGGTCATGGTTATTTTTATAACTTATATTCTGATGGGGTGATGGATAGAAATGGCGGCGCATTGTTGAATTGCGTCCGCAAGAAGCGGCAGGGGGATAAATGCGATTGATCAAAATTTTTCAAATTAATAAGACTGTAAAATATTTTATTAATTGGAAGTTTTTTTTGATGCTTGTAGCTTTTTTGGGAGGGGTGGGTGCCATCTTTACACCCCAAAATTGCTCGGCATCATGTAAGGTGGCACTTTTTTCCAGCTCTCTTGAGGTCTCGTGGATTGTTGAGCATTCGTTGAAGCAAGGCGCTTTTGCTGTTGATGCCGCTTCTGCTCACACATACGAACTTCCTCCTGTCAAGAATAAGCCTCCGATCTCCTCTGTATCTAGCATTTCTTCGGATGGCAAGGGATATTTAAAAATATCTAATGCAGAGGCTGATATGGTCATATCCGTATGGCGCGATAGCGATGGTAGGTTTCGGTGCGTTGCTGTTGTTCCGAAAGTGGATGCAAAATGGTGTGCATTAAATATTTCTAGGTAAATATTTCATGATTGTGCTATGTGCTTGACAACTCAAATTCTCGCGTCCGGATGCAATATATCAATGGTGCTTATAATCAGTTGTGGAGGGGTCAGGTCTTGCGTTTTGCCCCCAGATGACCGGGTGGCCTGGCAATGGGTCTATAGCGCGTTTGGGGATTAACAGCCCACCCTAGGATAAAATGCTTCACCGACGCAACCACCAACCCCACCACGGGCACCACCACGATTCCCGATGTCACCTTCAACCTGCGCTACCCGGGGCAGTACTACAACAAGGAGAGCGACCCTGGAACCGGCAGTTGAATGCGCCCGAGGGTGCCGTGATCGGTGTGCCAGGCAAGGCGTGAGGACGCGGCGCACCCTTGTGCGCAAGGACGAGCAACGCCGCATGGCGCGGCGAGCGCGGTGCCATCGGGTGCATAGCGCCTTGTCAATCGCCCAACCGGGGTGCCCTGCGGCCCTAGACATTGCTTGCGCACACGGCCCACCCAGAGGACACTGGCGCGGTCAACTGCCGGATCCAGGGTTTGGCACTACAACTACTTCCGCAGCTACAGTGCGGAGCGGGGGCGGTATACGCAGGCCGATCCGATTGGGCTGGATGGTGGGTTTAATCGGTTTGGGTATGTGGAGGGGGATGCACTTTCCTATGCAGATCCATTTGGTCTTTCGCGCCTTACGCTAACGCTATCCGGTGGCCAAAAAATAATTGTTGAAAATCCTTCGGCGACGGATTTAATTAATTCAATAAATTCCGTAGAAGATGGAAAAATAATAACTTTTCAATTGTCAGGGCATGGGGATGAGTTCTCGCAGTGCATTTCTGCGGGGCGCGGATGTCGAGATGCCTTGACAAAAAATCTCGGCTTGTTATCAAATGGGGTGCTTGTTGGGAATATTAAGGATGCGTTGCTTCGCAAGATGAACTCACAGGGTGAGGTTCGTCTTGAAGGGTGTAACAATGCGTCTGGTGATAGGAATATGGTTAAATCAATTAGTGAGCATATGGGGAGTATTCCCTGTTGTGGGTGGGTTGTGGTACCAGGCTGGGTATGAAAATCATTGGTTGTTTGGCAATTCGTCTGGATCGTTCGGTATTAAGAGGGTCTATGTGAATGGAGTGCTTAAATAAATGAGTGCTACATTTCTGGAGGATGCAATATGGTTGCTGATTCCCTTGGCGTCGGTCATGATATTGGGGCGATGGAAAAGTAATTTGTCTCTCACTTGTTGCATTTACGCTGTGGGTGTAGGTGCAGCCGGATGGGGGTTTGGGCCGCGATGCTTTTGTGTTGACGCTCAAAACCTATTTCTGGGTTCTTTTATTTTCTCGTTAATTTTTGGTATTGGTATGTATGTGTTTTTTATTTGGGGCGCTGGATTATGGAAGGTAATTTTGGAGAGGAGCAGATGATGATTGCATCAAAACGCTAACGTCGCCTTTTAGCGTCTTCGGTGAAGAAAGGCTGCCCCGTGAGATAGCCAAAAATGCAGGCCTAAAAATCGGTGGAGTGTAACCCCCTTACCTCTCAATCATCTCCTGCACCTTGGCGGCAAGCGCCGCCACATCAAACGGCTTGGTAATCACCTCCATCCCAAACGCCAGCAGCCCATTGCCCACGGCGGCGTTCTCCGCATACCCGGTGATGAACAGCACCTTCAGGTCCGGCCGCGTCACGCGCCCCGCGTCGGCCACCTGGCGGCCGTTGAGGCCGCCGGGCAGGCCTACGTCGGTCAATAGCAGGTCGATGCGGCGGTCGGACTGCAGCACATGCAGGCCGGCCGGGCCATCGCCCACCGAGATCACGTTGTAGCCCAGGTCTTCGAGTTCCTCGGCGATCAGGCCGCGGATGGTGGCCTCGTCTTCGATCACCAGCACCACCTCGCCATCGGCCCGGTGGTCGAAGGTGGGCTGGACGTGAGGATTCTCCTGGTCGGCATCACCCATGTAGCGCGGCAAATACAGGCACATGGTCGTGCCTTCGCCGGGTACCGAGTAGATGCGCACCTGCCCGCCCGACTGGCGCACGAAGCCGTACACCATCGACAAACCCAGCCCCGTGCCCTGGCCCATGGGCTTGGTGGTGAAGAAGGGGTCGAACGCGCGCGCGATCACCTCGGGTGCCATGCCCACGCCGGTATCGGTCACGCACAGCGAGATGTACTGCCCCGGCGGCAGTTCGCGTTCGGCCGCGGCGCGGTCGTCCAGCCATTTGTTGGCGGTCTCGATGGTCAGGCGCCCGCCGTTGGGGGCCATGGCGTCGCGCGCGTTGATGCACAGGTTGAGCACGGCGTTTTCGAGCTGCGAAGGGTCCACCTGCGTGAGCCACAGGCCGCCCGCACCGACCACCTCCACCTCGACGGATGGCCCCACGGTGCGCCGCACCATCTCCTCGATGCCGCCCACCAGGCGGTTCACGTCGGTGGGGCGCGGGTCCAGCGTCTGGCGGCGCGAAAAAGCCAGCAGGCGCTGGGTCAGCGAAGCCGCGCGCCGCACCGAGCTTTGCGCCATGCCGATGTAGCGCTCGGTGTTGTCGAAGTTCCTGGCATTCAGGCGCTTTTCCAGCACCTGCAGGCTGGCGCTCATGCCGGCCAGCAGGTTGTTGAAGTCGTGCGCAATGCCGCCCGTGAGCTGGCCGATGGCCTCCATCTTCTGCGACTGGCGAAATTTCGCTTCCACCTCCATCAGCTCGTTCGTGCGCTCGGTCACCTTGCGCTCCAGCGACTCGTTCATCTCCCGCAGTTGGGCTTCGTTGCCGCGCAGCGCTCTTTCGGAGCGCACGCGTTCGGTGGCGGTGCGGGTGCGGCCGGCAATCTCGCGCATGAACTCGCACTCTTCCTGGGTCCACTGGCGCACGTCGTCCTGGTTCACGAAGAGCACGGCCACCAGGCGTTCGTGCTCCACCACGGGGATGTTCATGAAGGCACGGGCGCTGCGCGACTCCAGTGCACCGGCGGCCATCGCGGTGCGGGGGTCGTTGCGTGCATCGGTCACCCTGACGAACTCATCGTTCTTGAGCGCGTCGATGAAGGTGCCGAAGTCCCGCAGGCAAAGCTCTCCCTGCAGCGTGAGCACCCCCGGAGCCGTCCAGTCGCACTGCACCTGCAGGATGTCGGTATCGTGGTCCACGCGGCCATAGCCCGCGCGGCTCACTTTGAGTGTCTGTCCCAGGATGCGGGCTGCGGCCAGGCTGATGTCGTCCACGTTGTCCAGCCCGCGCAACTGGCTGGTGAACTCGGTCAAGGCGTCGCGCTTGGCCTCTGCAGCCACCCGCTCGGTCACGTCCAGGCCATCCACGAAGATGCCGGTCACCGCGCCGGAGGTGTCGCGGATCGGCTGGTACACGAAATCCAGGTAGCGCTCGCTCACCGGCTCGCCCGCGTGCTGTTGGATGTCGAAACGGGCGCCAAACGCGGTTGCCGCCTTCCCGCTGGAGTACACACCATCGAGCATGGCCACGTAGCCCTGCTCGGCGGCCTCGGGCAGCGCATCGGCCACATTGCGGCCCAGCAGGGGGCGGTCACCCACGAGTTCGTGGTACCTGGGGTTGGACAATTCGATGCGATGCGTGGGCCCCTGCAGCAGCACCATGAAGCTGGGCGACTGCTCGAACAGGGTGGCAAAGCGCTCGCGCTCCAGCAGCAGGCGCCGGTCGGCCAGCACCTTGTCGGTGGTCTCCACCACCAGGGCCATGGCCCCCACCGGGGTGCCCGCCTCGTCCACCAGGGGCGAATAATTCAGGTCCACCCACAGCGGCTTGTGCACTCCGTCGCGGTTCAGGCTCAGCTCCTGGTCCTCGTAGTTGAGGGTGCCTCCGGCAAGGCACACCTTGAGCACCCGGTCGTTCAGGTCGGCCGCCTCGGGCCACGCCTCGCGGATTTCCATGCCCAGCAGGCCCGGGTGGCGCCCGCCGGCAAATTTGGCGTAGGGGTCGTTGTAGATCAGCACGCCCACCTCGCCCCACAGCGTGGCGATCGGCATGGGGCAGCGCAGCATGTTGGCCAGCGCCAGCGTGAGGTGGGCAGGCCACTGGTCGAGTGGGCCCAGTTCGGTGCGGGACCAGTCGAAGCCGGCGATCAGCCCGGCCATTTCGCCGCCGGCGGACAGGAGGGAAGCTTGGTTGGTGGGTATGCCGGAGGACATGGGTGCCAGGTTCTGTGATCGGGCCGTGCCCGGGGATGGCGGTGCGGCACCGCATTTTTCGCACGATGATAAAGACAGCTGTCCAGAGATTTTGTAGGCATTCGCCGATGCCGTCACCAAAACCTGCACGACTGGGTGGTGACCGCCGATAACCGCTAGCCCTGGCCCGGTCTGCGCGCCATCACCAGCGTGTACAGCGCCTGCGCCGCCACCGACAGGCTGCGGTCGCGCCGGCGCACCAGGTAGATCTGGCGCAACAGGCCGGGCAGGGCCAGCGGCCGGGTGACCAGGCCGGGCTGGTCGAAGTGGAACAGCGTGAGCGCCGGCACCACGCTGACGCCCAGGCCCGCGCGCACCATGCCCATCACGGTCGCCAGTTGCTCCACCTCCATCAGCGTGTGCATGGCTTGCGGGTGGAAGGCGGCCTCCAGGTACTGGCGCACGCTGCTGGTGCGCGCCAGGTGGATGAAAGGGTATGCGGCCAGGTCCGCCGGGGCGATGGCCTTCTTGCGCCGGGCCAGCGGGTGGTCGGCCGGGCACACCAGGTGGAAGTCGTCGCTGCAAAAGGGCTCTGCCTGCAGCTCGGGCGTGTCGGCGCGGATGGCGGCCAGCGCGAAGTCGGCCTTGCCGCTGGCCACACGCTCGATGCAGGGCTCCGAGAGCACGTCGGCGATGTCGATCTCGATGCCCGGGTAGCTGCTGCGGTAGGCCGCCAGCACGCCCGGCAGCCAGCCCGCGGCCAGCGACGGCAGCAGCGCCACCGCCACGCGCCCGCGCTGCAGGGTCGCGGCATCGCGCACGGCGGCCAGCGCGGCCGTGATCTCGCCACGGATGCGCCGGGCCGACTCCAGGAAGTTCTGCCCCTCGCCCGTGAGGTCCACATGCCGCGTGCTGCGGTCGAACAGGCGCAGGCCCAGATCGTCCTCCAGCGCGCGGATGAGGGCGCTGAACGCCGGCTGCGACAGATGGCACTGGGCCGCGGCGCGCGTGAAGTTGCGCTGCTCGGCCAGCGCCAGGAAGGCGTCGAGCTGGCGGGTGGACAAATGGTGCTGCACGCTCATTGATCTGAAAAACGGATGGATTGATACCAACAATCTATTTCACAGAATAACACCGGGTGCCTACATTCGGCCCAGGAGACAAAGACACCTTATGGCGAACAACGCAACACTGCTGGTCGGCTGCGCCGCCGGCTTCTCGGGCGACCGCACGGACGCCGCCGCGCCCGTGGTGCAGGCCCTGATCGCCAGCGGCAAGCCGGCCGTGCTGATCTTCGAGACCCTGGCCGAGCGCACCCTGGCCCTGGCCCAACTGGCCCGCCGCACCGACCCGGACGCCGGCTACGAACCCCTGCTGGTGGACATGCTGCGCCCCGTGCTGGGCGACTGCCTGGCGCACGGCGTGCGCATCGTGAGCAACTTTGGCGCCGCCAACCCCGAGGGCGCGGCCCGGCGCATCGTGCAACTGGCGGCCGAACTGGGCCTGCGCCGCCCGCGCGTGGCCGTGGTGCAGGGCGACGACCTGAGCGGCCCCGCCCACCGCGCGCTGCTGCAGGGCTCCCTGGGCGATGCCATGCCCACCGAACCCATCGCCAGTGCCAACGCCTACATCGGGGCCCAGGCCATTGCCGGTGCATTGCGCGAGGGCGCGGACGTGGTGGTCTGCGGCCGCGTGGCCGACCCCTCGCTGGTGCTGGGCCCGGCCCTGGCGCACTACGGCTGGGCGCACGACGACTGGGACCGCCTGGCCCGCGCCACCATGTGCGGCCACCTGCTCGAATGCGGCGCCCAGGTCACGGGCGGTTACTTCGCCGACCCCGGCTACAAGGACGTGCCCGGCATGGCCCGCCTGGGCTACCCCATTGCCGAAATCGACGCCGACGGCCACTGCACCATCACCAAGCCCCCGGGCACGGGCGGGCGCATCGACGAGCGCACGGTCAAGGAGCAGTTGCTGTACGAACTGCACGACCCTGCCGCCTACCTGACGCCCGACGTGGTGGCCGACATCACCGAGGCCCGCGTGACCGCCGTGGGGCCCGACGCCGTGCGCCTGGAAGGTGTGCGCGGCCATGCGCGTCCGGCCACGCTCAAGGTCAACGTGTGCTTCGAGTCGGGCTGGTTCGCCGAGGGCGAGATCTCGTATGCTGGCGCCCGGGCCGAGGCCCGCGCGCGCCTGGCCGGCGAGGTGCTGCGCGAGCGCCTGGCCGGCCTGGGCCCGCTGCGCATCGACCTGATCGGCGTGACCAGCGTGCTGGGCGACGATGCCGGCCGCTGGCTCGATGGCAGCAGTGGGGATGGCCGTGATGTGCGCCTGCGCGTGGCCCTGCAGCACCGCGACCATGCCAGCGCCCAGCGCCTGCTGCGCGAGGTGACAGCCCTGTACACCTGCGGCCCCGCAGGCGGGGGCGGGGTGCGCACGGCGATGCGGCCACGGCTGGGCACTGTGTCTTGCCTGGTGCCGCGCGAAGCCGTGCCCACGGGCTACCGCATGTTCGATTCCACAGGACAAGAGGAAAGGGCGGCCGCATGACCGATACCACCATCACCGTTCCGCTCTACCGCCTGGCGCACAGCCGCACGGGCGACAAGGGCAACCGCTCCAACATCAGCGTCATCGCCTGGCACCCCGCGCTGTGGGACGTGCTCATGAGCGAGGTGACCGAAGCCGCCGTGGCGCGCCATTTTGCGCACCGCCAGCCGGGCAACGTGGTGCGCTACGTGCTGCCGCAGCTGCAGGCCATGAACTTCGTGCTCGACGACGTGCTCGACGGCGGGGTCAACGACGCCCTCAACCTCGACAGCCACGGCAAGGCGCTGAGCTACCTGCTGCTGGACCTGCCGGTGCAGGTGCCTGCGGCGCTGGCAGAGCACCTGGCCGGGCCCGGCTGATCCATTTTTCGATTCCATCCACCATCAACAACATCAGGAGACATACGCCATGACCGCATTCCACCTTCCTTCCCGCCGACGGGCCTTGTCCACCGCCGTGACCCTGGCTGCAGCATCGCTGGGCTTTGCCGGCACGGCCATGGCCCAGGCCTACCCGGCCAAGGCCATCACCTTCGTGGTGCCGTTTGCGGCCGGCAGCGCCACCGACCAGCTGGCGCGTGCCATCGGCCAGTCCATCACCACCGACACCAAGCAGCCCGTGGTCATCGACAACAAGGCCGGTGCCAGCGGCATGATCGCGGCGCAGGCGGTGGCCAAGGCGCCGGCCGACGGCTATACCATCCTCATCACCACCAACACCACGCACGCGGCCAACGAGCACCTGTACAAGAAGCTCTCGTACGACCCGGTGAAGGACTTCGCGCCCATCAGCGGCCTGGGCAAGGGCGGGCAGGTGATGGTGGTGAATGCCGCATCGCCCTACAAGAGCGTGGCCGACGTGGTGGCCGCGGCCAAGAAGACGCCGGGCAAGCTGAGCTTCGGCAGCGGCAGCTCGTCGAGCCGCATGGCCGGTGAAATGCTCAAGCAGCTGGCGGGCGTGGACATCCTGCACGTGCCCTACAAGAGCAACCCCCTGGCCATCACCGACCTGCTGGGTGGGCAGATCGACCTGATGATCACCGACACCTCCACCGGCGTGCCCCAGGTCAAGGCCGGCAAGCTGCGCGCCCTGGGCTATTCGACGCAAAAGCGCAGCTCGCAGCTGCCCGAGGTGCCCACCATCGACGAGGCCGGCGTCAAGGGCTACGACATGGGCTACTGGTTCGCCGCCTACGCCCCTGCCAACACGCCGCCGGCCGTGGTCGCGCGCCTCAATGAACTGGTGGCCGCCGCCACCAGGAGCGCCGCCGCCAAGTCGTTCTACGACACCGCAGGCTCCGAAGCCTGGACCACCACCCCCGACGAGCTGGCCAGGTTCCAGGCCGCCGAGACCGTGAAGTGGGGCAAGGTCATCAAGGCCGCCGGCATCGAAGCCGAGTAAGCCGCCGCCGCACGACCCGCGTACCCGGGCCCTGAACCCGCAAACCGCCGGCTGCGCCCCTGGGCAGCCGGTGTGGGCGCAGCCATGCCTGCCTGAGCACTTGCCCCCGTGCAGGCTGGCCCACGCCCGATTTTTCCACAGAGCACGCGAACCTGGCCACCAGAGCCATTACCCAAGGAGACAAGCGACATGAGAAAACACCATCTGTACAGAACTGCCGGTGCCCTGGCCCTCACGGCAGCCGCTGCGGCGGCCCTCACGGCCTGCGGCGGCAGCAGCAGCGACGACGGCCTGACCGGCAAGGCCCCGGCCATGAAGCTCGAGATCACTGCGCGCGAGGACTTCCCGGGCAGCTACGGCACGGTGGGCGCTTACGAGCGCCTCACGGGCACGCTGTCGGGCGAGGTGGACCCGGCCGATCCCAAGAACGCCATCATCCAGGACCTGGCGCTGGCGCCGGTCAATGCGCGTGGCATGGCCGAGTACAGGACCGAGTTCGTGATGCTCAAGCCCAAGGACATGGCCAAGGCCAGCGGGGTGCTGCGCTACGACGCGCCCAACCGCGGCAACATCCTCACCATGCTCAACCCCACGGCCACGCCCAGCGATGCCGTGTACCTGGAGCGCGGCTACGTGGTGCTGTACTCTGCCTGGCAGGGCGACGTGCCCAAGAGCACGGCTGCCCGCCTCACGGCCACGGTGCCCGTGGCGAAGAACAAGGACGGCACCAGCATCACCGGCCCGTACCGCGCCGAACTGGTGCCCACGGCCGCCAGCCCCGCGATGACCCTGCCGGGCGGCGTGTTCAACGGCAGCATGATTCCTTACGAGCCCGCCAGCCTGGACAACACCCAGCCCGGCTATTCGCTCACGCGCCGCGCCAACGAGACCGACGCGCGCATCCCCGTGTCCACTGCGGACTGGAAGTTCGCCACCTGCGACGCCACGGGCGCCAATGCCTTCCCCGGCACGCCCAATGGTGCCAGCGTCTGCCTCAAGGGCGGGTTCGACCCGGCCTACCTGTACGAGCTGGTCTACGTGGCCAAGGACCCCAAGGTCATGGGCGTGGGCCTGGCCGCGCTGCGCGACACGGTGCACTTCTTCCGCAGCAAGGCGGCCGACGCCAGCGGCACCGCCAACCCGGTGGCCGGGCGCATCACGCACACGCTGGGGCAGGGCACTTCGCAGTCGGGCAATGCCATGAAGACCTTCCTGCACCTGGGCTTCAACCAGGCGCTCGACGGCAGCAAGGTGTTCGACGGCATGTACGCCCACGTGGCCGCGCGCCAGACCCACATCAACACCCGCTTTGCCGTGCCCGGCGGCGGCGGGGGCCTGCGCACCGACCACACGGCCTTCGGCCAGACGGCACCGCGCGGGCTCGACAAGGACTACATGGACGACGTGAGCGGCCGCCAGGGCGGGGTGATGAAGCGCTGCGCCGCCACCAATACCTGCCCCCGGTTCTTCCTGGGCCTGTCGGGCACCGAGTTCTGGCAGCTGCAGGGCTCGCCCGTGCTGACCGACGCCAATGGCCTGAGGGACCTGACCCAGCCCGACAACGCGCGCATCTACTACTACGCCAGCACCCAGCACGGCGGTGCCGGCGGCACGGCCAGCATCGGCTATGCACCCAGCCGCGCGCCATACCCCACGGGCACGGTGGTGCACTTCAACGACACCTTCCGCGCGCTGTTCCTGGGGCTGGAGGACTGGGTGGTGCGCGGCACCACGCCGCCCGCCAGCCAGGTGCCCAAGGTGGCCGACGGCACGCTGGTGCGCCCCGCGCAGGTGGCCTTCCCGGCCATGAAGGGGCTGACCTGGGCGGTGAACGGTGTGCAGACCGCCATCCCCGACTTCAACTACCTGGGCTGGCACAACAATTTCCCGCTGTTCGACTTTGGCCCGCAGTACCTGCCGCAGGACGAGGCCGGCATCGCCACCATCCTGCCCCCGCGCAACCTGAACCGCGACTACGCCATCCTGGTGCCCCAGGTGGATGCGCGCACCGGCCTGACCCGCGCCGGCATCCAGAGTGTGGAGGCCCGTGTACCGCTGGGCACCAGCTTCGAGTTCAACTACGTGGCCACGCCCGGCATCACCGACCTGGCCAACCTCACGGGCGGCTACATCCCCTTCCACACCACACGGGCCGCGCGTCTGGCCGCGGGTGATGGACGTGTATCGCTGGAAGAGCTGTACGGCAACCAGGCCGGCTATGTGGCCGCGGTGACCGAGGCCGCCAACGCCCTGGTGGCCCAGCGCCTGCTGCTGCCGCGCGATGCGCAGGCCCAGATCGACCGGGCCAAGGCCACGATCATCTTGCCTTGAACATGCGTTGAAACTGGCGCCGCTGAGGCCAGTGCTCCCGCGCAAGGGCCGCCCCGCTGCGCTGGGAGCGTCCCCATCCCGACTCGCGCAGCGAGTCGAGAGAGGGGGAAGGCGCGAAGCGACTCAGGGGGTGTCTGCCAATGACCAGGGGGCTCCCTCGAACCGATCAACGAGAAAATCGAGCAAGGCCCGCACCGCTGGCGACTGGTGCCGGCGCGAGGTGTACAGCGCGTTGATCGCCATCACCGGCAGTTCCCAGCCGGGCAGCAGCGCCTGCAACTCACCACTGGCAATGTGCGGGTTGGCCAGGTAGGTGGGCTGCAGCGCAACGCCGCCGCCGGCCAGCGCGGCGCGCAGCAGGGTGGTGGCCTCGTTGGCGCTGAAGTGGCTGGACACGGCCACACGCTCGGTGCGGCCGTCCCGCGAGAGCTCCCACACGCTCTTGCCGAAATTGGCATAGCTCAGGCAGCGGTGGCGTTCCAGGTCCGCCGGCTGCACTGGCACGCCATGGCGCGCCAGGTAGGCGGGCGAGGCCACCAGCACCGAGTCGCAGCGCGCCAGCGGCCGGGCGATCAGCATCGGGTCGGGCCCGCTGCTGATGCGGATGGCCAGGTCGATGCGCCGCTCCACCAGGTTGAGCGCGCCTTCGCTGGCATCGAGGTCGATCTTGAGCAGGGGGTGCAGCGCCAGGAAGTCGGTGATCGCCGCGCCCAGTTGGGCGTAGGCGAACGAGACGCTGCAGGTCAGCCGCAACTGGCCGCGAAGGCCACCCTCGGCGCCCTCGGCCGTGGCGCTGGTCTCTTCCTCGATGTCTTCTGCCAGCGCCAGCATCTGCTGGCAGCGGCGCAATGCCTGCTCGCCGGCATCGGTCAGCGTCACGCTGCGGGTGGTGCGCTGCAGCAGGCGGGCCTGCAGCCATTGCTCCATCTCGCCCACATAGCGCGTGACCATGGCGCGCGACATTTCCAGCCGGTCGGCCGTGGCGCTGAAGCTGCCGCTGGTGGCCACTTCCACAAACACGCGCATGGCGGTCAGGCGGTCCATATTTGATCTATTTGTGCAACAAATATGCGCATTTTATGGGGTTTATTGGATCGATTGGCGCAAATAAACTGCAGCCATTCCAACTGAAACCACCTGGAGAATCCGCATGTTCCGCACCGCTGTCCTCGCTGCCACCCTGTCCGTCGCCTTTGCCGGCGCCCACGCCGCCGAGCCTCTGCAGCTCAAGGTCTACAACGCCGATGGCAACAGCTTCAACGTCAACTCCACCCTGGTCTATGGCGAGAAGGAAGCCATGGTCATCGACGCCGGCTTCACCCGCGCCGACGCGCTGCGCATCGCCGCCAACGTGCTCGACAGCGGCAAGGCCTTGAAGACCATCTACGTGAGCCAGGCCGACCCCGACTACTACTTCGGCGTGGAAACGCTCAAGGAGATCTTCCCCCAGGCCGAGGTGGTGACCACGCCCGCCGTGCTGGAGAAGATCAACGCCAAGCTCCAGGGCAAGCTGGCCTTCTGGGGCCCCAAGATGGGCGCCAACGCACCGCGCACGCCCGTGCTGCCCAAGGCCATCGCCGGCAACACCCTCACGCTGGACGGCCAGGTGGTGGAGATCCGCGGCACCACGGGCCTGCTGGCGCACCGCCCGTATGCCTGGATCCCCTCGGCCAAGGCCGTGGTCGGCAACATCGGCGTGTTCGGCACCAACATCCACGTGTGGACCGCCGACACCCAGACCGTGGCCGAGCGCAGCGCCTGGGTGGCCCAGCTCGACGAGATGGTCGCGCTGCAGCCCACCGTGGTGGTGCCCGGCCACATGGGGGCCGGCACCGCGCTGACCCCTGCCAATGTGACGTACACCAAGGGCTACCTGCAGGCCTTCGAGAAGAATGCTGCCACCACCAAGACCAGCGCCGAGCTGATCGAAGCGATGAAGAAGGCCTACCCGGCCGCCCCTATGGGCCTGTCTCTGGACATCGGTGCCAAGGTCAACAAAGGCGACATGAAGTGGTAATTGGAGGGCGGGGCGGGCAGGCTTCTGTGTGACCTGGCGCCTTGCCAACCAACCATCCGACCATCGAAAGGACCCAGATCGTGCCAACACATCCCATGCAGCAAGTGCTGCAGCACCTGCGCGCCGGGCGCTGGGATGCCGCGCACGACCTGGTCCAACACGACGGCTCCCAGCTGGCAGCCTGGCTGCACGGCATCCTGCATGTGCAGGAGGGCGACCTGGAGGACGCCGAGAACTGGTACGACCGGGCCAACCGCCGCTTTCGCAGCCGTGGCACGCTGTCGGAAGAGCTGGCGCTGTTCGAAGCCGCGCTCGCCCAATCCTTGCCGCCGCTTGATTCCGAATCTGAAAGACCCTGACCCATGCCCCTCATCTCGGTGACCTATCTGTTCGACCCCCTGTGCGGCTGGTGCTACGCCGCCGCGCCCGCACTGAAGCACCTGCAGGGTGTGGATGGACTGGATGTTTCATTGGCCCCATCAGGCCTGTTTGCCGGGCAGGGCGCTCGGCCCATGGATGCGCAGTTCGCCGCCTATGCCTGGTCCAACGACCAGCGCATTGAAAAGCTCACGGGCCAGCCCTTCACCCAGGCCTACCGCGACAACATCCTGGGTGCCGTGGCTGGCCGCTTCGACTCCGGCCCTGCCACCTTGGCGCTCACCGCCGTGGCCCAGACCGCACCGGGCCGTGAACTCGAAGCACTGCATGCCTTGCAGCGCGCCCGCTACGTCGATGGCCGCGACACGGCCGATGCGGCGGTGCTGGCCGAGGTGCTTGCCGCCCTGGGCCTGGCCGACGCGGCCGCACTGGCCCGGGCGCCCGACGCCGCGCTGCACCGCGCCGCGGCCGAGCGCGTGGCCCACGCCCAGGCGCTGCTGCGCGCGGTGGGTGCGCGTGGCGTGCCGCAGTTGGTGGTCACGGGGCAGGGCGGGGCGCTGCGGCTGATGGGCGGCGATGCGCTGCTGGGGCCGCATGAACGGCTGGTGGAGTTGGTGAGGGCCGCCGCAGCCTGATCCACCACCCGGTAGCAGATCACTCCGTCGACGGATCGATCAGCACCTTGGCCCCGGTATTGCGCGGCCCATAGAAGGCAATGGTCTCGGCGCCCAGTGCCCCGGCCAGCGACACCGTGCGTGCATAGTGGCTGGCAAAGGTGGTCTTGAGCTCGGCCGCCACGCGCTGGCGCAGGGCCTGGGCGGCGTCGTTGCCGATCTTCTGCAGAAACGGGAACAGCAGCCAGCCGCCCACGCCCCAGGCCATGCCGAAGCTGCGCTGGATCTCGGTGGGGCGCGTGTCCAGGTGGCCGTACAGGTAGACCTGCTTGTGCACGGCAGAGCCGTAGCGGCTGTACTCCGTGGCCTTGCGGTTGATGGCGGCTTCCATGCACTGCAAAATCTGCCCGGCCAGCGTGCCGCCGCCTGTGGCGTCGAAGGCGATGGTGGCGCCCGTGGCGGCCAGCGCATCGGTCAGCTCGGCCATGAAGCCCGGCGAACTGCTGTCGCAGACGTACTGGGCGCCGATCTCGCGCAGCAGCACCGCCTGCTCGGGCTTGCGCACGATGTTGACCAGGCCGATTCCGTCCTTCTGGCAGACCTTGTTGAGCATCTGGCCCAGGTTGCTGGCCGCGGCCGTGTGCACCAGGGCGGTGTGGCCCTCGCGCTTCATGGTCTCCACCATGCCCAGCGCGGTCAGGGGGTTGACGAAGCACGACGCCCCCTCGGCCGCCGTGGTGCCGGCCGGCAGCGGCAGGCACTGCGCGGCAGGCATGGCCCGGTACTGCGCGTACATGGCCCCGCCGATCAGCGCCACCGTGCGCCCGAGCAGCGCCTGGGCTGCTGGAGACGAGCCGGCTGCGACCACCAGGCCCGTGCCTTCGTTGCCCACGGGCATGCTCTGCCCCAGGCGCGCGGCCATGCCGGGCATGGCGCGCTCGGGGATGCGGGCGGTCACCACGGGCCGCCCGGCGCTGCCAGCCACCTGCACGGTAGACAGATCGGCCGGCCCGAACAGCAGGCCGATGTCCGATGGGTTGATCGGCGTGGCCTGGATCTGCACCAGCACCTCATCGGGCCCCGGTGTGGGCACGGGCGTCGGTTCGAGGCTGATCTGCAGCGTGCCGTCGGGCTGCACGAGCGAGCGCAGTTGCAGGGCAGTGGAGGGGATGGTCATGGGTGTCTCCGGGGAAATGTGCTGCATTCTCTCCCCTGTGAGCGATCTCTGCTGTCACCCACTTGGCTTACTGGGCCAGTGTCCGCACCATCTGCTCATACATCGCATCCACGGCCGGTGAGCGCTGCGACGCCTTGCTGCGCAGCACCGACACGTCCATCGAATCGAGCGTGGGCAGGTCGAACTCGGCCGGCAGGTTCTGCAGGATCTGCAGGTTGGGCGGCACGCTGCAGCGCGTGAGCACGGCCACGGCCAGGCCGCTTTCCACGGCGGCCAGCTGGCCGGCCAGGCTGGAGCTGTGGTAGACGATGCGGTAGGCGCGGCGCCGCGCAGCCAGGGCCTTCATGGTAGCGATGCGCGCCAGGCTGGCCGATTCGTACACCGCAATCGGCAGCGGGTCGCGCCGCCAGGCCTCGAACTGGGCCACGCCCACCCAGACCAGCGGCTCCTGGAATAGAAAGCGCCCGCGCTGCGGCTTGTCGCGCGAGACCAGGGCCAGGTCGAGCTCGCCGCGCACCACGCGCGGGATCAACGAGGTCGACTGCTCGCAGGTCAGCTCGATCTCCACCCCCTGGTAGCGGTGCGAAAAGCTGCGCAGCACCGGCGTGAGGTAGGTCGATGCATAGTCGTCCGGCACGCCCAGGCGCACCCGGCCCGCCAGCCGCGGGCCGAACAGGGCGGTCTGCGTCTCGGCCTGCAGCTCCAGCATGCGGCGCGCGTAGGCGAGCAGCTCTTGTCCCAAGGGCGTCAGCTCCAGGTGGCGCGGGCCGCGCAGCAGCACCGGGCGGCCCAGCGCCGCTTCGAGCTTCTTGATCTGCATGCTCACGGCCGACTGCGAGCGGTGCACCAGCGGCGCCGCGCCCGAGAGCGAGCCGGCATCCACCACGGCGACGAAGGCGCGCAGCCAGTCGATCTGCAGGTCGGGGTAGTTCATGCGTGCAATGTATTCGATTATCGAATGGCTGTTCTGCGAACTATGCGCTTTACCTCAGTAGGCAAAGCCCCGACGATTGGCGCCATGAACCACAAGGTCTCCGCACTATCCGCATCACCTGCCACCCTCACCAGGAGCTCTGACCCCGCAGGCATTGCCCGCGAGCGCACAGGCCAATGGCTCATGATCGCCGGCGGCATTCTGCTGGGCACCATCGGCGTCTTTGTCGAAGAGGCCGGCCAGCACCCGCTGGTCACGGTGTGGTTCCGCTGCGTGTTCGGCGCGCTGGCCCTGGTCGCCTGGTGCCTGGCCACGGGGCAGGGGCGCGAGCTGCTGCTGCGCGACCAGGCCAGGAGCCGCTGGGTGGCCTGCGCCACGGGCGTGTTCATGGTGCTCAACTGGGCGCTGTTCTTCGCGGCCATCCCGCGCACCTCCATTGCGGTGGCCACGGTGATCTTCCACGTGCAGCCCATCTGGGTCATCGTCTTCGGCGCCTTGTTCCTGCGCGAGACGATCTCGGGCACCCAATGGGCGGCCACGCTGGCGGCCCTGGCAGGGCTAGTGCTCACCACCGGCCTGCTCGATGGCATCCCGGCCGGCACGGCCGATGGCGGAGCCTATGTGGCCGGGGTGCTGATGTGTCTGGGCGGCTCGTTCTGCTATGCCGCCGTCACGCTGCTCGCCAGCCGCGCGCCCGCGCCCATCAGCCCGTTCGCCCTGTCGCTGTGGCAGTGCCTGGTGGGGGCCGTGCTGCTGGCCTGGGCGCCACTGGTTTTCGGCGGGCCGCACACCGCTGCCGCCTGGGCCTGGCTCACGGGCCTGGGCGTGCTGCACACGGGCCTGGCCTATGTGATCCTGTTCGCCGGCATGGCCCGGCTGGCGCTGGGCAAGGTCGCGGTGCTGCAGTTCGTCTATCCGCTTACCGCGGTGCTGGTGGACTGGGCGGTGTACGGGCGCACGCTGAGCCCGGTGCAATTGGGTGGCGTGGTGTTGATGGCGGCGGCGCTGTGGACCATACGGCGGCCGAAACGGGCCGGCCAGGCGATCCACAGCCGTGCCACCACCAGCCGGTGACTGCCGTTCGGCAGATGCACAATGGAGTCTGCCGTTTTGACGAGGCTGGACCCTGATGAGCAAGGAACCTTCCCTGGGCGTTTCTGAAGAAATGATCGCGACTGCGGAGTCCGAGCTGGGCTTGCGCTTCCCGGAGGAACTACGCAACGCCTGGAAGCAGTACAACTGCAATGAACTGCGGGGCGGCTGGCGCGTATTTCCGGTCTTTGACCCGGCCAACCCACGCAAGACCTGTGGCAGCGTGACCTACGAAAACCTCAAAGGCGCGTGGGGCCAGGAGGTGATGGCCCAGGACCTGGTGTCGATTGCCGACAACGGTACCGGCAACCAACTGGTGCTGAAAGTGACATCGGGCTTGGCCGAGGCCCAGGTCTACCACTGGAGTCACGAGACCCGCAAATTGACGCCCTGGAAGCCGGGCATTGCTTCCATCCACGCGGCCGCAGGCAGGTCGCGCGCTAATGTGCTTCGGCTGCAAAAGCGTTTCGCCAACGCCCCCTCCACCGGGGGCAACTGACTGCGCGACAGGTCGGGCCTCTGCGCCGTGTCGGATATGCCACGGGCGACAGTCGGCTGCGTTCCGAGGCGATGCCCTCACCCGTCCCCCGGGGTGTGAGTGTGGGATCTGCCTTGCCGAACGGCCGCATGCCCGCAGCCGATAAACTGGCACAGGGGCAGCAACTGCCCGCATCCAGGAGACGCCCGAAATGACAGGACCCACCAAGGCCGGTACCCGCAAGAGCAGCCAGACGCCGAAGTCAGCCCCACCCGAAGGGCAGGGCGAGCCCGCGGCGCCCCTAATCGACGCCAAGATCCGCGACCTGGCCGACTGGCGCGGTGAAACCCTGGCCCATCTGCGCAAGCTCATGCACGAGGCCGTGCCCGATGTGATCGAGGAAGTCAAATGGATGGGCGTGCCCGTCTGGTCCCACGCCGGCATCCTGTGCACGGGCGAGACCTACAAGCAGGCCGTGAAGATGACGTTTGCCAAGGGCGCCTCGCTGCCCGATCCCAAGGGCCTGTTCAACTCCAGCCTGGAGGGCAACACCCGGCGCGCCATCGACGTGCGCGAGGGCGAGGTGGTCAACGAGGCAGCCTTGAAGGCACTGTTCCGTGCGGCGGCAGACTTCAATGACCTGCAGGCCGCGCAGAAGAAGGCCAGTCCCAAGGCGCCGCCCGCCAAGAAAGTGCCCGCAGCCCGGAAAGCTGGCTAGGGCGCTGGGACCAGGCGCACCACCACTGGCCGGTGGTCCGACCCCAAATCGGGCCCGGTGCGCGAGTCCAGCACCTGCCAGCCGCTCGATGCCAGCACATGGTCGAGTGGCAGCACCGACAGCCAGCCAAAGGCATTGGGCCAGCTGGGTGCAGCCCCATTGGCGCGGCGCAGGGTGGCTTCCACCGTGAACAGGCTGCGTGCCCAGGGGGTGGTGTTCAGGTCGCCGGCCAGCAGGGCCAGCCCTCCGGTTTGCGCAAGGCGCCCGGCCTCTTGAACCAGGGCACGGTCGCGGGCCTGGGCGAAGCCTTCATCCAGCGGCGGCATGGGGTGCAACGCGCTCAGGTGCACCGCCTTGCCATTCCAGGCCACGGTAGCGCGCAGCTGCAGGGTGTCGCGCAGGTCCTGCGGCTGCAGCGTCTGCAGGTCCGACAGGGGATGGCGCGACAGCACGGCCAGGCCGAATGGATCGGGCTGGGGGACTGCCAGCCGGTGGGGGTAGCGCGCGGCCACCGCGGGGTTGCGCATGAGCGCCTGGTGGGCCAGTTCGGTGAACTCCTGCAGGAACACCACATCCGGTGCACCGGCCGATGCCAGCCAGGCAGTGAGCGGGTCGAAGTCGGTGGTCGACGCGTTGAGGTTGGCGCTGCCCACGGTCAGCACGGCGTCGGGGCTCGATGGCTCGGCGCCACGCGGCAGCATGGCCGGCTGCCACAGGAAGCTACTGCCCAGTGCCAGCACCGCCAGGGCCAACCACCCGCGGCCCATGCTGCCGGGGGGGCGCGCCAGTGCCAGCACACCCAGCGAGATCGCCCCCACCACCGCGCAGAGCCATTGCCAATGGGCTGCCAGTTCCACCAGCCATTGCAATGTGGGCACCTGGTCCGCCGGCAGCATGCGCGAAACCGGCGCCGTGAGGGCGCCCAGGACGCACAGCCAGGCCAGCCACCGGGCCCTGGCGGTGATGAAATTCGGAATCTGCGGACGGCGTTGTGGCATGCGGTCAAGGGGCAGAGCGACGGGGGAAGGTGCAGGACAATTTGCGGAATGTACTGATCGTGGAATAGTGCCTGGGTTGGACGGCCGGTGGGTACTGTCCAGCCTGCAGCACCACCATACCCGGATACTATCGCCCGAAATCCCATGCATCTCCATCGCCACCATCAGGACACCACAGACGCCAGGTTTGCAGACTTGCTGCGCATTGCCATGGACGGGTACCGGGTCAGGCAGGAGGCCTTCAGCCAGGCCATTGCCGGCTTTTCTGCATGGAACATCGACGAGGAAACGGCGACGCTGACACTCACCGGCGATGGTGGCCAGGCGACCTGCGTGTACCAGGCGACCCCCATCGTCACCTACCTCCCCGCGTCGGAAAGTCTCGCCTGGGTGTGGGCCAACTACGCCTTCCCCGCACTGTCCAGGAGCAGGGCCGGCCGGGTCAGGGAACTGGCGCTGGAGACCGGCTACCAGGTGTTCGAAACCCCGCAGCTGCGCGCCAGCCCTGGCGACATGGACGAGTTGTGCGCCCTGGCCCTGCACCATCTGCAAGGCGTTGCCGTGTTCAAGGCCAAGGGCCAGGAACCTTGGGTCTGCTATGTCCTGCATGCAGTCGCCTGAGCTGCGCGCCCAGCCGCTGCCCCGCGTTGTCGTTGTTCCCCGCCCCCCATGGGCGGGACCGGTGGACATGGAGCGGTGCGACCGCTTCGAGGATGTGGATCACGATGCCCTCCAGGATTTGCGCGCCGTGATCGAGGCCGAGGTGTGGCGCCGGGTGGTGCAGTACGCCAGCGGGTTTCCGGCTGGCAATGCATTCCCCGATCTGGAAAGGCTGACCGGAGAGTGCTACCTGTCTGCCGAGCGCTATTGGATTCAGGACGAGCCCTGGTTTGCGAAGGTCGGCAGACAAAGGGAGGTGTGCTTCAGCTATTTCGTGCGCTGCCTTGAGCGTCAGAACGCGCTCAATGCAGATGATCGCGACTATCTGGGCCTGGAGGTCCACTTCCGGTGGCGGCGCGAGTCGGGCAGTTTTCACTGGGTCGCCACGGACTCCAGCAGCATCTAGATTGCTTCAGGCCGTTGCCCAGCGCTCCTGGTTGCGGTCGTCGGCAATCCCCCTCAGTTCATCGCCCCGCCACACGCAGATCCAGTCCACGGGCAGCGCCATCGCTGCCAGCAGGTGGGGGCGCAACACCAGCAGTTGATGAAGCCGGATCGCTTCCAGGTCCTCGGCGCCCGCCGCCGCGGGCCCATCGGCCAGCCCGACATACCACCCGGAATCTCCCGGTGTGGGTTCGGACCGCTGGGCGTAGATGCCGGGTTCGGCCAGGCAGCCCTTTTGTACGACCACCTTGTCGTCGAAGCGCGCCGCCAGGCCTTCGCTCCCCACGCGGCGCAGCAGGTCGGTCTGGGCCGCCAGGATGCGCAAGGTGGTGGAGACCTCTGCCCGGGTGAGTGTCAGCGGGTCGGTGTCGAAGGCTGGCTCGCGGACTTCCAATACCCCGTTGGCCGTGGCCGCCAGGGTCAGGACCGACCAGCCCACCTGCACCGTCGTGCCGCTTGCCAGACCTGGCCCTGCGTGGTCCCGGCTGGCAATCAGGTCCAGAAGCCATTGGCCCTGGTGGTCCAGATCGCCGTGGCAGGCGAGGGTCAAGAGGCCGTGGGCAATGGATTTCTGAAGGGTGATCATGGGGCAGTGTGGCGTCGCTCGGGTGTGCTGCGAGATGGTAGCGGCTGCGCCGACCCGGGTTCCACCACGCAGCCAGCAGACGGGCCTGCAAAAGCGCAGGCCTTGCAGCTTGCCCGCCTCAGCGGGCGGCGATCACCTGCAGGGTGCTGCGCAGCGCTGCTTCGTACACCGCGTCGGGCCCCAGGCGGCCGCCGTCCCTGGACACAGGCAGCGCCACGCGCCCTGCGAATGCTTCGCGCAAACGGGTCGCGGCCACCAGCCTGACGCCGCCACCATCGGACAGCGCGACGCCTGCGAAGCGGCCAGCCTGGTCGAAGACGGGCCCGCCGGGCGCCATGCCCTGGTGCATGGACGGATCGAGGTCGCGGTCCCCCTGCGTATCCCTGGCGGCGCCGACGAAGCCCGTGCGCAGCAGGGGCCATGCAGCCCCCGCGCCACCGGCCTGCGCATACCCCACGGCGAACGCCACGGCACCGGGGAAGACATCGGCGGGAACCATGCCCAGGGACGGCGCGGGCAGCGGGCTGCCCAGGCGCAACAGGGCGATGCCGCCCGCGCCGCGCCCCTGTATGGGGGAGGCCGGGGCCAGATGTCCCAGCCCGTTGCGCACCCACAGCCGCCGGCCACCGGCGACGGCCCGCGCAGGCACCAGTGCCGTGCGGCCTTCATCCACCAGCGTGCCGGCTGCGACCAGGTGCGCGCCGCGTGGCAACCCGGTCGAATCGCCATAAGGCGCCAGCCGCGCGGGCGGCAGCAGCATGTCACCACTCGCGTGCGGCGCACCCGACGCCAGTTCACGGCCCACGCTGGCCACCAGCGGCTGCGACGGCGCGCGCGCCTGGGCATCGGCAAGCAGCTTGCGGGCGATCACATCCTGCCCGCCTGCGTGCAGCAGCCATGCGTACAGCGCCGCACCGCCCACCGCGTCGAGGTGCGCACCCGCCGTGTGCGCGCCAAACGCCAGCGCGCGCCGGTACTGGCCCGACTGCATGTAGCTGCGCACCAGGCCCATCTCGGTGTCGGCAGAGTGCAGGATCAGCGCGGCACGGTCGAAGCCCTGCTCGGCTTTCTCTGCATCGCCTTCCGCCAGCGCGGCCTCGGCTTCGCGCAGCAGGGCTTCGCGTTCGCGCAGGCGCTCGGCGTCGGGCGGGCGGGCGGCTGCCGCCTGCATGATCGCCTTGAGCTTTTCCTCGGACGCTGGGGAGGCCGCCAACGGGCCCGCTGCCAGCCCCAGCAGGCCGATCAGGACGTCACGGCGCCGGTCGGACATGCGGCGTTGCTGCCAGTGCCGGTGCGGTTGATGCGCACGCTGCCGGCATCGTTGGGGTTGTTGCCCAGCGTGTACGGTGCCTTGGGCGCCTTGAAGCCGGACAGGTAGGCCACCAGCGCATCGATGTCCTGCGCGCCGCCCAGGCGGTTGGTGCCCTTGAGGAAGGTGGAGTAACCGTCGCCGCCGTCGGCCATGAAGTTGTTCATCGTGACGCGGTAGGTCTTGGCCGGGCTGGCGACCGTGCCCGAGGCGTCGACGATGGTCTCCGTCGAAGCCCCGTTGCGCAGCGTGACATTGCTCACGCGCGCGCCGCAGGCCTTGGCGCCGTCCCAGGTGTACTTGAAGCCGTTGGACGGCAGCATCACGCGCGTGGCCGTGGTCGACTGGCCCTTGCACCCCGCGAACTGCTCTTCCAGCACGTCCTTCAGGTCCTGCGCCGTGAGCGACATGGTTACCAGGCTGTTGCCGAACGGCTGCGTGGTGAAGGCTTCGCCGTAGGTGACGTTGCCGGCCCCTTCGCCCACCGCGCTGCTTGCAAAGGTGAAGCCGGGGTTGCGCACGCCGCCGCCGTTCATCAGGGCGATGACCGCTGAGCCGAACGTGGGGCCCTGCGTGGCCGCCAGCATGGCGTCGGCGACCAGGTCGCCGGCCGGCATGTTGCAGGCGCCATCGGTGCGGCTGTTGGGCAGCTCGGCGGCGATGGCACCGATCACCGTGTTGGCAATCGGCGAGACCAGGCTGTTGTAGCCCGCGATGATCCTGGCGACGGCTGCGTCGGCCGACACGGTGGGGTCGTTGCGCACCACCAGGCGGTTGGTGGTGGCGATGGCCGTGATGTCGCGCGTGGACGGGTCGATGGTCAGGTCCATATCGGTCAGCACGCGGCCGAACGAGCTGGAGCTGGTCACCGGGATGGTGCGGCCCGTGGCGTTGGGCAGCTTGCAGTTGTAGGCGGCGTGGGTGTGGCCGCTGATCACGGCGTCCACCGCGTTGTCCAGGCCCTTGACCAGGGTGGCGATGCCCGAGCCGGCGAGCGCGCCCTCGCAGCCGTTGATGTCCGACACCGTGCCAGACTGAAAGCCGCCCTCGTGCACCAGCACGACGATGGCTTCGATGCCCTGGCCCTTGAGCTCGGGGATCAGGTTGTTCACCGTCTGGATTTCGTCGCGGAACTCCAGGCCGGCCACGCCCGTGGGCGTGACGACGGTGGGCGTGGCCTTGAAGGTCATGCCGATGAAGGCCACCTTGACGCCCTTGAACTCCTTGACGCCATAGGCCGGCAGCAGGGGCTTGCCGGTGGCGGTGGCGATGACGTTGGCCGACAGCCACTTGAATTTGGCGCCCTCAAAGGGCACCGGCGTGCCTGCCACCGCGCCCTTGCAGCTGTTGGGCTCGCCGGCCTTGCAGCCGCCGTTCTGCAGGCGCAGCAGCTCGGCCGAGCCCTTGTCGAACTCGTGGTTGCCCACCGAGTTGAACTCCAGCCCGATGCGGTTGAGCGTTTCCACGGAAGGCTCGTCCTGGAACAGCGCGGAGATCAGCGGCGAGGCGCCGATCGAGTCGCCCGCACCCACTACCACGTTGTTCGGGTTCTGGGCCTTGAGCTTGGCGACATGGGCCGCCATGAACTCGGCGCCGCCCACCGGTGGGCGCTCGGCCGCCGGAACGGCGGCACTGGCGCCGAAGGTGCCCGGGGATTCCAGGTTGCCGTGGTAGTCGTTGAAGCCGATCAGCTTGACGGTGAACGGTGGCTCGCTGCCGCCGCTGCTGCAGGCAACCGCGGTAACAGCCAGCGCGGCGCAGGCCGCGGCAATCATTCGCAAGGTCATGGATCCCTCTGTTGGTGGTGGTTTTTGGGCAGCTGGCAAGCAGCGTGAAGTGGGCGCACTCCAGCCTGCTGCCCAGTGGAGCCCGGCACCGTGACAAAGCCATGAAGAACTTTGGTCTAAATTAGGTCTAAGTTAAGTCTTGTGTGGCCTAAGTGGGCCGCATAGTATTTGCCCAACGCGTCCATTTGAGGCGCTGGTGACCCAGGCAAGGCCCACTACGGCCCCTGGGATCCCATGACAAGAACAGGAGACAAGCCTTGGCACGCTGGCACAACTGCGGCACTGAAGACCTGGACGTTCTGCAGACCATTTTCTGGTCGGCGGGTGCGTCGCGGCATGCGCTGGCGCAGCGGCTGGCCTATTCCAAGAGCAAGGCCAACGCCATGGTCGCGGCCTTGCTGGACGAAGGCCTGCTCGACGAGGTGGGCCTGCAGGAGTCCTCCGGCGGCCGCCGCGCCGAAACCCTGCGCCTGAGCGAGACCCTGGGCGTGGTGATCGGCGCCGACCTGGGCGCCACCAGCATGCAGGTGGCCATCATGCGGCCCGACATGACGGTGCTGGCGCGGCACCGCGAACCCATCGACGTGCGCCAGGGCCCGGGCGTGATCCTGGCGCGGCTGCGCGGCCTGATGCGCGAGCTGATGGCGCGCTGCGGGCTGCCGGCCTCGCAGGTCATCGCCATCGGCATGGGTGTGCCCGGACCGGTGGATTTTGAAAGCGGCCAGCTGGTCAACCCCCCGCTGATGCCCGACTGGGACGGCTTTTCCATCCGCGACTATCTGCGCGAGGCTTTTGCCGCGCCTGTCTTCGTGGACAACGATGTGAACCTGATGGCGCTGGGCGAGTTGTGGCGGCTGCAGCGCAACCTGCCCAACTTTTTGGTCATCAAGGTGGGCACGGGCATCGGCTGCGGCATCGTCTGCCACGGCCAGGTGTACCGGGGCGCCAACGGCTCGGCCGGCGACGTGGGCCACATCTGCGTGGACCAGGCCGGCCCGCGCTGCCACTGCGGCAACCAGGGCTGCGTGGAGGCCATGGCCGCCGCGCCCGCCATGGCGCGCATGGCGCTGGCGGCGGCCCAGGCAGGCGAAAGTGCCTTGCTGGCCGAGCGCCTGCAGGCCACCGGCACGCTGACCACCGAAGACGTGGCCCAGGCCAGCCGCGCGGGCGACGTGGCGGCCAACGCCATCATCCAGCGCGCGGGCAGCCTGGTGGGGCAGATGCTGGCCTCCATCGTCAACTTCTTCAACCCGTCGCACGTGTTCATCGCCGGGCGGGTGGCGGACATGGGGCCGCTGTTCCTGGCCTCGGTGCGCCAGAGCGTGTACCACCGCTCGCTGGCCCT
The DNA here is from genome assembly GCF_000276605.1 of Acidovorax sp. CF316. Taxonomy (GTDB): domain Bacteria; phylum Pseudomonadota; class Gammaproteobacteria; order Burkholderiales; family Burkholderiaceae_C; genus Acidovorax. The sequence continues at coordinate 47,150 of NZ_AKJX01000020.1, read as the reverse complement.
GTCCACGCGCCACCTGGAGATCCAGTACGCCCCCCTGGCCGACGATGCCGGCGTGGTGGGCGCGGGGGTGCTGGCCATGCAGGAGAGCATGGCGCAGTCATCGCGTTCGGGAGGGACTGCACGATGAGCGTCGCTGTCGAGTTCCGCAACGTCACCAAGGAGTTCGGCCCCGTGCGCGTGCTGCACGGCGTGGGCTTCGCGCTGCAGCCGGGCCGCGTGTACGGCCTGCTGGGCGAAAACGGCGCGGGCAAGTCCACGCTGATGAAGATCCTGGCCGGCTACGAAAGCCCCACCACCGGCGAGGTGGTGGTGGACGGCGCCGTGCGCGCCCCCGGTGGCGGCTCGCGCGCGGCCGAGGCCCAGGGCATCGTGCTGATCCACCAGGAGTTCAACCTGGCGGACGACCTGACGATTGCGCAGAACGTCTTCCTGGGGCATGAAATCAAGAAGGGCTTGTTCCTGAATGACAAGGCCATGCGCGAGAAGACGCGTGCGGCGCTGGCCCAGGTCGGCCTGCCGCTGGACCCCGACACGCGCGTGAAGAAGCTCATCGTGGCCGAAAAGCAGCTGGTGGAGATCGCCCGCGCGCTGGCCCGCAATGCACGCCTGCTCATCATGGACGAGCCCACCGCCACGCTGACCCCCGGCGAGACGGAGCGCCTGTTCGCGCTGATGGCCGGGCTCAAGGCTGCGGGCGTGACCATCATCTACATCTCGCACAAGCTCGACGAGGTGGAGCGCACCACCGACGAGGTGGTGGTGATGCGCGACGGGCTGCTCGTGGCGCGCGAGCCCACGGCCAGCGTCACGCGCCGGCAGATGGCCAACCTGATGGTGGGCCGCGAACTGGCCGACCTGTTCCCCGCCAAGCTGCCTGCCCCGGCTGGCGCACCCGCGATCAAGGTGCGCGGCCTCACCGTGCCCGGCTGGGCGCAGGACATCGATTTCGAGGTGCGCCGCGGCGAGATCCTGGGTTTTGCCGGCCTGGTGGGCGCCGGGCGCACCGAACTGTTCGAAGGCCTGCTGGGCCTGCGCCCGCGCTCGGCCGGCACGGTGGAGCTGGCGGGCAAGACCGTGCAGCTCAAGAGCCCGCGCGATGCCGCGCGCCATGGCCTGACCTACCTGAGCGAAGACCGCAAGGGCAAGGGCCTGCACGTGCACTTCAGCCTGCGGCCCAACCTCACGCTGATGGCGCTGGAGCGCTATGCCAGCCCCTGGCTCGACCCGGCGGCCGAACAGACCGCGCTGCGCGATGCGGTGCAGGAGTTCGGCATCCGCACCGGCTCGCTCGACGTGCGCGCCTCGTCGCTGTCGGGCGGCAACCAGCAAAAACTCGCGCTGGCCAAGGTGCTGCACCCCGGCCCCAGCGTGGTCGTGCTCGACGAGCCCACGCGCGGCGTGGACGTGGGCGCCAAGCGCGAGATCTACCACCTGGTGCAGCGCCTGGCGGCGCAGGGCCTGGCGGTGATCGTGATTTCGTCCGAACTGATGGAGCTGATCGGCCTGTGCCACCGCGTGGCGGTGATGCGCGCCGGCCGCTTGCAGACCACGCTCCAGGAACCCCATTTGACCGAAGAGGAGTTGATCGTCCATGCCACAGGTACCCGCTGAAAACGCCCCCACCCCCCAGGTGGCCGGCAGCCGCCACGGTGCCGCAACCGCCTGGTGGGGCAAGCTGCACGGACTGGGCCCGGTCATCGGCCTGGTGCTGCTGTGCATTGCCGGCACGCTGCTCAACAGCAACTTCGCCACCTACGACAACGTGATGAACGTGCTCACGCGCACGGCCTTCATCGGCATCATCGCGGTGGGCATGTGCTTCGTCATCATCTCGGGCGGCATCGACCTGTCGGTGGGCTCTATGGCTGCGCTGATCGCAGGCTCGGTCATCCTGTTCATGAACGCCATGGCGCCCGTGCTGGGCTCGCCCATGGCCGCCGTGGTGGTGGGCATGGCGCTGGCCGTGGTGCTGGGTGCGGTGTTCGGGCTGGTGCATGGCCTCTTGATCACCAAGGGGCGCATCGAGCCCTTCATCGTGACGCTGGGCACGCTGGGCATCTTCCGCGCCTACCTCACGTACTTCTCCAACGGCGGTGCCATCACGCTGGAGAACGATCTGTCGGACCTCTACAGCCCCGTGTACTACGCCAACCTGCTGGGCGTGCCCATCCCCGTGTGGATCTTCCTGCTGGTGGCGCTGGTGGGCGGTGTCATTCTCAACCGCACGGCCTACGGTCGCTATGTGCAGGCCATCGGCTCCAACGAGCAGGTGGCGCAGTACGCCGCGGTGGACGTGCACAAGATCAAGATCCTGACCTACATGCTCCTCGGGGTGTGCGTGGGCATCGCCACGCTGCTCTACGTGCCGCGCCTGGGCTCGGCATCGCCCACCACGGGCCTGCTGTGGGAGCTGGAAGCCATTGCCGCGGTGATCGTGGGCGGCACGGTCCTCAAGGGCGGGTCGGGCAGCATCACCGGCACGGTGGTAGGCGCCATTCTGCTGTCGGTCATCAGCAACATTTTGAACCTCACCAGCATCATCAGCGTGTACCTGAACGCGGCGGTGCAGGGCTTCGTGATCATTGCAGTGGCCTTCATGCAAAGAGGCAAACGGTGATGGATTTTATGGATTGGTTTTCTCGGTAGGTCGTTTGACTTTCGTGTTCCCCAGCCGGCCAGCTTCCATGGCCTTTTTCATCAAAGCAACAGCAACAGGAGACAACGCATCATGAACAGCCAACTTTCTTTCACCCGCCGCCTGGCCCTCTCGGCCGTGGGCGCCGCAGCCGCGCTGGCCCTGGCCGGCTCTGCCATGGCGCAGGCCAACAAGGTCGTGGTGGGCGTGGCCATTCCGTCGGCCACACACGGCTTCACGGGCGGCATCGTGTACTGGGCCAACCAGGCCAAGAAGGACCTGGAAAAAGCCCACCCCGGCCTGCAGGTCATCGTCAAGACGGCCGGCGGCGCGCCCGAGCAGGCCAACCAGCTGCAGGACCTGGTCACGGTCAACAAGATCAACGCCCTGGTGATCTTCCCCTTCGAATCGGCCGCGCTGACCAAGCCCGTGGCCCAGGTCAAGGCCAAGGGCGTGTATGTGACGGTGGTAGACCGCGGCCTGACCGACACCAGCGCGCAGGACGCCTATGTGGCCGGTGACAACACCGCCTTCGGCAAGATCCCGGCCGAGTACATCGCCAAGGCGCTGAACGGCAAGGGCAATGTGGTGGCCATGCGCGGCATTGCCACCACGCTGGACAACGAGCGCATGGACGCGTTCAACGCGGTGCTCAAGAACCACCCCGACATCAAGCTGCTGGACGCCAAGTACGCCAACTGGAACCGCGACGACGCCTTCAAGGTCATGCAGGACTACCTGACCCGCTTCCCGCAGATCGACGCCGTGTGGGCGGCCGACGACGACATGGCCGTGGGCGTGCTCAAGGCCATCGAGCAGGCCAAGCGCAAGGACATCAAGCTGGTGTTTGGCGGCGCCGGTGCCAAGGGCATGATCAAGACGCTGGCCGACGGCAGCAACCCGCTGATCCAGGCCAACGTGTCGTACAGCCCCAAGTTCATCTACGACTCGATCAAGCTCACGGCCGAGGCGCGCATCAAGGGCGACAAGCTGCCGCCCACGACCATCATTCCTTCGGTGCTGATCACCAAAGAGAATGCCAAGAGCTTCTACTTCCCCGACTCTCCCTTCTGATCGGGACGCCTGATGGGGGCCTTGGGCCTCCATCGCAGCGGCCGTGCCATGGCCGGCCGCTGCGCCAAGGTCGATTGTTGCGATGGGCCGCCTGACCCAGCACGCGCTGCCCCCATTTCCTGGAGCCCTACCCATGCCAAGACCCGTCACCCTCTTCACCGGCCAGTGGGCCGACCTGCCGCTGGCCGAGCTGGCGCCGCTGGCACGCAGCATGGGCTACGACGGCCTGGAGCTGGCCTGCTGGGGCGACCACTTCAATGTGCAGCAGGCCCTGGCCTCCCCACAGTACGTGAAGGAGAAGCATGCCTTGCTGGCCCAGCATGGCCTCTCGTGCTTTGCCATCGGCAACCACCTGGTGGGCCAGGCCGTGTGCGACCGCATCGACGAGCGCCACCAGTCCATCCTGCCGCCCCATGTGTGGGGCGATGGCGACCCCGAGGGCGTGCGCCAGCGCGCGGCCAGCGAGCTGGCCGACACGGCGCGTGCGGCGGCGAAGTTCGGCGTGAAGACCGTCACGGGCTTCACCGGCTCGTCGGTATGGCATGCCATCTATGCCTTCCCGCCCACCAGCCAGGCCTACTGGGACAAGGGCTTTGCCGATTTTTCCCAGCGCTTCGGCCCGATCCTCGACGTGTTCGAGGAGCATGACATCAACTTCGCGCTCGAGGTGCATCCCACCGAGATCGCCTTCGACATCGCCTCGGCCGAGCGTGCCATTGCTGCCGTGAAGGGCCACCGGCGCTTCGGCTTCAACTACGACCCGAGCCACCTGGCCTACCAGGGCGTGGACTACGTGAAGTTCATCCGCCAGTTTGCCGACCGCATCTACAACGCCCACATGAAGGACGTGTGGTGGGGCAAGGGCGATGGCACGGTGGGCGTGTTCGGCGGGCACACCAGCTTTGGCGACGCACGCCGCCACTGGGACTTCCGCAGCGTGGGCCGCGGCATGATCGATTTTGAATCCATCATCGTCGCCCTCAACGACATCGGCTACCAGGGCCCCCTGTCGGTGGAGTGGGAGGACAGCCGCATGGACCGCGTGCATGGTGCCACCGAGAGCGCCGCCTTCTGCAAGCGGCTCGACTTCAAGCCCGCCGCAGGCGCCTTCGACGCAGTGTTCGCCCGCGACGAGCAACCAAAATAACCAACAAGGCATTCCATGTCCTCTGAACGCAAGCTGCGCTACGCCATGGTGGGCGGCGGCAACGGCGCCTTCATCGGTGCGGTGCACCGCAAGGCCATGGCGCTGGACGGGCAGTTCGAGCTGGTGGCCGGCGCTCTCTCGTCCTCGCCCGAGCGGGCCCGCGCCTCGGGCGCCGCCCTGGGCCTAGCCGACGACCGCAACCACGGCAGCTGGCAGGACCTGCTGGCCGACGAACTGCGCCGCCCGCTGGGCGAGCGCATCGACCTGGTGAGCATCGTCACCCCCAACCATGTGCACCACCCGGTGGCCCTGGCCTTCGTGCAGGCGGGCTTCCACGTGGTGTGCGACAAGCCGCTGGTGCACACCAGCGCCCAGGCCGATGAGCTGGTGGCCGCCGTGCGCAAGGCCGGCACCGTCTTCGGCGTGACCTACAACTACACCGGCTATCCCCTGGTGCGCGAGGCGCGCCACCTGGTGCAAAGTGGCGCCCTGGGCACGCTGCGCAAGGTCACGGTCGAGTACAACCAGGGCTGGCTGGCCACGGCGGTGGAAGAGGGCGGTGCCAACAAGCAGGCCGACTGGCGCCTGGACCCCGCGCGCAGCGGTGCCGCAGGCACCATGGGCGACATTGGCTCGCATGCCGAGAACCTGGCTGCCACCGTGACCGGCATGGAGCCCGAATGGCTGTGCGCCGACCTCACCGCCTTCGGCGCCGGCCGCCGGCTCGATGACGACACGCAGATGCTGCTGCGCTATGCCAATGGCGCGCGCGGCGTGATCGTGGCATCGCAGGTGGCTGCAGGGCTGGAGAACGACCTGCGCCTGCAGGTCTCGGGCACCCTGGGCACCATCACCTGGCGCCAGGAGGACCCCAACCATCTGGTGCACTCGCCGGTGGACGGGCCGCGCCGCATCCTCACGCGCGGCGCGCCCTGGCTCAGCCCGTCGGCGCTGCGCGCGGGCCGCATCCCCTCGGGCCACCCCGAGGCCTTCATCGAGGCCTTTGCCAATGTCTACCTGGGCGTGGCCGCCGACATCCGCGCCCATGCGGCCGGGCAGCCGGCCGACCCGCTGGCGGCCGACTACCCGCGGGTGGAAGACGGTGCCCGCGGTGTGCGCTTCATCGAGCGGGTGATCGAGTCTGCGCGCAGCGAACGCAAGTGGACAGCCCTGGCCGGCGCGAGGGCTTGAGCGCCGGGGCCAGAATGGCCCCATGACTTCTTCTGAAAAAAGCAAGATGATTGCCGGCGCCCTGTACCAGGCCGCCGACCCCGAACTGGTGGCCGATCGCCTGCGTGCCCGCCAGCTGTGCCATGCCATCAACCACGCCAGGCCCGAGGCGGCTGGCGAACTGCAGTCCCTGCAGGCGCAACTGCTGCCTGGCCAGCCTGCCAGTGTGCAGATCACGCCGCCTTTCCACTGCGACTACGGCTACAACATCACGCTGGGCGAGGGCGCGTACTTCAACTTCAACTGTGTGGTGCTCGACGGCGCGCCGGTGCGCATCGGCGCGCGCACGCTGTGCGCGCCCGGCGTGCAGATCTACACCGCATCGCACCCCCTGTCGCCCGCCGAGCGCGCCACCGGCATCGAACTGTGCCTGCCCGTGACCATTGGCGAGGACGTCTGGATCGGCGGCGGCGCCATCATCTGCCCCGGGGTGACCATCGGCGACGGTGCGGTGATCGGTGCGGGCAGCGTGGTCACGCGCGACGTGCCGCCCCGCGTGCTGGCGGCGGGCAACCCGTGCCGGGTGATTCGGGAGCTGCCGCAATAGGTCATTACAAAATGGCACATTTACCGCTTATGAACTATATTGATTTAAGCGCTGTTCCCTGAGCCCCTGTGCGCAGCGGGCTCTTCACGTCCACCTTTTCAGGAGACGAGCATGCCCCTGTCGAATCTGCGTGTCGGTTTGCGTCTGGGCCTGGGTTTTGGCCTGTTGCTGCTGCTGGTGCTGGCCATGGGCCTGTTCGCGGTGAACCGGGTCAACCGGGTGCAGGGCAGCGTGGTTGACCTGGCCACCAATTGGCTGCCGAGCACGCAGCAGCTCGCGGGCGAGCCGAGCTGCAGATGATGCTGGGCGGCGATGCCAAGACCATCCAGGACGAAAGCGCGCGCATCGACAAGCAGTGGACCCTGGTGCCCAAACTGCTCGAGGCCTATGCGGGCACGCTCTCGGATGGAGAGGAAAAGCAGCTCTTCGAGGCTTTCAAGACCACTGTGGGCCGCTACAAGGACACCCAGGGCAAGCTGCTGGCCCTGCTGCGGGAGGGAAAGACCGACGACGCCATGGCCTTCCTGCGGGGCGACTCGCGGGTTGCCTTCCGCTCCACCACCGATGCCATCGGCAAGCTGGGCACGGTGAACGACGCGGGCGTGGAGCAGGCCAATGTGGCCGGTGCGCAAAGCTACCGCACCGTGCTGTGGGGCATCTGGCTCATGATGGCGGCCGCGCTGGCCATGGGGGCGGCGGTGGGCTGGCTGCTGACGCGTTCGCTCACCGTGCCGCTGAGCTTTGCGGCCAGCACTGCCGACCGCATTGCCGATGGCGACCTGACCGGCGAGTTGCGCTCCACGCGTGGCGACGAGCTGGGCGACCTGCTGCGGGCGCTGGCGCGCATGCAGGGGGCGCTCAATGCGTCGGTGAGTGATGTGCGGCGCAGTGCCGACAGCATTGCCGTGGCCAGCCAGGAAGTGAGCAGCGGTGGCCACGACCTGTCGGTGCGCACCGAGGCTGCGGCGGCCAGCATCGAGCAGACCTCGGCCGCGCTGCAGCAGGTAACCGATACCGTGCGCCAGAGCTCGGCGTCGGCCCAGCAGGCGCACCAACTGGCCTCAGCTGCGTCGGAGGTGGCGGTGGCGGGCGGCGAGGTGGTGGCCCGCGTGGTGAGCACCATGGACGGCATCCAGACCTCCTCGCGCAAGATCGGCGACATCATCGGTGTCATCGATGGCATTGCGTTCCAGACCAACATCCTGGCGCTCAATGCGGCCGTGGAGGCTGCCCGCGCGGGCGAGCAGGGGCGCGGTTTCGCCGTGGTGGCCACGGAGGTGCGCACCTTGGCACAGCGCAGCGCACACGCTGCCCGTGAGATCAAGCAATTGATCGTGAGCTCGGTGGACCAGGTCGAGGGCGGTGCCAGGCTGGTGGGCGAGGCGGGCCAGACCATGGACAAGGTGGTGGGCTCGGTGCAGCGCGTGAGCAGCCTCATCGGTGAGATCGCCAGCGCCATCGAGGAGCAGAGCCAGAGCGTGGTCGAGGTGAACACCGCCATCTCGCAACTCGACAGCATGACGCAGCAAAACGCCGCACTGGTGGAGCAGTCGGCCGCGGCATCGGAGTCGCTGCGCGACCAGGCCGGGCGCCTGACCGAGGTGGTGGCGCGCTTTCGCCTCAAGGGCGCCTGACCGCGCAGGCGCGGGGACAGGTTCTTAGGGCCTTGCCACCAGAGCGCTGCGAACCTCTTCTGGCCAGGGAGTTCCTCCTTCGCCTGTTGTTCGGCGCCTTTGCACAGGCCTGTATCCCGGGCCGCTGACAAGAGGCTCTTTCCCTTTCGCATGGCCTGTGCAACAGGCTGCATGCGGTGTCGCGCATCCCCATTTTTGAATCGCGCAGGTGCTTACCAGATTTTTTGGCGGGACCAGGTCGATTCACTGTGCAAATGCGATAGATGAAATCTATCAAAAACAGTACTTATTTGTTTCTTTTGTGTTTCGTTGTCTCTCTAATACATAAGCACTATGGCCAATTGCCAGGCGATGGGGGATGCTTCGCTACCGCTTCGAGAGATCTGAAAAAAGCCTGTTCTTCCTTGGATTTGCCTATGAAAACAGCCTTTTTCAACAGTGCAGGCCAGTGCGATCGGGATTGAAAAAAACGGCCAGAAACCACCCAAACGATGGATTGTTTTTTTCTTGACTTCAGTTAGGCATTGTTTACAGTCGTTACATTCAGCAATCTTTTTTTTGTATGCCTTTTTTCAACGCCTGAGGACACCATGCGACCATTTTTTTCCGTCCTGCCTTCGCGGCGCAAACATGGCTCGGCCGGCCAAAAGGCTGCACAGGGGGGCTTCACCCTGGTGGAACTGGCGGTCGTTCTGGCCGTCATCGGCCTGATCATCGGTGCCGTCGCCATCGGCAAGGACGTGCAGCGCAACGCCGAGTACACCAAGATCAAGAACAAGTTCATCGATCAGTGGGAGCAGGCCTACAACCAGTACTACCAGCGCACGGGCGTGGTGGTGGGTGATAGCCAGGTGGCGCCACGGATCATGGTCAACGGCACTGCCTTTGGCACGGTGGCGGTGCCTGCCGTTGCACCTTTGTCTGGCGGCGACATGAGTCTTGCTGCTGTCAATGCACCGGCGCCTGTCTGCGAGCGTGCTCCCGTGGCGGACGTGCGTGCCGGTGCCGTTGCAGGCCAGCTTCGTACCCTGATGACCCAGGCCGGGGTGCGTTTGCCCCCAGGCCGTGCTGAGGGCCAGGAAGACCTGTACGTCTACACCGATACCAATGGCAACCCCCAGGAAATCCAGATCTGCTTCCAGTGGAACAAGCCATCGACGGCTGCCGGTTCGGGCAACGTGATGGTGATCTCTGGCCTGACGCCTGACCTGGCCCGCATGCTGGACCAGATGATCGACGGCAAGCCCGATGAGCAGGAAGGGCGCTTCCGCAGGCAGGGTATCGCCAACGGCACACCCAACCAGCCGGGCCTGCAATGGATTGTCAACAACACCTCCGGGCAGGGCGCCGTACCCGCCGCACCGGCGGACGGCAATTCGCGCGATGAAGAGCAGGTCATCACGCTGACCGCCATCTACAAGATGAACCAGTAAGCCGCGCCAGGGAACACCATCATGAAAAACTTCTTCAAGAAACCCCAACGTGGCCTGCGCTCGGCGCGCCAGCAAGGCTTCACCCTCGTCGAACTGGCGGTCGTTCTGGCCGTCATCGGCCTGATCATCGGTGCTGTCGCCATCGGCAAGGATGTGCAGCGCAATGCCGAGTACACCAAGATCAAGAACAAGTTCATCGACCAGTGGGAGCAGGCGTACAACCAGTACTACCAGCGCAACGGCGTGGTGCTGGGCGATAGCCAGACGGCTCCGCAAAACATGGTCAACGGCGCTGCATTCATCGCTGCCGCCGCCAAGCCTGGCGATGTCCGGTCCGGCCGCGATATGACTGGAGCGACGGCTCCATCGGCCATTTGCCGAGGTGCAAAGGGCCAGAACATGACCCGCGCTTTCGATACGGATGTGAACCGTGATCTGCGCACGCTGATGACACGTGCCGGTGTCCGGATGCCCCCAGGCCGTGCCGAAGGCCTCGAAGACCGTTATGTATACCTCGACAGCAACGGCAATCCCCAGGAAATCCAGGTGTGCTTCCAGTGGAACAAGCCGATGGCTACTGGTGCGGGCGTCGGTGATGTGGGGGATGGGGCGGGTAACGTCATGGTGATCACCGGCCTGACACCTGACCTGGCCCGTTCGCTGGACCAGATGATCGACGGCAAGCCCGATGAGCGCGAAGGCCGCTTCCGCCGGGAGGGTGTTCTGAACGGTACCCCCAATGTGCCTGGCCAGGAATGGAACCGCACCAACCGCGACAAGATCGGCACCAACAACAACGAGAGCCTGGACGAAGACCAGGTGGAAATCGTCACCGCCATCTACCGCATGAACCAGTAACTGGTAGCAGCCTTGCTACCGCTTTTCTCACAACCCATCACTCACACCTCGTCGGAGATTTCGATGAAACAGATGCAATCGTTTCGCAAGCTCGGCCGCAAGGTCCAGCAAGGTTTCACCCTGGTCGAGTTGGCCATCGTGCTGGCCGTCATCGGCCTGATCATCGGTGCCGTGGCCATCGCCAAGGATGTGCAGCGCAATGCCGAGTACCAGAAGGCGATCAACAAGTTCGCCTACCAGTGGAAGATGTCCTACGACCAGTACTACCAGCGCACCGGTGTGGTGGTGGGCGATTGCCAGCAGGCCCCCACGTACATGATCGATGGTTCCGAAACCTCGATCAACAACAGCAATGCCTGCGCCCGCGCGGGGTCCATGGCCGTGCCCGGCATTCCCGCCAGCTTCACCAACCGCGGTGCCAAGATCTGCGCTGGCCAGGGCTATGCGGCAGACACCGTCGGCCAAGGCGACAAGGCGCTGGCAGGCCTGAACCTGCGCGAGCTGATGACACGCGCCGGTGTGCGCATGCCCCCCGGCCGCGGTGAAGGGCACGAAGACCGATTCCTGTACATCGACTCCAACGGCAACCCTGCCGAGCTGCAGGTCTGCTTCCAGTTCAACGACGCTGGTGTTGCCAGTGGCGCCGGCAACGTGATGGTGATCCGCGGCCTCACGCCCGATCTGGCTCGCTACATGGACCAGGTGATCGACGGCAAGCCCGACTCCCGCGAAGGCCGCTTCCGTATCCAGGGCCGTCCGGCCCACCAGACAGCTGCGACCGAAGCCAATGCGCCCGGTACCCAGTGGGAGGCCAACAACACCCAGGGCGTGGCCATCAACGTGGCGGGCAACAGCACCCAGATGAACACCAGCGACACGCGCCAGGCGGTGATCAATACGTCCGGCAGCGCTGGCGGTACGACGGATGGCCGCAAGCTGGACGAGGACCAGGTCATCCTGCTGACCGCCCACTGGATCATGGAGCAGTAATTGAACGGCACCCGTACCGTCAAGCTCGGGGCCCTGGCCCTGGCCACCGCCTTGCTGGCGGGTGGCGCCTGGCTGGCGCAAAGTGGGCTCAAGCGTCTGGCGTTCGAGCGCCAGCAGGCGGCCCAACTGCGCCAGAGCCTGGACAGCGCCCGCAGCCTCATGCCCGAGGTGGAGCAGCGCGAGCGCCTCATGCAGTCGCTCAAGCAGGTGGCGCAGCAGGTAGACCGCCTGGGGTTCGACCCCGCGCAGTGGGGCGAGCGCAAGCTGCGTCGCACGACCGGGCCCGCCACCCGCGTGGAGGCTGCGCAGTTCCTGGGCGAGCTCGGCCGCGGCGGCGCGGGATCCATCTTCGTTGCCGATCTCTTCGAGGTCGCCACCCTGTCACCCGAAACGGGTCTTTTCCAGATGCCGCAACCGGGTGACAAGGGGCTGACGCTGGGTGCCAGCGGCACGCTGTACTTCCAGACGGTTTCCGTCGCCCCACCGCCCAGGACGATGCCATGAGCGCTGCCGCCGAACATGTTTACCGCGTCGCCAATGCCGGGTGGGTGCATTGCCATGGCCACCAGGCGCAGGATGTGCCTGCCTGGCCCCGGCTCACGCACACCGCGCTGGTGGTGCTGGACCTCGACGACGTCTTCACCGATGTCTGGCGTTTCGAGGGCAAGTCCGAATACGCCACGGCGCTGATCGAAAAGCGCGTGCGCACGCAGGGCCTGGTGGAGGGCTCGGCCCACATCATCATGCACCGCCTGCTCAAGGTGCCTGGCGGCTTCCAGGCCTTCTTCTCGGCGGTATCGCTGGACCTGTGGCAGCGCAGCTCGCAGTGGGCGCAGGAGCAGAACGACCACTGCCTGGTGATGACCACCGGTGGCCTGCTGTGCAATGGCGTGGACGTGGGCCAGGCGCGCCTGCTGCTCTCGCAGCGCCGCCTGATGTGCTTTGCCCAGAGCGAAGAGGGCATGGTGTTCGCGTCTACCCAGGCGCTGGGTTCGGGCGCGTCGGCCATGACCAGCTCTGCCCAGGTGCTGGTGGCCAACCAGAGCGCCTTGCTCAGCCGCCTGGGTCCCGATGCAGTCGAGTGGGGTGCCTTGTGGAGCACCCAGCCTGCCGATGGCGAGATCTGCGTTGCAGCCTTGCAAGGGGTGCTGGGTAGCGCACCGGTGGTGATGCAGGCGGCGGAGCTGTCGCTTGCCGGCGAACGGGTGCAGACGGTGATGCCCGTGCTGGCACGTGACGCGGCAGGCCGGCATGCCCTCAATCCCCTTTCGGAGCGGGTGGCCTGGCGTGCGGAACGCTGGGTGGCATCGATCACGGCGCTCACGGCGGTGGTGGGCGGGGCCCTGGTCGCCCTGGGGGCGTTCACCAGCCAGCAGGCCGACGCCCAGCGCGACGAAGGTCAGAGCCAGCGCGCGCAGCTCGCGGCAATGCAGCAACGCATCCAGGCGGTGAGCACCATTCAGGCCCCGCAGCAATTGCTGCCGGTGGCGGACTTTTCACGCACGCTGGACGAGGGCGCCCGCTACGACCCCATGGCCTTCCTGGCCGTGCTCAAGGCCTCCACGGGCAGTGACATCCGCATCGTGCGTGTGAAGCTGGAGGCGACCCAGCAGAACCAGAACCCGAACCGCGCGCGGGCCTTCCGCGTGGATGGCGTGGTCGCACCCGGCGCCTCGGCATCGGTGACCCGCTGGGTGAGCCTGATGTCCGCCGCCGGCTGGACGCTCAAGGCCATGGATCCCGCCGAGCCGTCCCAAGGCGCTTTCTCCTATGAACTGGTTGCCAAGGCTGCCGCACCCGGGAACATGAAACCATGAAATACGCAGCACTGCTCTTGAATGTGGTTGCCGTCGCGTTGCTCGGATGGGCGATGTACGGCGTGGTGCAATTGGTCCAGGCCCGCACGCCCAATGTGCGTCCGCCCGAGATGTCGCTGGCCGCCCTGCCCGAAGCGCTGCGCACCGACCAAACGCGCGTGGCCGAGGCTTTCGACGCCATGGCCCGCATCCAGAAACAGACCGCTAGCCGGGGTGTGGATCCGCAAACCCTGATCGCGCTGCCCGCGCCGGGACGCGAAATCGTCGGCAGCGTGCAGATGCCCGCGCGCTCGATGTCGCTGCACCTGGACAACCTGGCCGCGGAAACCCAGTCCGTCGTGATCGACGACCGCCTGGCCCGCCAGGGTGCGCGCTTGCCCGAAGGCGGCCGTATCACCAAGGTGGAGCCCAACCGGGTCGTGATCTCCGAACGCCTGGGCCGCCAGACGCTGACCTTGCCCGAGGTCGGGCTGCGGGTGGGAACGCTGCGCTGGCCCGATGGTTCGCTGGCGAGCATCAGCAGCCAGCAGTTCAAGGCCGGTGTGCCCGGGACAGCCCCGGACAACGTCCAGGGCCCCATCAGGAGCTTGCCGTGATGAACGCAGGCAAGGCCGTGTCCCTGTTCTGCTGTGGCTTGTGGATTTACCCGGCCGCCTGAATTTCGCGCGCAGAAGAACGAACCCATTTTCAAGAAATCCATGACTCACCCAAGCGGTGCCAAGGACAGCGATATGACCCATCCTCCGATCTTCAAGCCCCTGGCCCTGGTGTGTGCCGCGCTCATTCTCAGTGGGTGCGCCAACAATCCGCCGCGCAGTGCCTCCAGCCTGCCCGCGCCGGACACCGAAGCCGCTGACCGGATGCGTGAAAACGCCGTGCAGGAGGCCAAGCGTCTGCTGGAACACCAGCAACTGCTGCTGGCGGAGCTGAACAGGCCCGCCCCAGCACCGGTGATCGCACCGATGGCACCCGTGTTCGATCCCCTCGAAGGCAAGTTGATCAACGTGGCCATGTCCAAGGCCAGCATCAGTCAGATCCTGGGGGCGTTTGCCGATGCCGGCAACCTCAACCTGATCGTGGACCCCAACGTGCTGCGCGGCGGTCAACTGGCCGACATGTACCTGCGCCAGGTGACCCTGCGCGAAGGCTTCAACGAAGTCATGCGCACCTACGATGTGGCGGGCGAGTTCCGCGGTAACACGCTGCGGGTGAGCCTGACCGAGGAAAAGTTCTTCTCGCTCAACTTCCTGAACACCAAGTCCAGCATCCAGATGGGGTCGGGCGGCAATGTGTTCGGCAGCAGCAATGGCGGCGGCGGTGGGAGCAGCGGCGGAGGCGGTGGTGGCTCCAGCGGCGGCTCGGGCGCCCAGCAGGGCAGCCTCACCATGTCGGGTTCCGGCGGCAGCTCTGCCGATCCCTACGCCGACGTGGCCAGCGCGCTCAAGGCCCTTCTGGAAGACGATGTCAAGGACCGGCTGGAACAGCAGCAGCAAGGCGCAAACGTCCAGGCGCCGGGCTATACCCCTACCACGCCCTCTGCCTGGACAGGGACGCCACCCCCCAACGGAACCGGCGCGTCGAACGTGGCCCGGGGTCCCGGGGCACAAGGCCCGTCGGTGACCACAATCAAGGAAGAGGGCGGTTTCACACTGAACCCGCAGACCGGCACGCTCTACGTCAAGGCGCGCCCGTCCAAGATGCGTACGGTGGAAAAGATGCTGGCCCAGATCCACAAGGTGCTGGGCAAGCAGGTCTATGTCGAGGCACAGCTGATCGACGTGCAACTGGGTGACAACTTCGAGTTCGGCGTGGACTGGACTTCGCTGCGCAGCCGCCTGGCCACGGGCTTCGGCTCCTCGCCTATGCAACTGGGCGGCAGCAACGGCACGCTGCCCAACGCGGGCAACGGCTACCCTGCACGCGCCATCTCCATCCCTGCCGCGCTTATCGGCAGCCTGACCGGTCCTGCCTTCGGCGCGTCCTACCAGGGCAGCAACTACGGCATCGTGATCAACGCGCTGCGCGCCTTCGGCAACCTCAAGGTGCTGTCCAATCCCAACGTGCAGGTGCGCAATGGCACGCCGGCACTGCTGTCGGTGGGCACCAGTTCGCGCTACGTATCGCAATCGGCCTCCACCCAGACGGTACCCGGTGGCGGCGCATCCACCACATCGTCGAGCGTGCAGACCGATACGGTGTTTTCGGGCGTGATGGTCGGCGTGCTGCCCATGGTGCGCGAAGACGGCCGCATCGAGCTGCTGCTCAACCCGATGCAGAGCGATGTGGATCCGGCCAGTCTGCAGCTGGTGGCGGTGGGGGGCGAGAACCTCATTTCGCTGCCCAAGGTCAGCTACAAGGGCCTGACAACCACGCTCAATGTCGGTGATGGCGACGTGGTCGTGGTGGGCGGGCTGATCGACCAGCGCAACTCCAACAACGACCGTGGTGCCCCAGGTGTTTCCGACGTGCCGCTGCTGGGCAAGTTGTTCGGCAACGAGAACAAGGTACACAACAGCCGTGAGCTGGTGATCGTTCTGCGGGTGCGTGTGCTATGAGCCTCATCCACGACGCACTGAAATCCATGGACGCGCCTGCCGCGCCGGCCCCTGCTGCGCCCGCAGTGGCGGTGGCACGGCCATGCGCAGCCACCGCTCCGCGCGGCGGTCGCCCTGCATGGCTCGACGGTGCACTGGCCTTCGCCATCGTGGTGGCGGCCGGTGGGCTGGGCTGGGTGTACTGGCAAAGCCAGAGGCAACCCGCGCCCCTGCCACCACCCGTGGCAGCGGCTGCCGCACCGACCCCGCAGATGGCACCGCTGCCCCAGGCCGAAGTGCCTGCCGCAGCTGCGGCCACCGCGGTGGTGGATGCGCCTGTGGCGACCGCACAATCCTTGGCAGCCACGGCGGTCGCCACGCCGGCCCCGGCGCCCCAGGCCATTGCAACGGCACCTTCCGTGCCCGCACCCGCGGTGCAAGCGGCGGCAGTCGTTGCTGCCCCTGCGCCTGCCGTCGTGGCACAGGCCGCCGCCGGCCAGGCCGATGTCCGTCCGGCAACGCCTCGTCCCGCTGCAGCGCCGCGCCCCGCCCGCACACCCCGTGCCGAGGTCCAGCCGGCGCAGGTGCAAGCGCCCGCGCCCGTGGTGGACGATACGCCTGTGGAGTTGCGCTTTGCGCGCTTCGTGGCTGCCATGAGGAACAATCAGCCTGCCGACGCCGAGCGAGAGCTGTCGGCCCTCAAGGCGCGCCTGCCCGCAGGCTCCCTGGGATTGATCCGTGCGCAGGCCTGGTTCGATCTGCGCGCCGGCAACGATGCGGCCGCAGCCGAGCAGTACCGCGCCATCCTGGACCGCATGCCCGGCGATGAAGAAGCCGCCATCAACCTGGCCAGCATCCACAGCCGTAGGGGCAAGCCCGAGGAGGCGCGTGCGACGCTGGACGCGGCACTGCGCCTGTCCCCCGACTCTGCTGCACTGCGCTCGGCCCTGGCCCAGTTCACACCCAATGCCCGCCAATGAGCACCAGCCCTGTCTACGCGACGCTGGGTTTGTCGCGCAATCCCTTCCCTCCCACGCCGGACGCGGGGTCGTACTTCTTTACGCCCCGATTGGAAGAGGATTTCGCGGAGGTCGCGCACTGTATTGAGGCACGCAAGGGTTTCGTGCTGCTGACCGGCGAGGTGGGGCTGGGCAAGAGCACCATGGTGCGGCGCCTGCTCGATACCCTCAAGGACAAGAACTGCCGTTCGGCCCTGATCCTGAACACCTTCCTGCAGGACAGCGCACTGCTCTCGGCCATCCAGAGTGACTTCGGCCTGCCTCCCAGTGACTCGGTGGAGCAGGGCCTTGCCCGGCTGACGGAGTTCCTGATCGAGCGCCACCAGGCCGATGAAACCAGCCTGCTGGTGATCGACGATGCGCAGAACCTGAGTGTGCAGTCGCTTGAACTCGTGCGTCTGCTGTGCAACCTCGAGACAGGGCAGGAAAAGCTGCTGCAGATCCTGCTGGTGGGCCAGCCCGAGCTCGAAGAGACCCTGGCCACGCCCGAGCTGCGCCAGCTCAAGAGCCGCATCGTCAAGCACGCCCGCCTGTCGGGTCTGCAAAAGGACGAGATGCCCCGGTATTTTGATTTCCGCGTCAATGCGGCGGGGGCCGAAGGGCGCCTGTCCATCGAGCCCACTGCCGTGGACCTCGTGCACCGCGTGACGCAGGGCAACCTGCGCCAGATCCATCTGGTGCTGGACCGCTGCCTGTACGGTCTGGCCAGCACGCGCGGCTCGGTGATCACCGAGGCGCTGGTGCAGCGGGCCGTATCGGACATGCCCGCCCTGGGCGATGACGCCGCCACGATCGCTGCCGCCGTCGCCGTGGTGCGCCCGCGCCGCCGCTGGGCCTGGATCGCTGCCGGCCTGGCGGCTGGAACCACGGCCACCGTGGCCCTGGCCAGCTGGGGGCTGTCGTCGTCCGGCGGCGGTGCTTCACCGGCGGCCGATAGCGCGGCAAGGGCACCCCAGGCTGTTGCACCCAAGGCCGAGTCCGATGCACCTGCTCCCATGGCAGCGCCCGCGGCGCAGGCCCCTGCAGTCGCGCAGCCTGTGACAGCCGTGGCCGCATCTGCTGCCGCCGAGCCTCCTTTCGCGGCTGCGGCCTCCGCACCCGTGCCTGTGGCCGAGGTCACTCCCCGCATGGCCTGCGAAGCCCAGCTCAAGGCCGCCGCCACCGCCGACGATGTGCTGCAGGTGCAGCGCCTGCTGCAGCCCCATGCCGCCAACGCGCTCAAGGCCAGCCCCCGTGTCTGCCGGTTCACCGAAGGCAAGGATGCCTGGGTGGCCTGGCTCGGTCGCAGCGAGGCGCGCCACATCCTGGCCGCCCAGCAGGCCACGCGCAACGTGCAGGTCAAGCTTAAAGGCCTGGGCCTGCTGGATGCGCGCGAGCTGGACGATGGCTTCTTCGGCTCCAAGACTGGGGAGGCGCTCGCCCGCTTTCAGCAGCAAAACGGTCTGGCCCCTACAGGCAAGCCAGACGACCTGACCTTCTTTATTTTGGAGCAGCATCCGCATGTATCCGCCCGCTGAAACCGTGATGGACAACGCCAGTCTTGATTTGCCGCCCGGCGCTTCCGCGGTGGAGCGTCTGGCTGCCCTGCAGGAGAAAAGCCCCTCCCTGGGCTCCGCCCTGGTGAGCGCCGGTGTCGTCTCGCCCGTGGCGATCGACTACGTGCTGCAAAAACAGAAGATCGAGAAGGTGCCCATGGGCAACCTGCTCGTGGAACTGGGCTTTGCCAGCGCCAACGAAGTGGCACGCCAGCTGGCCGGCCAGCGCGGGCTGATGTTCATCAACGCGGCCGAGATGCCCGAGCCCGACCCGGCCGTGGCCGCGGTCTTCAACCGCTCGCTGTGCCTGACCTACGGCTTCTTGCCCGTGCGTGAGCACGAAGGCCAGATCGAGGTGGTGCTGGGCGATGCCCAGCCCGACGCCGTGCGCGAACTGGTGCTGCGCAAGCTGGGCAAGTCCTGCCATTTCTTCCAAGGCGAGTTCGACAGCGTGGCCCAGGCCATCCAGCAGCACTACTACTTTGCCGACAACCCGCCGACCCGTCTGGTCGAGAGCGAGGTGCGCAAGCTCGAAGCCGACATCGACCGCGCCTACAGCCCCGCCCGCCTGCTCGAGCACATGCTGCACCTGGCCGTGCGCGAGCGCGCCACCGACATCCACCTGGCGCCCACCGCGCGCAGCCGCTCGGTGCTGCTGCGCGTGGACGGCGTGCTGCGCCCCGTGTTCGCGCTGTCGCCCGCACTCGACCGCCTGGTGGTCTACGTCAAGCTGCAGGCCGACATGGACGCCAGCGAGCAGCGCCTGCCGCAGGACGGCAGCTTCACCGCGCAGGTGATGGAGCACAACTACACCATCCGCGTCTCCACGCTGATCTCCGAGTTCGGCGAACGCATGGTGCTGCGCCTGCTGCCCGAACGCAGCAGCCTGGACAAGCTGGCCGACCTGGGCTTTCTGCAGGAGGACGTAGCCGTGATGGCCAAGGCGTTTTCCAAGCCGCACGGGCTGATCCTGATCACCGGCCCCACCGGCTCGGGCAAGAGCACCACGCTGCACGCCGCGCTGCGCATGCAGCCGCTGATCGAGCGCAACGTGCTCACCGTGGAAGATCCGGTCGAGTACCGCGTGCCCGTGGCCTGCCAGACTGAGGTGAACCGCCGCGCAGGCTATGAGTTCGCCAACGCCATGCGCCACTTCCTGCGGCACGACCCCGACATCATCCTGGTGGGCGAAATCCGCGATTCCGAGACCGCGCGTGCGGCCCTGGATGCATCGTCCACCGGCCACCTGGTGCTCTCCACCCTGCACGTGGGCAGCATCTTCGGTGTGATGCCGCGCCTGAAGCTGCTGGGCGTGGACACCGAGACCATCGCCGAAAACCTGGTCGCCGTGATCAACCAGCGCCTGGTGCGCCGCATCTGCCCGCACTGCGCCAAGCCCCGCCTGGCGACGGAGGACGAGCGCCGCTGGCTGGGCCTGACCAACCCCGACTCGGCGCCGCAGGTGTTCCACGGCGTGGGCTGCCACCACTGCCGTGACTCGGGCTACCTGGGCCGGCTGCCGGTGTACGAAATGCTGGTCGTCAACCGCGACCTGGCCGACGCCATTGCATCGGACGCCACGCGTGCCGAGATTCGGCAGCGTGCCATGGGGGCGGGCATGCGCCCCATCCTGACCCTGGCGCGCAACCGCGTGCTGGCAGGGGAGACCACCATGGACGAGATCCTGCGCACGGTAGGCGAGGACTGAACCGTTTCGGCGGACACGACCCATGGCCTCATCCCTCAATACCTACTACTACCGCGTGCTGCTGCCGCATGGCGGCGTGCGCTCGGGCCTGCTGCGCCTGGCGGTCAAGCGCGAGGTGTCGGTGCGCATGCGCATCGAGTCGGACACCGACGGTACGGTGCTCAGCCTGTTCCGCTTCCCGGGCTGGATGGCATTCTTCTCCGAGATGCTCATGCACCTGTTTCGCCGCCAGGTGCGCGGCGAAGACCTGGCGGGCTTCCTGCGCGACATGGGTCTCATGATGCGTGCCGGGGTGCCTGCTTTGGATGCGCTGCAGACCCTGGTGGACGAAAGCGACACCAGCGAGAACCGCGCCATGGCCTACGTGGCGCGCAACATGCTCGACGACCTGAACGCCGGCGTGGGCATGACCGAGGCCTTCAACCGCCACCCCGACGTGTTCCCCGAGACCGTGCGCAACCTGGTCTCCATCGGCGACCAGACGGGTACGCTCGACCGCATGCTGGGCGAGGCCGCCGAGCATGTGGAGCGCATGATCAACATCAAGCGCGACATCAAGACCGCGCTGATCTACCCGGCCTTCGTGTTCAGCACCATCATCGGCGTGGCGATCTTCTGGATCTACTACGTGGTGCCCAACATGGCCCGGCTGTTCAAGCAGATGCAGGCCAAGCTGCCGCCCATCACCGAAGGCCTCGTCTCGTTCGCGAACATGCTCTCGACCCACCTGCCCTGGGTGTTGCTCGTCGTCGCCGTGGTCGCCATCACGGGCACCGTGCTGTTCAAGCGCTCGGAAAGCTTCCAGCTGGCCACCTACAACCTGCTGCACCGCCTGCCGATCTCGCGCACGCTGCTGGTGTCTTCGGGCATGGCGCACATGACGGAGCACCTCTCCATCCTGGTGCGGGCCGGGGTGGACCTGGTGTCCAGCCTGCGCATCCTGGGGCGTGCCACCAAGAACCGCTACTACCGCACCCGCCTGATCCAGGTGGCCGAATCGGTGTCGCGCGGCGAATCGGTGTCGTCGTCGATGCGGCGCGTGGGCGGCTTCCCGGCCATGGCGGTGCGCATGATCTCCGTGGGCGAGGAGTCGGGAAGCCTGGACCAGCAACTGGCCCATCTGGCCGAGGATTACCGCAAGCGCCTGGAAGTGGTGGTCAAGTCGCTGGCCGAAATCCTGAAACCCGTGATCATCCTGATTGCCGGTGCGTTGTTCCTGTTCCTGATCGTCGCGCTGCTGCTGCCGGTGTATGACCTGGTGCGGCAGTCGGTGGGGCACACCCTCGGGGGTGGGCAATGATGCGGTCGGCCGATTTTTCGATCCTGGCGCGAGAAACTGCGCCTGGATGCTCTGGAAACTGTTCTTTTGACGAGGTCTGCCCGTTATGCCGGGCAGGGCACTGAATGCGCAAGGAAGTACTGATCGGCACGGGCCTGGGCCTGTTGTTGCTGGCCGTTTTGGCTGGTGGCATGTGGATCTCTGGACGCTTGCCCGAAAACACGGAGCCCCCGGTGGTGGTGGCCCCGCGTGCGGTAATCACCCCAGTCGCCTCGGCACCTGCCGTCCTCAAGGCGGCTGACGCCGCTTCGCAGGCGCAGGTCCAGGAGCGTCGCCGGCGTCTGGCCGAAGTCCGCGCGGAATTCAATGCACTGCGCGCGCAGGGGATGCAGGCATCACCCGAAAAGATGAGGGCCTTGGTGGACGAGCTGGAGGCGGCGTCTCCTCCGGGATTCGATCCGCGTTATTTCCAGGCGCTGCGCAGCATGCTGGACAGCAGCGCCAAGGTGCAGGCCCTGAACGCCGAGCTGCAACGCATGGGCCAAGGTACCTCCCCCAAGGACATGGCGCGAAAGGAAGCCATCCTGGCCGAACTGCGGGTCATCGGAGAGCGCGTCAGCACCGATGCGCGCAACCTGCAGAGTTACGTCCCAGCGGGCGTAGCCGCGCCGGCTGCGGCCTCGTCGTCCTTGCCAGGAGGGAAGGCGCAATGACCTCCCGGGCATCCTGTCGGCACACCGGTCGGTGGCACCAAGCAGCGCAGGGCGGCTTTTCCATGGTGGAAATGGCCATTGCGCTGGTGGTGGCCGGACTGATGTCGTGGGCTGCCTTCAGCGGTTATGAAACCGTCACTGCCCAGCAGGAGATCGAGCGCGGCCGGGCCGAGGCTGAGCAACTTCAGTCCATCGTGCGGGCCTTTGCGCTGCGCCATGGCCGGCTGCCATGTCCTGACTCGGATGCGGTGGCCGATGGCTATGAGAACCCGCCGAACGGCAACTGTGCCGCCGGCAACCAGGTGGGTTGGTTCCCCTACGTGAGTATGGGCCTGCCGATGCCTACGGACAAGTTTCTCGCTCGCTATTCAGTGTTCCGGGCTGCTAACCTCGCCGACCCTGGGAGGGATGCCGATCTTGCCGTGGTCACGGAGCGTACGAGGGATCCAGATCCTGCAGTGCCCGGTAACAGTTCGGTCCCGACTTACCGTGACGTCACTGACCTCATTGCGGGCCTGAACAATGCGTCCAACACGGCCATAGTGCCGTTCTCAGCGGCCAGAACATACCTCACGGGCGATGCCGGCGTGGCCGGCGCCATCGACTGCGCCGCCAACCAGGTCATGGCCGCCGCCTACTGGCTCATCGTGCCGCTGCAGGACAGGAGCGGCGACGGCGATCGCTTCGACGCCCCTCACACACCCGGCAGTGCCTGCGCCGCCAGCCCTTCGGCACCGCTGCGCTTTGGCTCCGACGACGTGGTCGTGGCCGAATCCCCCGGCCAACTGGCCGGCTGGCTCCGCAGAAGCCTGCCCTGAGTGGCACTTGCCTTGATTGATTCCATGACTACCCATTCCACAGTCCACCGTCCACGCCGAGCACCCGTGCGCTCGCGTGGCTTCGGTCTGGTGCAGGTGCTGCTGCTGATTTCGGTGATGGCGGGCCTGTCGGCCATTGGCTACATGCAATGGCGTGAGCGCACTGCTGTGGACACCTCCCGCCAGGAGCGCCAGGCACTGTCGCAGGCCGACAAGGCCATCGTTACCTATGCCACGGTGACCGGAAGGTTGCCATGCCCCGACATCGACCGCGATGGCGTGGCGGATTGCGGGGCAGGCAACCAGAGCGGCTGGCTGCCAACGGTCACCCTCGCCCTGGCGGGTGTCGATGCAGGCGTTGACGTGGGCCAACTGCGCTACATGGTGCAGCGCCAGGGGGGCGACTACGATCTGACGCTGCTGACTGACTCTTGGAGGCCCCTGGAGTACCCCGATGCGGCGCCCTGGACATTCTTCAACATGCGTGAAACAGGCGCGGGCGCGTACCCTGCCGACATCCTGACCCTGACCGATCTGTGCCAGCGCCTGGAAGTGGGGCGGACGACGACCCTGACCGCCACCATGGCCCGGCTCAATGCGACGCCGCTGCGTACCACCGCCTACGCCATCGCCCATCCCGGCAATGGCGATGCCAATGGCGACGGCAACCTGTTCGATGGCGCCAACGCCGGTGCCGATCCCAACCTCATGGAAGACCCGGGCCGTCGGCCCCTGCTTGCCACGTACAACGACCTAGTGCTGGAGCGCTCCTACGCCAGCCTGCAGAGCGCCTTTCACTGCAACCCGCTGATCGACTCCATCAACACAGTGGCCCTGGGGCATGATGTGTCCGTAGCGGTGTGGGAAATGCGCGCCGACAATATCGAGTCTGCCACGCGCGCGCTGATCTTCTCCACCCTGGCTGCCGTCATGACCGGTCTGGAGATCACGCTGGCCATTGCCGAAGGCATATCCGATGCCGGCAACGCGGCTGCGGAGTGGGTCGGGTGCGTCGCTTCTCTGGGTCTTGCCGTCAACCTGTGTGCGGCCGCCGGCATGCACACAGCGTCAGCTGCGTTGACGGCCGGGGTCATCGCTGCCAACGGGCTGGCCGTTGCTGCCAATGCGGTCGCCGCAGGTATTGCCGGGCAGGCGCTGAGGCTTGCCGACGGCGGGGTGCCGCAGGCCCAACTGTGCCCCGTGATGGACCAGGCTTTCTATGATCGCCAGAAAGAGGCCAGGGACCGTGCCGTCGCGGAAGTGGCTGCTGCGCAAGCCGCGCTGGCGACTGTCGATGCAGAAATTGTGGCCAAGCAAAACGAGCTGGCTACGGCCATAGTCAACAGGGACATTGCCAAAGCCACCCTCTTTACCGTAATCCACGCAGGGCAAAGGACTCCGACGCTGGACGGGTACATCAACGCATTGTTCGCGGCCACGGAAGAGTGGGGCAATGCCTCGTATGCCTATGAACTGGCGCAGTCCAATATGGACCAGGCGACCCTCCTGGTGAACCACTGGAATGCCGAAGTCGCCAAGTACAATAACGCGCTGGCCAACAACGCAGCAACCATTGCCCAACTGAACGCCGATATCTTGGCGCTGGATGTGCAGATTGCAGCCCTTGACCCGACGAGCGTGGACCCGCTAGTCGTGAAGGCCCTGAAAGACCTGAGGGACAAGCGCTCCGGAAAAGCCGCTGAACTCGCTCTGGCCCAGAACACCACCAACCTGACTGCCGTGCGCGACAAAGCCGTCGCCGAACAACTCAAGGCCCAGACGGCGCTGAACACCGCGACAGGCATTCGCAACACTGCCAACACGACGTTCAACACGGAAAAGACGGAGTATGCCGCTGCCTATGCGACGCTGGTCAATGGCGCGGCACGGTACAACCTTCTCGATGCCAGCAATGCCGTGGTTGGCTCACGGTGCACGACAGGGTGCCTGGTGGGGGATCCTGCCGGCAACAATATTTCCACCGCGTTCAACAACGCCATGACGGACCTGTTCGGCGCGGGGGCTACGGTCAGCCCCAGCACGGATGCCAAGATGCTCAAGCCGGTGAAGCTCCAGAAGGAACTCGACGTGCTCAACCGCAAGCGCGACGCTGTCTTGCAGCGATTGGCGGATGCCAACAACATGGTCGCAAAACTACCGACAGGCACGGGCAACGCGCCCTGCAACATCACCGGGCCATCGGTGGAGCCCATGACACCCGAGCAGGCCGCAGCCATCCTTGAGCAGGTGGATCGCAAGGGAGGCACGCGATGACCGCGCGCATGCAACGCCCCGGGCGCCTGCGCCAGGCGGGTTTTTCGCTGGTCGAACTGGCCGTGTCGCTGGCCATCGTCGGTCTTCTGGGCGTCATCGCATGGCGCTGGGTGGCCTCCACGCGCGAACCCCTGCAGCGGCCGGCCATCATGGGCCAGCTGGCCGAGGCCCAGGCTGCGGTGGAAGGCTTCGTGCTGGCCCGGGGCCGGCTGCCCTGTGCGGCAGCCACCACCGGCGGCGCCGAGGCCTGCGGCAATGCCGCTGCGGTTCTGCTACCGTGGCGTGACCTGGGGTTGAGCAGCCGGTTCAGCCAGCTTCGCTATGGTGTCAATCAAGCCGGTGCGTACAACCTGGCCGTCGCGCCTGCCAACACGGTCTCGCCCACGCTGGGCTTCGACTACACGCAAGGTATTCTGGCCGTACCGCAGAACACGGAGATGGATGCTGCGCTCGGCCGACTGCGCGGTACCTCGGGCGCCATTCCCGCAGCGGTCCTGCAAAACGGGGCGACCAATGGCCTCGACTGGTGCCGTGTGCTGCGCCGCTATGCGGCCGATGCTGCACCACCCGCTGGGGTACTGAGGGCCACGAACCCGGTGGACGCTACCTCCATCACGCTGGCTTTCATCATTGCGCATCCGGGCATGAACGGTGTCTTCGAGGGCAACAACACCGGGGTGACCTTCGACTTCCCGGGGCGGGCCCAGACCAATACCTTCGACGACCTTGCCGTGGGCGTCGGGCCCAGCGACCTGTCTGCGCGCATCGGGTGCGTGGCCCGCCTGAGCGCCATGCAGGCCGCCGCGCAAGGGGCCTACACCGCGTACGACAATGCCCGCGTGGTGCAGCGGTACTGGGCACTGCGGGTGTTTGACATCGCCCAGGCCAAGGCGGCCAAGGAAAGCGCCGAGACCGGTGTCATCCTGGCCGCCATGAATGTGGCACTGGCCGCGGGCAGCGCGGCGCTGGCTGTCGCGTCGGCGGCCAATACCGAAGCGCTCACCATCGCCGGTGTCGCACTGTCCATTGCCAACGCCGCGTCTGCTGCGGTGGAGGTCGGTCTGGCGGCTACGGATCTGACGGAAGCCATCCAGGCGGAACAGGACTCCATCGCCAAGGAGCTGGCTTCAAGGGCTTATCTGGCACATGTGTATGACACGTTCACCCAGGCGCTGAATTCCGCCACGCTGCTGGACGCGAAGGGGCTCAATCCATGAAACACCGCATGATGGGTTTCACCCTGGTGGAGCTTTCGGTGGTCTTGCTGGCGCTGGGCCTGATCCTGCCGGCGGCCATCATCTTCTGGCAGCTGTCCGAGCGGCACCGGGTGACTTCAGTGCAGATGGATGTGCAGCAACAGTCGCGTGACGCGCTGGTGGGCTTCCTGCATGCCAACTACCGCCTGCCGTGCCCTGCCAACAACCTCCAGGGGGTGGAGAACTGCGTGGGTGGCGGCCAGGTGGGTTTTCTGCCCTGGCGTACGCTGGGCCTTCCAAGGCCGGAGGCGGGCATGCTGCGCTATGGCGTGTACCGCCAGCCGTCGGGTGCAGCCACGGCGAATGCTCCTGCAGACCGTGACCTGGCCGCGCCGCGCGACCGCATGAACACGCTGCGCGTGCGCACGCCCAACCCCAAGCCGCAAAACCATACCGAGGCGCCCAACCCCAATGCGCCTCCGGTACCGGAGGTCACGACCAGCCTGACCAGCCTGCTTGGCAAGACCTACGTGGACGGACCCACGGGGCCTCTGAACCCTGATTGCAGGGCGTCGAACGTGCCTCCGGGCGCGGTAGGCCCGCCCACCCAACCGTGCCCTCTGGCGGGGGCGGACGGTGCGGGGGCGGTCAATCTGATCGATATCTGCCTGGCGCTGAACACGGCCAGTACGCCGGTGGTGGCGCCAGCCGGTTTCCTGGCCACCCAGGTGGGCGCGCAAAGGCGCCCCGCGGCCTTCGTGATCGCTGCCCCTGGCATGTTGGATGCCAACGGGAACGGTCAGGCGTTTGACGGGGCGAATGACACCGCGACCAACGCGGACCCGACCTTCGAGGCGCCGGGCAACGCCGTGACCAACCTCTACGATGACATCGTGATCGCAGCCAGCCCTACGGAGCTGTTCGATGAACTGCATTGCGGTGCCTCGCTGTCGGCGGTGTCGCATGCGCACTTCAACGTGGCCACGGGCGCCTTCGTGCTCGAACGCGCCTTGTACGATTACCGTGACCAGCTCTACATCGCTGTCGTGCTGGCCAGGGCCGACGTGGCCATGGCCGCTGCGGGTCTTCTGTCTGCCGCTGCGGGCACCCTGGACGCTGCAAAGGAAATGTTGTCTGCCGTCGCCGACACCACGGCGAGCGTTGGCGCGCGCTCGTTCCAGATCGCGCTGGCAGCCGTGGGCATTGGTCTGGCCGTGGCCAGCGATGTCGCCGCGATCGCCGCCCAGGTCGATGCCGCCTTGTCCCTGGCCGAGGCCGAGAAGGTGTTCAGCGATTTTGCAGCACACACCACGGCGATCACCGACCTGTCCATCGACGTCAACCTGAATGCGCTGAAGGCCGATGCCATTGGCCACTGATGACCCCTTGACCACCGAGTTACGCACCATGACTTCCTCCTGCATTCACCAACCTTCCCGCGACAAGGCCCCGCGCCGCCAGCGCGGCTTCTCGCTGCTGGAGCTGAGCGTCGTGCTGGTCGTCATCGGCCTGTTGATCGGCGCCGTGGCCGTAGGGCGCGACCTGCAGCGCTCGGCCGCCAACCAGCGCCTGTCTACCGACTTCATTCAGGGCTGGCAGTTGGCTTATGAGGCGTATTTCAATGGCGTAGGCCGGCCACCGGGTGATGATCCCCTGGCTCCTTCGGGGCGCGTCAACGGGAACGGTGCCAATGCCGGAGTTGCGTTGTGCGGTGCCCCCATGATCAACGCCTTTCTGGCCGCCGGCATTCGCGTTCCTACTGGGCGCACCGAAGGCCAGCAAGATCGCTATGTCTATCTGGACAGCAATGGCAATCCGCAGGAGGTGCAGGTCTGCTTCCGGAGTATCGACTGGGCAGAACCCGCCGCTTCGGTAGGCAACTATGTGGCGCTGCCGCGCAATGTGATGGAGATCCGGAGCGTTACCTTTTCACTGGCGGGTGCACTGGACCAGCAGATCGATGGCCGCAGCGACGCACGTTTCGGAAGCCTGCGCGCAGCCGCCCTAGCGGCTGACGTGACGGCGAACAACCCTGGCGTGATCTGGCCCATCAACGACAGCATGGCGTTTGGCGCGTTGGTGGAGACCCGTTTGGATGAATCGCAGGTCGCTGTCGTGAATGCCGCCTTCAAGATGACACGCTGAAGGGCGCCGGTGCGGTGTGAAGACCCTGGGCGATTGCCTCTCACACCCCCGCCAGCTGAAACCTCTGGTCAAAGTTCATCTTCCCCAGTACCTGCAGCGCCGCAGCGAGCAGGTTGCCGTCCACCTTGCTGATATCCAGGCTGTAGCGGCGTTCGGTGGACACCACGTCCACGCTCTTGCTGCCCCATTGCACGGCGACCAGCGGGGCAGGGCGTCCGCCCATGCCAACGCCGACGAACACGCCGCGCTGCTCGGGCCGGAGCATGAACTCCAGCCGGGGCGTGCGCTTGAGCGTCAGGCGGTCGGTGCCCTGGGGGCCGAACGCAAACGAGACGATCCAGTCGTCTTCGTCTTCCACGGTCAGGATCGGAGCACGCTGGGGTGGTGGCATGGTGGGCGGAGTTGGATGGCTGCTGTGCGGCCGGCCCTGGCGGGGCCCGCAAGCCGGACGGCGGCCAGTATGCCGTGCAATAGCCATGCCAGAAGAGGGGCGAACCCGAAGTTGGGCGTATCCAACGCTGGGCGGCGGTTTGTCAGCAAAATGCAAGGACTTGTCGTACAAGTTTTTCCATTGGATACACCGGGGTGTGCTGCATTGCACCCCAAAAAGCGCTGCGGACAACTCAACCCTGCGCCAATTGCCCCGCAAGCTGCCCTACGGTGGCCAGCGCCTCTTCGAAACGCTCCTGCGCCGGGTGCCCGTAGTTGATGCGCACGCAGTGCGCAAACCGCTGGTCGGCCGAGAAAATCTGCCCCGGTGCCAGGCTGATGCCCTGGGCCAGGGCCTGGCGGTGCAGGGTGAGGGCATCGACCGTGGGCGGCAGCTCCACCCACAGGAAGTAGCCGCCCTCGGGCCGTGACACCCGCGTGCCGGCCGGAAAATGCCGCGCAATGCCGGCCAGCGCGCGCTCCTGCTGCCGCGCCAGGCTGCGCCGCAGCTGGCGCAGGTGCCGGTCGTAGCCCCCTTGGGCCAGGTACTCGGAGAGCGCCTGCTGCGATGGCACGGCCGCCGCCAGCGTGGTCATGAGTTTCAGGCGCTGTACGCCGGTGGCAAAGCGGCCCGCTGCCACCCAGCCCACGCGGTAGCCAGGCGCCAGGCACTTGCTGAACGAGCTGCAGTGCATCACCAGGCCCTCGGTGTCAAAGGCCTTGGCCGGGGGCGGGCGGTCGGGGGCAAAGTGCAGCTCGCCATACACGTCGTCCTCGATCAGCGGCACCTGGTGGCGCGCGAGCAGGGCCACCAGGGCGCGTTTGTTCTCCTCGGGCATCAGGCTGCCCAGCGGGTTTTGAAAGCTCGGCATCAGCCAGCAGGCCTTGACCGGGTGGCGCGCCAGGGCCTCGGCCAGTGCGGCCAGGTCGATGCCCTCGCGTGGGTGGGTCGCCACCTCCACGGCCTGCAGGTTCAGCCGTTCCAGCGCCTGCAGCGCGGCGTAGAAGGTGGGGGATTCGACCACCACGATGTCGCCCGGCCGGGTCACGGCCTCCAGGCACAGGTTGAGCGCCTCCATGGCGCCATTGGTGACGATGAGCTCGCCGGTGTCCACCGCCGTGCCGTGCAGGCCGTAGCGCAGCGCGATCTGTTGGCGCAGGCGCTCGTCGCCGGGCGGCAGGCTCTGCACGATGCTCCAGGGGTCGAGCTTGCGCATGCCGCCCGACAGGCAGCGCGCCAGCCGCTCGAAGGGGAACAGCTCCAGCCCCGGAAAGGCCGAGCCCAGCGGCACCAGGTCGCGGTCGCGGGCCGAGCCCAGCACCTCGAAGACCAAGTCGCTGATGGCCACGCCGGTGGACCCGGCCGCCGGCTGCGAGGGTAGGGGCTCCGCCGGGGGCGTCTGCCCGGCTGCCATGGGCAGATGGGCGCTCACGTAGTAGCCCGAGCGCGGGCGCGCATGGATCAGCCCCTGTGCCTCCAGCAGGTAATACGCCTCGAACACCGTGGACGGGCTGATGCCCCGGGTGCGGCTGGACTCGCGCACCGAAGGCACGCGGTCGCCGGGGCGCAGCGCACCGCTGTGGATCAGCTGGGCGATGGCATCGGCGTGGCGCTCATAACGTTTCATGCAAAGACGATTTTGATCTAGTACAAACTGATCCGTATTTTTAACCTGAAACTGAATCTGTACTGTTTTTGAGGGGAGGCGTAGAGTCCGTTGCAATCCCAAAAAGAAGCCACCGCCCCATGATCGATCGTTTGTGCAGCCTGCTGCGTCCCGTTGTTGTCCCGCTGTGGATGGCCGCCAGCCTGGGCGGTGCGGCTGCGCAACCGGCGATCCCAGCGGCCCCTGTGGCCGCCACTTCCGTCGCCAGCGGCATGGCGCCGCGCGTGCTGGCCTGCGTCACCTGCCATGGCAAGGAAGGCCGGGCCACCCAGGAGGGCTACTTCCCGCGCATCGCGGGCAAGCCGGCCGGCTACCTGGCCAACCAGCTGCTCAACTTCCGCGAGGGGCGGCGCAGCTACCCGCAGATGACCAGTCTCATCGAGCACCTGACCGATGACTACCTGCGCGAGATGGCCGCGCACTTCGCGGCGCTGGAGGTGCCGTACCCGCCGCCACCGGCACCCCAGGCGCCGCCTGCCGCATTGGAGCGTGGCCGCCTGCTGGTGCTGCAAGGCGATGCGGCGCGCAGCATTCCGGCCTGCGTGCAGTGCCATGGCCCGGCCATGACCGGGGTCAACCCCTTCATCCCCGGCCTGCTGGGCCTGCCGCGTGACTACCTCAACAGCCAGCTCGGTGCCTGGAAGACCGGCCAGCGCCGCGCCCACGCGCCCGACTGCATGGCCGACATCGCGCGCCAGCTCACGCCGGACGACGTGAGCGCCGTCTCGGCCTGGCTGGCCGCCCAGTCCGTGCCCGGTGGTGGCAAGCCAGCGGCGCGCCTGACGGGTGCCATGCCCATGCGCTGCGGCGGGGTGGATGGCGTACCCGTGGCCGGACGTTGAAGAGGGCACGGCTATGAACGCACGAACCATCCTCAGGACGATCTCTTCCACCCTGGCGGCCCTGGGCATCGGCGCTGCTGCGGTGATTACCTTGAACCTGCGCGGGGAGGAGCCGCTGCCCTCCAGCCCGGAGGCCTTTGTCTCCACCCCCGAACAGGTGGTGCGCGGCGAGTACCTGGCGCGCGTGGGCAACTGCATGGCTTGCCACACCACGCAGGGCGGGGCGGCCTTTGCCGGCGGGCGCGGCATCGAGACGCCGTTCGGCGTGGTACACAGCTCCAATCTCACGCCCGACAAGGCCCACGGCATCGGCCAGTGGTCGTCTGCCGAGTTCTGGCGCGCCATGCACCATGGCCGCTCGCGCGACGGGCGCCTGCTGTACCCGGCGTTTCCCTACCCCAACTACACCCAGGTCACACGCGAGGATTCGGACGCCATCTACGCCTACCTGCAAAGCCTGCCCTCCGTGGGCGAAGCCAACCGGCCGCACGCGCTGCGCTTTCCGTACAGCACGCAGGCAGCGCTGGCCGTGTGGCGGGCGCTGTTCTTCGCACCGGGCACGGCGCTGGTCGCCCCCACCCAGACGGCCGAGTACAACCGCGGTGCCTACCTGGTCAACGGCCTGGGCCATTGCACGGCCTGCCACACCCCGCGCAATGCGCTGGGCGCGACCAGCGACGCCATGGCCTTCAACGGCGGCCTGATCCCGGTGCAGAACTGGTATGCCCCGGCGCTCAATGCCGCGGCCGAGGCTGGCGTGAAGGAATGGCCGGTACAGGACGTGGTGGCCCTGCTCAAGACCGGTGTGGCACCCGACGGCTCGGTGATGGGCCCCATGGCCGAGGTGGTGTTCCGCAGCACCCAGTACCTGACCGATGCCGATGCCCGCGCCATGGCGGTCTACCTGCAGGACCTGCAGCAGCACACCGTGTCACCACCTCCCGCTGCGCCGCCCGCCGCATCGGCCATGGCGCGCGGCGCCAAGGTGTACGAGCAGCAGTGCGCGCAATGCCATGGCGACCAGGGCCAGGGGCAGGGCGGTCCCGGAGCCTTCCCGGCGCTGGCCGGCAACCGCGCCGTGGTGCTGGCCGACACCACCAACCTGGTGCGCGTGGTGCTGCAGGGCGGCTACCTGCCGGCCACGGCCGGCAACCCGCGCCCCCATGGCATGCCCCCGTTCCGCCATGTGCTGAGCGACGAGGATGTGGCCGCCGTTGCCACCTTCGTGCGCAACAGCTGGGGCAACCAGGCAAGCTCCGTCGGCGCCATCGAGGTCTACCGCGCCAAGGAGCGGCGCGGCATGTAGGCTCAGGCCCCGAGCGGGTGCGCCTTCATCTGCGCCATGTACGACTCGGGCTTGATGTCGGTGTAGTTGGGCACGTCCGCAGTGAGCACCGGCGCGGTCTTTTGCGCCGCCACCTGGGCCTGCTCCGCCGTCTCGAAGAAGGCATTGGTCAGCGCCACCACCTGGCCCGGGCGCGGCGGGCCCGGGTACATCACGCGGTCGCTCTCCAGCCGCACCAGGCCCAGCGGGCCCAGGGCCTCGCGCGCAATGCGCATGTGCTCGCCGTGGTAGTAGTCGTGGTCGAAGCGGGCGCCTTCGTGCCAGCGGTACAGGGCCGTGATCTTGATCATGCAAGGGTTCTCCGATGAGGGGCGGCCGGTATGGCCGCGGTGCCCTGCACGTTAGGGCGCACGGCCTGGGCAGGCAGCCGCCTGCGCGACACGTTAGGGCCTGTCAACACCAATTTCGGGGTCGCGAAGGCCCTGGCCTGTCACCCAGGCATCAGCGCGCTCTGGTCTTCCTCATCGGTCTCACCGAGGAAGCCGCCGCTCTGGTGGCCCCACAGCCGCGCATACACACCGCCCTGCGCCAGCAGCTGCGCGTGCGTGCCTTCTTCAACGATGCGCCCGGCATCCAGCACGATTAGCCGGTCCATGGCCGCGATGGTGGACAGGCGGTGGGCAATGGCGATCACGGTCTTGCCTTGCATCAGGCCGTCCAGGCTTTGCTGGATGGCGGCCTCCACCTCGGAGTCGAGGGCGCTGGTGGCCTCGTCGAGCAGCAGGATGGGCGCGTCCTTGAGCATCACGCGCGCGATGGCCACACGCTGGCGCTGCCCGCCCGAGAGCTTCACGCCGCGCTCGCCCACATGCGCCTCATAGCCCGTGCGGCCCTGCAGGTCGCTCAGCGTGGCGATGAATTCGGCAGCCTCGGCCCGCTGGGCGGCGGCCTGCAGGTCCTCTTCGCTGGCATCGGGGCGGCCGTAGAGGATGTTGTCGCGCATCGAGCGGTGCAGCAGCGAGGTGTCCTGCGTGACCATGCCGATGGAGCGGCGCAGGCTGTCCTGCGTGACATGGGCGATGTCCTGCCCGTCGATCAGCACCCGGCCCGAGCGCACATCGTGAAAGCGCAGCAGCAGGTTCACCAGCGTGGACTTGCCGGCCCCGGAGCGGCCGATCAGGCCGATCTTCTCACCGGGGCGGATGGTCAGGTTCAGGTCGTCGATGACCGGCCGGCCGTTGCCGTAGGCAAAGGTCGCGTTCTCGAATTTCACCTCTCCCTGGGTCACCTGCAGCGGCCTGGCGTCGGGCGCGTCCACCACGGCGCGCGGGCGCGTCAGCGTGTTGATGCCGTCCTGGATGGTGCCCACGCTCTCGAACAGCGTGGTCATCTCCCACATCACCCAGTGGGCGTGGCCCGAGACGCGCAAGGTCATCGCCGTCACGGCGGCCACGGCACCGGCGCCCACCTGGCCCAGCGACCACAGCCAAAGGGCGGTGCCGCAGGCGCCCAGGATCATGCCCACCACCAGGATGTGGTTGACGATCTCGAACTGGCTCACCAGGCGCATCTGCGCATAGCCGGTGAGCTTGAAGGCGTCCATCGCCGCGCGCGCGAACTCCGACTCGCGCCGGGTGTGCGAGAACAGCTTCACCGTGGCGATGTTGGTGTAGGCATCGGTGATGCGCCCGGTCATGGCCGAGCGCGCATCGGCCTGCGCCTTGCCCACCTTGCCCAGGCGCGGCACGAAGTACCAGCAGGCCAGGCCGTAGGCCACCATCCAGAGTACGAAGGGCGCCAGCAGTCGCGCATCGAACCCCGCCAGCAGCGCCAGGATGGTCACCAGGTACACGCCCATGCCGATCACCACGTCGGTGGTGGTGAAGATCATGTCGCGAACCGCCAGCGCGGTCTGCATGATCTTGGTGGTGATGCGGCCCGCAAATTCATCGGCATAGAAGGCCATGCTCTGGCCCAGCATCAGTCGGTGGAAGTTCCAGCGCAGGCGCAGCGGGAAGTTGATGGCCAGCACCTGGTGCTTGACGCTGGTCTGCACGGCCACCAGCGCGATGGAGGCGAGCAGCAGCACCGTGATGCCCACGATCTCGGTCTTGCGTGTGGCCCACAGGGCCGCGGGCGGCACGCTCGAGAGCCAGTCCACCACATGGCCGAGCACGGCGAACAGCAGGGCTTCATAGATGGCGATGGCTGCCGACAGCGCGGCCATGGCCACCACGTAGCCGCGCAGGCCGCGCGTGCCGTCCCACACGAAGGCCATGAAGTCCTTGGGCGGCAGATGGGGTTCTTCGGCAGGGTAGGGCGCTACGCGTTTCTCAAAAAATCCGAACAATGGGAGGGCTCCTATGGAACGCATCGCAGGCGCGTTCTTTTGACCACATGGTAAGGGGCCTTGTGACCCGGCGCACCGGCAAGGGCATTGCGGCAGGCCGCCATGGGCAGGCAGTGCATAGAATCCGCCCCCATGCAACCCTGTCCCGCCACTGCCGTGCCTTTGTTCCATCTCCCGGGCCACGCCGCCTGCCGCCAAGGGGCCGCCGCATGATGGCCGCCGCCCCCTGGACCTGGGCCATCATCGGCGTGGCCACGGCCGCCGTGATCGTGCGGCCTTTCCGGTTGCCCGAGGCCGTCTGGGCCGTGGCCGGCGCGCTGATCCTGCTGGCGTGCGGCCTGCTCAGCCCGGCCCTGGCCTTCGAGGGCGTGATGCGCGGGCACGACGTCTACCTGTTCCTGGCCGGCATGATGCTGCTGTCCGAACTGGCACGGCGCGAGGGCGTCTTCGACTGGCTGGCCACGCTCGCGGCCCAGCAGGCCCGGGGTTCGGGCCGGCGCCTGTTCGTCAGTGTGTATGCCGTGGGCACGCTGGTCACGGTGTTCCTGTCCAACGATGCCACCGCCGTGGTGCTGACCCCAGCGGTGTTCGCGGTGGCGCGCGCCGTGGGTGCCTCGCCCTTGCCCTACCTGTTCATCTGCGCCTTCATCGCCAATGCGGCAAGTTTCGTGTTGCCCATCTCCAACCCCGCCAACCTGGTGCTCTGGGGCAGCGGCATGCCGTCGCTGGCACACTGGATGGCGCTGTTTGCGCTGCCCTCGCTGGCCTCCATCGGCGTGACCTATGTGGCCCTGCGCTGGGTTTTGAGAAGCAGCATCCCCGAGACCATCGCCACCACGGTGCCCGAACACCCGCTGGGCCTGGGTGGGCGCGTGGCGGCCGGCGGGCTGGCCGTGTCGGTGCTGGTGCTGGTGGGCTGTGCCTGGCTGCGCATTCCGCTGGGCTGGCCCACGCTGGGTGCCGCGCTGGGCACGCTGGCGCTGCTGGCCTTTGCCTGCGGGCGTGCGCCCTGGCAGGCGCTGCGCTCCGTCTCGTGGGACGTGCTGCCGCTGGTGGCAGGGCTGTTCGTCTTCGTGCAGGCGCTGGAGCACACAGGCGTGGTGGGCCTGATGGCGGGTGCATTGCGCAACGCCGCCGCTGCCTGGCCGCAAGGGGCGGGCACGGTGCTGGGCGCGCTGCTGGGCGTGGCGACCAACCTGGTCAACAATTTGCCGGCGGGCCTGCTGGCGGGGGCCTCGCTCGACGCGGCGTCCGCGTCAGGCACCGTGCGCGCGGCCGCGCTGATCGGCATCGACCTGGGGCCCAACCTCTCGGTCACCGGCTCGCTGGCCACCATCCTGTGGCTGGCCGCGCTGCGGCGCGAGGGCCTGCACGTGGGGGCATGGCAGTTCCTCAAGATCGGCCTGGTGGTGATGCCGCCCGCGCTGCTGTCAGCCCTGCTGGTGCTGCAGGCCGCGCACTCGATGCACCTGCTCGTTCCCTGAGCTGCGCCTACTGCCTACTGTGCGGTGGAGGCCGCCTTGGGCGGCTGGCGGTAGACCACCGTGATGCGCGGCACGCTTTTCACGCCGGGTTGCTTTTCGAGAAAGGCGTAGAGAAACGCCGTGAGGCTCTTCTCGCACAGTGCCACCACCGCCGGCTCGGAGGCCATGGCCTGGCCCTGCTGCCGGGCGCGCCTGGCGGCTTCTTCCTGCAGGCGGATGATGGCCGCCTTTTCGTCGGTGAGCAGGCCGCCCGAGACCACGCGGTGGCGCAGGTTGGTGACGGCCGGGGTGGCCACCAGCCGGGGCGGGTTCACGTGCACCTCGATGCCCTTGTCCGTGGCCTTGAGGTCGTACTGGTCGGGCCCGAGGTCGAAGCCGAAGGCGTACTCGGCCGTGTAGGTCACCGCCACCACGCCCGTGGAGGCCAGGCCCAGCAGCGACTTCTCGATGATCTGCGTGCTGCCTTCCTCGCGCACCACGGTGGCCGAGAGCAGCTTCATCTGCTCGGCCAGCGACTGCTTGCCCACCGTGAGGTAGCTGGTGTAGCGCGTGTAGCCCAACAGCTCCTGGCTTTGCGCGCGCACCTCACTTTGCAGCAGGGCCACCCGCTCGCGTGCGGCCCACCACACGGCACCGGCCGCCAGCAGGCCGCCCGCGATGAACGCAAGGGCGACGCGCAGCAGCAGGGTCCGGGTGAGGTGCATGGATACGGATTACAGCAGGAACACGAGCGCCACGGTGAGCACTCCCAGTGCCAGGTTCACGCCCACCAGGGTGCGGATGGAAGCCAGCGCCTTGCCGCCCGCCGCCCAGTCCGCAGCCGCCACGGCCACGCGCAGCCGCTTGAACAGCGCAAAGCGGACATGGCCGAAGATGGCCATCATCACCAAGCCGATGGTGGCCATGAGGGTCCACGACAGCGGCATGGCAAAGCGCCCGCCCGACTGGGCCGCGGCCCGGGCCACGTTGCCGATCATCCACAGGCCCGAGCCCAGCACCAGCACCACGGCCACCGACACGGCAGTGAAGAAGCGCTGCAGCACGTCGTGCATCAGCCGAACGCGCTGCGGTGGCTCCAGCGAGAGGGTGGCGGGGCGCAGGAAGAAATGGGCGAAGACCATGCCGCCGATCCAGACGATGAGGGACAGGACGTGGACGAACTTCAGTGCGGCGTAGAGCATGGCAGGCGGGGCAGGGCGCCCTCGTGGGATGGTTGTAGTGCGCCGATTGTGCGGTGTGTGGCCCTCGGCCCCCGCGGAGGCCGCTTGCGGCGAGGGGATTACGCAGGCTTTCCTGGGCCGGGCAGGGCCAGTACCTCGGCGATGAACGGCCCCTTGGCCTCGGTGTAGCCCTCGCGGTCGTGCCGGTACTGCAGCGCCAGTTGGCGCTTGAGCGCCGCATAGCGTGCGGTCAGCCCGGCACTGCCGCGCAGCGCATCCCTGAATGCCAGGCGTTGCTGCCACAGGGCGCTGCCCATGGGCACCAGGTGCAGGTGGTGGGTGCGGTGGGCCGGGCTGGGCTTGCAGAACCAGTGCATCTGCTGCGGCTTGTAGGGGTAGTGCAGATAGTCCAGCGTGCCGAGTGCGGCGATGGCCTCGGTCGACCCTGCCAGCGAGTGCACCGGCGCCATGATGTCGATGATGGGCTTGGCGGGCAGGCCCGGCACGGCGGTGCTGCCGATATGCTCCACCGGCCCTGCCAGCCAGGGCGCCAGCACCTCCTGCAGCCGTTGGCGCTCGGCCTCGAACAGGGCCGGCCAGCCGGGCTGGTAGTCGACCACCTCGATCGGTGCGTCGCCGGTGCTGGATGCTGCTGGCGGGGCCATGGTGGGTGGGGTGCCTCAGGCCGCTTTGGCCGCGGCGGGCGGTGCCGCGGTGTGCACCTGGTTGCCGCCGTTCTTCTTGGAGACATACATGGCCTCGTCCGCATGCACCAGCAGGTGGTGCTCCTCACGGCCATGGTCGGGGTAGATGGCGACGCCGATGCTGGGCTGTATGTGCGCCGCCCGGCCCTCCAGATCGAAAGGGAGGCCGAACGCCGCCAGGATCTTCTCGGCCACGGCGTGGGCGTGCTCGCGCGCGTGGCCGCCTTCGAGCAGCACCACGAACTCATCGCCGCCGATGCGCGCCACGGTGTCCGAGCCGCGCACGCATTCGAGCAGGCGCTGCGCTACGCGCTGCAGCAGCAGGTCGCCCATGGCGTGGCCCAGGGTGTCGTTCACCTCCTTGAAGCGGTCCAGGTCGATGAACATCAGCGACAGCAGGCTCTGGTCGCGCCGCGCGCGGGCCAGGGCGGTCTTGAGCCGGTCCAGGAACAGCTGGCGGTTGGGCAGGTGCGTGAGCTGGTCGTACTGCGCCATGTGCGCCAGCCGTTCGTGCATCTGCTTGCGTTCGATGGCCGCCGCGACCTGGGTGGAGACGAACTGCAGCAGCTCCTTGTCCTTCTCGGTGTAGGGTGCGTGCTCGGTGTAGCCCTGCAGCACCAGCGCGCCGATGGCACCCTTGTGCGTGTGCAGCGGTGCGCCCAGCCAGTACAGGGGCGCCCCTTCGCCGGTGGCTGGCTGCAGGTGGGCAGGCAGTGCGGCGCGGGTGGCGGGGGTGAGCAGCAGCGACTGCCCGCTGCGGATGACCTCGGCGCACAGGGCATCGCCCGCCAGCGCCAGCGTGCCGGGGGTGGGGTGGCGCTCGTTGACATGGTAGGGGTAGCTCAGCAGGTCCTGGTTCGCGTCGTACAGCACTACCGAGAAGTTCACGGCCGCCAGCAGTTGCCCGATGACCTGGTGGATGTGTTCGAACAGCGCGATCAGGTCCTTGGCGGTGTGGGCCGCCTCCGAGATGGCGTAGATGGCAGCGTGCATCACCTCGATGTTCTTGCGCTCGGTGATGTCGTGGGCCACGGCCAGGCGCACCTGCCGTTCCTCGAGCCAGCGCGCGGTCCAGCGGATGTGCGCGATGCCGCCGTCCTTGCGCACATAGCGGTTCTCGAAATGCAGCTGCAGCTCACCCTGCATGATGGACTGGGCCTGGCGTTCGGTGGTGCCACGGTCCTCGGGGTGCACCAGGTCCAGCATGCGCAGGCCCACGACTTCGTCGGGCCGGTAGCCGAAGATGCGCTCGAATGCCGGGCTCACGAACAGCACGCGGCTGTCGGGGTCCACGATGCAGACGGCGTCGAGCAGCAGGTCGACGACGTTCTCTGAGGAAATGCTGTGCATGGAAGCGGGGCGGCCTTCAGAGGCAAGGCCACAGGTGCTGCGTTGCGACCATTGTGCCGCGTATTGGTGTATGTGTGACGAAATGTTAGTGCCAGGGTGTTACGGACATGGCGCGGCAAGAAGCGCGGCAGCCCCTACGCACCAAGGGGTTACCCGGAGGTGCACTGCATAATCGCGAATCACTCGCATTCCTTGATTAGCCCTCCAGCACCCCATGGCCACCAGCACCGCTTCCCGTCTGCACCTCGTCTCGCGCATCGCTGCGGGCACCTTGGGCAGCTACGCGTTCACCTGGGGCTTCATCGCGCTGGTGGTGGGCACGATGTTCGCGGCGGGCATGCCGTTCCATGATGCCGAGGCGCTGAGCTACATCCTGGGCTTCGTGGTGCTGCTGGTGGCTTTTCTGTGGGCCTTTTGCTCCGCCAGCCTGTTGCGCGTGTGGCTGGTGCTGGCCGGTGGCGGTGCCCTGATGGCGGGGGCTGCATCCCTGGTCCAGAAAGCCCTGCTCTGATCCTTTTTTGCGGCGCGGTTCCGAAGAGAGGGATCGCGCGCCAGGAGATTTTTCGATGTTCCCCAATTT
The DNA here is from genome assembly GCF_000276605.1 of Acidovorax sp. CF316. Lineage (GTDB taxonomy): Bacteria > Pseudomonadota > Gammaproteobacteria > Burkholderiales > Burkholderiaceae_C > Acidovorax. The sequence continues at coordinate 6,713 of NZ_AKJX01000020.1, read as the reverse complement.
CCGGCTGACCATGGCCTGGCTGCACACCTGGTTCGGCCTGGTGATGGGCTTCGTGCTCATGGTGGTGTTCTTCTTCGGTTCGCTGTCGGTGTTCGACCGCGAGATCGACCGCTGGGCCATCCCCAGCACGCGCTTTGCGCCGCAGCCCATGCCCTCGTTCGACAAGATCCTGCTGCCCGTGTTCCAGGACATGAAGCCCACGCCCGAGGCCATCGAGCAGGCGCGCAGCCGTGTCAACGGCGCCATGGCCGAGACCTTCCCGGTCAAGCGCTGGGGCGCCTACACCACCCACCGCGACCCGGTGCTGGGCATCTTCTCGGGCCACGAGCTGCCCCATGCCAAGAACAAGGACGATGAGGTCTTCGGCATCCGCACCATCGACCCGCGCACGGGCGCGGCGCTGCCCGATGACCACCTGAAGATCGGCAGCCAGTTCTTCTACCCGCTGCACTACAGCCTGCACCTGGAGTGGAAGAACCTGGGCTATTGGATCGTCGGTTTTGCCGCCCTCATCATGATGGTGGCCCTGGTCAGCGGCGTGGTGATGCACCGCAAGATCTTCCGTGAGCTGTTCACCTTCCGCCCGAAGAAGCACACCCAGCGCAGCGCGCTTGATCTGCACAACCTCACGGGCGTGGTGGCGCTGCCGTTCCACTTCATCTTCGCGCTGTCGGGGCTGGTCATCTTCGGGGGCATCTACTTCCCCGTCACCCACACCCAGCTCGACCCCCTGCACGAGCTGCACGAAAAGCACGAAGCCAAGGAAACTGGCTTGCCGCATGAGAAGGCCGGCGTACCTGCCACCCTCGCGTCGGTGGACGCCATGGTGGCCGAGGCCCAGCGCCGCTGGGCCGCCAAGGGCATGGCCGGCGACGTGGGCTTTCTGTCCGTGCAGCATGTGGGCGATGCCAATGCCTATGTCAGCGTGTACCGCGCCGGCACCGACCGCGTGACGCTCACGGGCGAGGGCATCCACTTCAAGGGATCGACGGGCGAGCTGATCCGTGAAGACCCGCCCGTCACCGTGGTGGCGGGCATCAACAACTTCCTCACGGGCCTGCACCTGCAGCACTTCCGCCACTGGCTTCTGCGCTGGCTCTACGTGCTGGGCGGGCTGTCGGGCTGCGTGTGCATTGCCACGGGCTTCATCTTCTTCGTGGAAAAGCGCAAGCGCCAGCACGCCAAGCAGGGTGTGAGCGGGGCGCGCTGGGTGGATGCCTTTGCCGTCACCACCGTCACTGGCATGTTGATCGCCGCCTTCTCGATGCTGATCGGCAACCGCCTGCTGCCCACCGACCTGCCCGCGCGCGGCAGTGTCGAGCAGACCATCTTCTGGGGCGCCTGGGTGCTGGCCTGCGCGCACGCCCTCTGGCGCACCGCGCCCATGGCCCAGGGGCGCATGTCCCCGGCCTGGGCCGAACAGTGCTGGGCCGCGGCCGCGCTGGCCGTGGCGGCCGTGCTGCTCAACTGGGTGACCACCGGCGACCACCTGCTGCGCACCATCGGCAATGGCTACTGGCCCGTGGCGGGGGTGGACCTGTCGCTGCTGGCGGCCGCCGCGCTGGCCGTGGTCGCGGCCCGCAGGCTGCGGCGCCGCGAGGCGGGCGCCCCGGTGGCGGCCGCGGGGGGCTCGTCGCCGGAGGTGGCCAATGCCTGATGCGCTGCTCTATGTGGTGGCCCTGCTGGCCAATGTGACCGGCCTGGCCTGGCTGGCGCTGTCGATGGACGTGCACTGGGAGCAGGTGCGCGGCCCTGTGCCTGCGGGCCGTGGCACGGTGGTGCTGCTGCGCTGGCTGGGCGCCGCCGTGGTGGCGGCGTCTCTGGCCGTGTGCCTGTCCGTGGACCACGGCTCCATGGCTTCGCTGGTGTGGTTCATGGTGCTGGCCGGCTCGGCGCTGACCATTGCCTTCACCCTGTCCTGGAAGCCGCGCCTGCTGGCCCCCCTGGTGGCCTGGGTGCGTTCGGCACCGGCGCCTGCCGGTCCGCGCTGAACTTCCTTCTGTGAAAAACCGCCCGGGGCCTGTGTGGCGCGGGCGGTTTTTTTGCGGGCGATGCAGGGCGACCGCCGCCCCGCATGCGGCTCTGTCAATCCAGCTTGAGCTTCTGCTTGGCGACTACGCCCTTGTAGAGCTCGAACTCGGCCTTGGTCTGGGCCGTGAACTCCTGCGGGGTGTTGCCCACCACCAGCGAGCCGGTTTCCTCGATGCGCTTCTTCACGGCCGGGTCTTCCAGCGTTTTGCGCACGGCCTGCGAGATGCGCTCCACCACCGCAGGCGGCAGGTTCTTGGGGCCGTGGATGCCGTAGAAGGCCATGCGGTTCACGGGCTCGAAGCCCACTTCCTTGAAGGTCGGCACGTCGGGCAGCGAGGGCAGGCGCTGCGGCGCGGCCACGGCAATCGCGACCAGGCGCTTTTCCTTGATGAAGGGCAGGGCGGAGGGCAGGTTGTCGAAGATCATCGGCACCTGTCCGGCCACCGCGTCGTTCAGGGCCGGGCCTGCACCCTTGTAGCCGATGTGCTCGAGCTCCAGGCCCGAGAGCGACTTGAACAGCTCCATCTGCAGGTGTCCGATGCCGCCCGTGCCCGAGGTGGCGAACGAGTACTTGTTGGGATGCGCCTTCACTTCGGCCATGAAGGCCTTGAAGTCCTTGGCCACGAAGCTCGGGTGCACGGCCAGCACATTCGGCGTGGCGGCCATGTTGACGATGGAGGTGAAGTCCGTGAGCGGGTTGTACTTAACAGCGGGGTTGATGGCCGGGGCCGAGGCCACGCTGGACACGGTGGCCACGCCCAGGGTGTAGCCATCGGCCGGGGCGCGCGCGATCTCGGTCGCGCCCACCACGCCGCCGGCGCCGGCCTTGTTGTCCACCACCACGGGCTGGCCCAGTGCCGTGCCCAGCGACTGGCTGACCACACGCGCCACGATGTCGGTGGTGCCGCCGGGGGCGAAGGGCACGATCAGGCGCACGGGCTTGTTCGGGTAGTCCTGGGCCAGGGCGGGCGCGGCGCCGGCCAGCAGGCTGGCGGCAATGGCCACGGCGCTGCCGAGCTTGAAGGAGGGGGATTTCGTCATAGGGTGTCTCCGGACGGGTTGTGGTGTTGAAAAGGCCGGGCGGCGTTGGCTGTGCCGCCCGCCCTGGCGTTTTGCAGCTTGTGTGCCAGGCGCCGCGACCCAGGTGCTTGCGGCCATCCAGGCCGCGCCAGGCTTGGGTTTGCGGTGGCGTTGGGGCTGCGCCAGCCATCGCCTATGTGCCGCAAAAGCGGCGGATTTCCACACGCGAATCAGCGTTTTGTGCGGATTTCCAGACGGCGGGCCCTGTCAAGCGAAATAGCCCCGCTGCCGGCGGGCCAGCGGCCGCGCACAATGCGCCCTGGCCGCCCGGGATGGTGGCTGCGCTGTTGAATCTTTTTTGCCCCTCGCTTGAAACCCACCCGTTCCCTCCTGAGCTCCGGCATCGCACTGCTGGCCTGCGTGTTCGCAGGCGCGCTGGCCTACCGCTGGTCGCTCGATGCCCAGCTGGCCGCGCAGCAGCGCGCTGCCACGCAACGCCTGGCGTTTGCGGCCCAGAGCCTGGAGTCGCTGTTGCAGCGCAACGAGGCGCTGCCCGCGCTGCTGGCGCTCAACAGCCGCACCAACCTGGCCCTGCAGCAACCCACGGCGCAGAACCTGCAGGCCGCCAACGCCTACCTGGCCTCGGCCGTGGCGCTTGCCGGGGTGGACACGGCCTATGTGATGAACACCGAAGGCCTCACCCTGGCGGCCAGCAACTGGAACCTGCCGAGCAGCTTCGTCGGCGAGAACTACCGTTTTCGCCCGTATTTCGAGGCGGCCATGCAGGGGCAGATCGGCCGCTTCTTCGGCGTAGGCGTGACGACCGGCCGCGCGGGCTATTTCATGGCCTCGGCGCTGCCGCCCGAGGCGCCGGCGCCTGGCGTGGTGGCGGTCAAGATCTCGCTCGATGCCTTCGAGGCGGCGCTGGCCGAGGGTGGCGACACCGTGCTGCTGGCGGATGCGGAGGGCGTGGTCTTCGTGAGCACCGAGCCCGCCTGGCGCTACCGCACGCTGGCCCCGATCCCGGCGCAGGTGCGCACCCGCCTGCAGGGGGTGCAGCAGTATGGCAACCACCCGCTGCTCCCCTTGCAGGGCCGCGGCCCCCGCCCTGTCGATGGCGATACCCTGCGCCTGCAGCAGACGGGCCCGCAGCGCGATTTCAGCGTGGCGGCGCGCAGTGTGGGCCCCTTGGGTTGGCAGATGCTGCTGCTGGCCGACCAGCGCCCGGCCCGGCAGGAGGCGCTGGTCGCCGGCCTGGCCGGCGGCCTGTGCGCCGCGCTGGTGCTCGGGCTGGCCCTGCTGCGCCGGCTCGACCGGCAGGGCCGCGCCGAGCGTGCCGCCAGCGCCGAGCGCCTGCGCGAAGCGCATGGCATGCTGGAGGAGCAGATCGCCCAGCGCACACGCGAGATCACTGCCGCCAATACCGCCCTGGAAGACCGCGTGCGCGACCTGCAACAGGCCGAGCAGATCGTGCGCGGCACGCGCGACACGGCGGTGCAGGCCGGCAAGCTGGCCGTGCTGGGCCAGATGGCGGCCGGCATGAGCCATGAGCTCAACCAGCCCCTGGCCGCCCTGCAGACCCTGTCGGACAACGCCATCGCCCTGCACCAGCGCCAGCGCGGGGACGACGTGGCCGAGAACCTGCGCCTCATCAGCCAGCTGGCCGAGCGCATGGGCCGCATCGTGCGCCAGCTCAAGAGCTTTGCGCGCAAGGAGCCGCCGGCCCTGCACCCCTGCAGCGTGCGCGAGGCCCTGGACCATGCCCTGCTGCTGCTGGCCCCGCGTTGCCAGGCGGTGGATGGGCAGATCGCGGTCGATGCCTTCGACGGGTCGCTGTGCGTGCTGGCCGATGCCACGCGGCTCGAGCAGGTGCTGGTGAACCTGCTGCGCAACGGGCTCGACGCCGTGCAGCACCAGGCCGTGCGCCAGGTGCGCTTTGCCGCCGAGGTGCAGGCCGATGGACGCGTGCAGCTGCGCGTGGCCGATACCGGCCGCGGCATGGCACCCGAGGTGCAGACCCATCTGTTCGAGCCGTTCTACACCACCAAGGCCGGCGAAGGGCTGGGCCTGGGGCTGGCCGTTTCGCGCATCATCGTCGAAGGCATGGGCGGCACCCTGGTCGCCGCCAACCTGCCGCAAGGCGGCGCCGAATTCACCGTGGGCCTGCCAGGCGTGCCTGGCGTGGCCGCCACCCCCGCTGTACAGGACATTCCATGACCCCCTCACCCGACGCCAGCCCGTGCGTCTACCTCGTCGAAGACGACGCCATGGTGCGCCGCGCCTACGCGCAGTCCCTGTCGCTGGCCGACATCGGGGTGCGCGCCTTCGCCAACGCCCGGGCCGCGCTCGACGCTTTCGACCAGGGCCGGCCTGCCGTGGTCGTCACCGACATCCAGATGCCCGGCATGAGCGGCATGGACCTGCTGCGCACCCTGCGCGCGCTGGACGCCGACCTGCCCGTGGTGCTGGTCACCGGCCATGGCGACGTGGCCCTGGCCGTGGACGCGATGCGCGACGGAGCCTACGACTTCATCGAAAAGCCTTTCTCCTCCGAGCACCTGGTGGCCACCGTGCGGCGCGCGCTGGAGCGCAGGGCCCTGTCCGAAGAGTTGCGCCAGTTGCGCGAGCGCAATCCCCGCGATGCCCTGGCCACGCTGGTCGGCCCGTCGCCCGGCATGGCCGAGGTGCGCCGGCTGGTGGCGGCCCTGGGACCGCTCAGCGTGGATGTGCTGCTGCACGGCGAGACCGGTGCCGGCAAGGAGGTGGTGGCCCGGGCACTGCATGCGGCCAGCGGGCGCAGCGGCCCCTTCGTGGCCATCAACTGCGGCGCATTGCCCGAAAGCATCATCGAAAGCGAGCTCTTCGGCCATGAGCCTGGCGCCTTCACCGGTGCCACGCGCCGGCGCATCGGCAAGATCGAGCATGCCAACCAGGGCACGCTGCTGCTCGACGAGATCGAGTCCATGCCGCAGGCCCTGCAGATGCGCCTGCTGCGCGTGCTGCAGGAGCGCGAGCTCGAACGCCTGGGCAGCAATCTGAGCGTGCCCATCACCTGCCGCGTGGTGGCGGCGTCCAAGGTAGACCTCAAGGCGCTGGCCGCACAGGGCCAGTTCCGCGCCGATCTGTACTACCGCCTGCATGTGGCCAGCATCGCCCTGCCGCCACTGCGCGATCGCCCGCAGGACATCCCCGTCCTAATGGCCCACTTCATCGCCCAGGCCGCGTCGCGCCATGGCCGCCCCGCCCCCGCGTGGACCGACCGCGATCTGGCCGCCTGGATGGCCCACGACTGGCCCGGCAACGTGCGCGAGCTGCGCAACGCCGCGGAGCGCCTGTGCCTGGGCCTGCCCATGGAGCCGCTGGGGGAGGGCGATGACTCGGCCCCGTCGCTCGCGGCGCGGGTCGATGCCTTCGAGCGCAAGCTGCTGCGCGACACGCTGCGCCTGACCCAGGGCAATGTGGCCCGCGCGGCCGAAATGCTGCAGATGCCGCGCAAGACGGTGTACGACAAGCTGCAACGCCACGGGCTCACGCCCGGGGATTTTTCGGCGCGCCCTGGGGCGGCGGCGTAGCTCTATATAGAGAGGGCGGAACGGTCCCTGGGGCGGGGAGCTTTCAGTACAGAGAGGTGGGCCAAATTCTTCGGGTTTTCCCTGCAGCCC
>NZ_AKJX01000019.1 GCF_000276605.1 Acidovorax sp. CF316 | reverse complement strand
CAGCCGCTCGCCGGTGGCCGAGCCGGCTGCGCCCCTGGCCTTGCCCGGCACCGGCAAGGGCCTGACCGTGGCCTTCGACCAGGTCGACTTCCACTACCCCTCGCGCCCCGACCAGCCGGCGCTGCAGGACTTCAACCTGCAGCTGGCCGCAGGCGAGACCGTGGCCCTGGTGGGTGCCAGCGGCGCGGGCAAGACCACGGTGTTCCAACTGCTGCAGCGCTTCTACGACGTGGATGCCGCGGGCGACGGCGCTCTGCGGGGTGCCATCCGCCTGAACGGCATGGACATCCGCGCCCTGCCCCTGACCGAGCTGCGCTCGCATGTCGGCGTGGTGCCGCAGGATGCGGTGATCTTCTCCTCATCGGCGATGGAGAACATCCGCTATGGCCGGCCCGGTGCGACGGACGATGAGGTGATGGCCGCCGCGCGCTCGGCCTTTGCACACGACTTCCTGACGGCGCTGCCCGAGGGCTACGGCACCTTCCTCGGGGAACGCGGCGTGCGCCTGTCCGGCGGCCAGCGCCAGCGCATCGCGATTGCCCGCGCCATGCTCAAGAACCCGCCCCTGCTGCTGCTCGACGAGGCCACCAGCGCGCTCGACGCAGGGAGCGAGCGCATGGTACAGGCGGCCCTGGACACTGCCATGCAGCGCCACACGGGCCAGCGCACCACCCTCGTGATCGCCCACCGCCTGGCCACCGTGCAGAACGCCGACCGCATCGTGGTGCTGGAGCATGGCCGCATCGTGGAGCAAGGCACGCATGCCGACCTGCTGGCGGCCGATGGCATCTACGCGCGGCTGGCGGCGCTGCAGTTCACGGCATAGACCCTGCGTCCCCGGCCATGCCGGGGCATTCCAGATCCCGGACCCGGTTCCTGACCGCCTCTGGATCAGGGCTTGTCGACCGCCCTACCGTGAGGCGGTCGACAAGCCATCGCGGGTCACCCGGGTGCGCAGCACCAGCCAGAAGCTCGCGCACAGCACCAGGGCTGCATTGCCCACATGCGCGGCGCGCAGTGCCAGCATTTCGGGCCGCTCGGAGAGCACCGCCAGCAGCACCTGGGCCAGGTACAGCGCGAGCAGGCCCCACACCCCTGGCCGCAGGTGGGCAAACTCCTGCCCTTGCCTGCTGTGCACCAGCATCGCCACCACCGGCAGCAGCACGCTGGAACCGACCGCGCCATGCGCCGCCCACACCGCGGGGCTGGCGTACAGGGCCGCCCCGGCCAGGGCGAACTGGGCCACGACCAGCCCCAGCGCCAGCCTTGCGCTCCAAGCCATGGCCGGCGTGCCGGCGCTGGGTGCAGGATGAATGTCATTCTCCATGGTGCGCTCCTCAGGCCCGTGCCGCGCCCGCCGGCGAGAGCACCTGGGCATTGGGGGCTGGCAGGAGGCACCCGAGGCCCTCGAGCGTCGCCTGCACGGCCTCGTCCAGCGGCGTATGCGGCTCCTGGCCCAGCACCGCCTTCAGGCGCGCGTTGTCCATGGCCACCGGCTGGCGCCACAGGTAGCGCATCTCCAGCAACTCGCGCAGGGTCGGCACGAACGGCGCGGCCAGCCGCACCAGCCACCAGGGGAAGGCGCGCACCTTGGGCCGCTTGCCGCTGCGGCGCTGCACTACGCGGCCGATCGCCGCAGCCATCTGCGTGCCGTCCGCGTCCCAGTGCCCGGCCATGTGAAAGGTGGCAAACGGCTGCAACTGCGCGCGGCGAGCCAGCAGCGCGACCATGGTGCGCGCCACGTCGGGCAGGTAGGACCACTGGTGGCCCACGCCCCGGTCGCCCGGCAGGCTGACGGCGGCCACGAGCTGGCCTGGCTTGACCAGGCCTTGGGCGAACCAGCTGTTGCCGACCTGGGGGCCGAAGAAGTCGCCGGCACGCACGACGATCACCCGCGCGCCCTGCTGGCTCGCAGCCTCCAGGCGGCGCTCCAGCTCCACGCGGATGGCGCCTTTGCGGGTGGCTGGCTGCTGCGGCGAGGTCTCTGCCAGCACAGGGAATGCATCGGGCCCGTAGTTGTAGACCGTGCCGGGCAGCACGATGGTGGCGCGCTGGGCCATCGCGGCGGCCACCGTGTTGTCCAGCATGGGCAGCACCAGCTCGGCCCAGCGCAGGTAGCCCGGCGGGTTGACGGCATGCACGATGACGGAGCAGCCCTGCGCGGCGTTCAGCACGTCGTCGCGGTTCATCGCGTCGCCGCGCAGCCAGACCAGGCCGTCGAGCAACTCCTGCGCCTGTGCCAGGCCGCGCTGGAGCGCGCGCACCTGCCAGCCGGCGTCGCGCAGCTGGCGCGCCACTTCGCCGCCGATGCCCCCCGTGGCGCCGAGTACCAGGGCGATGTTCCGATGTGCGTTTTCCATGATGTCTCTCCAGTGAACTGTGTTGCGATGGGGGAATTCTGGGCGCACGAGAGAACAAAAGAAATTGCCCAACATGATTAATCAGCTATACATTTATGCATGGACAAGGAAATTGGATGGGAGCTGTACCGCAGCTTTCTGGGCGTGCTGGTGGAGGGCTCGCTCTCCGGTGCTGCACGGGCTTTGGGCATTACCCAACCCACCGTGGGCAGGCACGTCCAGTCGCTGGAGAAGTCGCTGGGCTTTGCCCTCTTCACGCGCTCGCAGACGGGCCTGATGCCGACCGAGGCGGCCCTGGCCCTGCGCGGCCACGCAGAGGCGATGCACAGCACCGCTGCGGCGCTGCAGCGCGCGGCCGAGAGCCAGGGGACGGGCGTGAAGGGCACCGTGCGGGTATCGGCCAGCGAAGTCATCGGCGTGGAAGTGCTGCCGCCCATCGTGGCCGGGCTGCGCGAAACCTACCCAGGGCTCAGGATCGAGCTGGTGCTGACCAACCGGGTGCAGGACCTGCTGCACCGCGAGGCCGACATCGCGGTGCGCATGACCAGCCCCAAACAGGATGTGCTGGTGGCCCGCCGCGTGGGCAACGTGGAACTGGGCCTGCATGCCCACCAGCGCTATCTGGCACAGCACGGCACACCGTCACAGCCCGGTGACCTCGCAGACCATGCGCTGATCGGGTTCGACGAAGAGACGCCCTTTCTGCGCGCGGCGAGCAAGGCACTGCCGGCACTGTCAGGCTGGACGCGGCGCAACTTCTCGCTGCGCACCGACAGCGACCTGGGTCAGCTGGCGCTGCTGCGGGCAGGTTGCGGCATCGGGGTGTGCCAGGTGGCATTGGCCAGGCGCGATCCATCGCTGGTCCGGGTACTGCCCCAGCACTTCACGCTGCCACTCGAAACCTGGGTCACGATGCACGAGGACCTGCGCGACAGCCCGCGCTGCAAGGTGGCCTTCGATGCCCTGGTCACGGGACTGTCGTCCCACACGTCCTGAGCGCAGCGCCAGGGAGACTGAAACGGCTTCGCGCTGGTCCCGTGCACGCCCCGGGGGGTGCACTTCAGTGCAGCGTTTCCTTGGCCGCGACAGGCAGGGGCAGCGGCAGCACGGCAATGCCTTCATCGAGCAGTTGCGCGGCTTCGTCGGGCGTGGCCTGGCCGCGGATGGCACGCTCCTCGGTCTCGCCGTGGTGCATGCGCCGGGCTTCGTCGGCAAAGCGGTTGCCCACGTCCTCGGTGTTGGCGGCGATCTTGCGCGCCAGTTCCAGCCAGGCCGCCTGCAGGGCGGGCGGCAAGGCCACGGAATCCTGGCTGCCGGTGGGGGTGGTCATCGCCGGCTTTGCCGGTGCCTGTGGGGCCGGCGGCTTGGCACCGAGGTTCAGGCGCGGCGCACTCAGGCGCTTGGAAATGCCCGAGTCGCCGCAGAACGGGCATTGCACCAGACCGCGCTGGTTCTGGCTCTGGAAGTCGTCCTCCGAGGCGAACCAGCCTTCGAAGACATGGCCCGCGTGGCAGTGCAGATCGAGCACTTTCATGGTCGGAGGAATCGCAATGGAGGGGAAAGGGCTGCCGGCCCTCAGCCGTGGCGGCGCAGCAGGTAGCGGTACACGAAGCCAGGGAAGGCCAGGGTCAGGAACAGCGTGCCGGTGATGGCATAGAACTCCCAGCCCTGGGGAGCGATCTGCCCCGCACGGCGCTCCAGCAGCAACGCCAGGCCACCTACCAGGAAATACGCCAGCACCAGTTCCGCAATGCGGACAGGCAGGCCCTTCTTCGGCTGGGCCACCGGCCCCACCACCAGCAAGCGCTGGTTGGCAAAGGGCAGGTTGGCAGCGATGAAGGCCGCCACGATCACCAGCCAGACGGAACCGGTCAGGGACACGGGTTCGCTCCGGCCGTTCGGTCAGGTGGCCAGGGCGCGCACGACGGCCTCGGCGCACAGCGCCATCAGGCCGCCAGGCAGCAGGCCGAGCACCAGCACCAGGGCGCCGTTGATGGTGAGCACCACGCGCACGTCCACGGGGGCGGAGACGCTGGTGGCCGTGAGCGGCGCATCGAAGTACATGACCTTGACGACGCGCAGGTAGTAGAAGGCGCCGATCAGCGACATGATGACCGCGAACACGGCCAGGGCGATGTAGGCTGCCTGGCCCGAGGCCACCAGGGCCTGCAGCACCGACAGCTTGGCGTAGAAGCCGACCATGGGCGGGATGCCGGCCATGGAGAACAGGCACACGGCCATCACGGCGGCATACAGCGGGCTGCGCTGGTTCAGGCCGGCGAAGTCGGCGATCTCTTCGCTCTCGAAGCCTTCACGGGCCAGCAGCAGGATCACACCGAAGGCGGCCAGCGTGGTCAGCACATAGCTCACCACGTAGAACATGGAGGCGCTGTAGGCGTTCTCGACGGCGGCGGCCTCGACGTTGCCGTTGACCACGCCCGACATCAGGCCGAGCAGCACGAAGCCCATCTGCGAGATGGTCGAGTAGGCCAGCATGCGCTTGAGGTTGGTCTGGGCGATGGCCGCGAGGTTACCCACCAGCAGCGAGCCGATGGCCAGCACCGCGAGCATCTGCTGCCAGTCGATCGCCAGGGGCAGCAGGCCGTCCACCAGCAGGCGGATGGTGATGGCGAAGGCAGCCAGCTTGGGCGCGCCACCGATCATCAGCGTGATGGCCGTGGGAGCACCCTGGTAGACGTCGGGGATCCACATGTGGAAGGGCACGACGCCGAGCTTGAAGGCCAGGCCGGCCACCACGAACACCAGGCCGAACACCAGCACCTGGTGACGGATCTGGCCGGAATTGACGGCCTTGAACACCTGGCCGATGTCGAGCGAGCCCGTGGCGCCGTAGACCATGGACAGGCCGTACAGCAGGAAGCCGCTGGCCATGGCGCCGAGCACGAAGTACTTCATCGCGGCTTCGGTCGCGGTGGCGTTGTCGCGGCGCAGGGCCACCAGGGCGTAGCTCGACAGGGTCAAGAGCTCCAGGCCCAGGTAGAGCATCAGGAAGTTGTTGCCCGAGATCATGATGAACATGCCCAGGAGCGCGAACACCGACAGCGTGAAGATCTCGCCGCCGCGCAGCATGCCGCGGTCTGCCGCGTAGGGGCGGCCATAGACCAGGGTGACCATCACGGCCACCGTGGCAAAGCACTTGAGCCAGTTGCCCATGGAGTCGCTGACCACCATGTTGCCGAAGCCGTAGAAGGTGCTGCCGGTGCTGGCATACATGGCCTGCAGGCCAGCCACCAGGGCCAGCGAGAGCATGGTCAGCACATAGGTGGCCGTGCGGCGAGGGCTGTGCACGCCCAGGTCGACCAGCGCGATCACGCAGCCCATGACCAAAAGAACGATCTCGGGGTAAATCGCTAGCCAGCTGATGTTGTCAATCATCTCGAGTCTCTCAGTTCAGTCTGGTCAGTTCAGCTTGGTCAGTGCGACATGCTTGAGCAGTTCCGCGACCGAGGTGTCCATCACGTCCGTGAAGGGGCGTGGGTACAGGCCCATGGCCAGCACGGCAATCGCCAGCAGCGCCATCACGAGGAACTCGCGGCTGTTGATGTCGGTGAGTTCCTTGACGTGGTCGTTGGCCACGGGGCCCAGGTACACGCGCTTGAACATCCACAGGGTGTAGGCGGCGCCGAAGATCAGCGCCGTGGCCGAGGCCAGGCCGATCCAGAAGTTGGCCTTGACGGCACCCAGGATCACCATCCACTCGCCCACGAAACCGGCCGTGCCCGGCAGGCCGCAGTTGGCCATGGCGAACAGCAGAGCGAAGGCCGTGAAGTTGGGCATGGTGTTGACCACCCCGCCGTAGGCCGCGATCTCGCGGGAGTGCACGCGGTCGTACAGCACGCCGATGGACAGGAACATCGCGCCCGACACGAAGCCGTGGGCGATCATCTGCACCAGGCCGCCGGAGACACCCAGGTCGTTGAAGATGAAGAAGCCCAGGGTCACGAAGCCCATGTGCGCCACGGACGAGTAGGCCACCAGCTTCTTCATGTCCTTCTGGACCATGGCCACCAGGCCGACGTAGATCACGGCGATCAGCGACAGCGTGATCATGAGCCAGGCCCATTCGCGCGCGGCGTCCGGGGCGATGGGCATCGAGAAGCGCAGGAAACCGTAGGCACCGAGCTTGAGCATGATGGCGGCCAGCACAGCGGAGCCACCGGTGGGCGCCTCCACGTGCACGTCGGGCAGCCAGGTGTGGAACGGGAACATCGGCACCTTCACCGCGAAGGCGGCGAAGAAGGCGAAGAACAGCAGGGTCTGGGCCGTCGAGCTCAGGGGCAGCTTGTGCCAGGTGGCGATGTCGAAGCTGCCGCCCGACTGGTTGTACAGGAAGATCAGCGCGATCAGCATCAGCAGCGAGCCGAGCAGCGTGTACAGGAAGAACTTGAACGCCGCGTAGATCTTGTTGGGGCCGCCCCAGATACCGATGATCAGGTACATCGGGATCAGCGTGGCTTCGAAGAACACGTAGAACAGGATGCCGTCGAGCGCACTGAACACGCCGATCATCAGGCCCGAGAGGATCAGGAACGCGCCCATGTACTGGTTCACGCGCTCGGTGATGGCTTCCCACGAGGCGATCACCACGATCACCGTGATGAAGGCCGTGAGCGGCACGAACCAGAACGAGATGCCGTCCACACCCAGGTGGTAGTGCACGTTGAAGCGCTCGATCCACTCGGATTTTTCGACGAACTGCATCGCCGCCGTACCGAGCTTGAAGCCCTGGTAGAGCGGAATGGTGACCAGGAAGCCGATCACCGACCCGAGCAGGGCCAACCAGCGCACGGCGGGAGCGTGCTCGTCGCGGCCGACCGCGAGCAGCAGCGCGCCGAAGGCGATCGGCACCCAGATTGCAAGACTCAACAGACCCATTTTGTTCTTTTCCTTATTTCTTGATGAGCTGCATGAAGAAATCGCCCCAGACGAACCACGTCATCAAGGCAAACACGCCCAGGATCATCACCAGGGCATAGTGGAAGATGAAGCCCGTCTGCACCCAGCGCACCACGCCGGAGACGCTGCGCACGACCTTCCAGGAGCCGTTGACCAGCGCACCGTCGATGATGGCCTGGTCGCCGCCCTTCCACAGGCCGGTACCCAGGGCCCGTGCACCGCGCGCCAGGATGTTCTCGTTGATCCAGTCGAGGTAGTACTTGTTCTCGAACAGCGTGTAGATCGGCATGCAGATGCGCTTGATGGCCGCCGGCAGCGCCGGGTTCACCATGTACATGTAGTAGGACAGGGCCACACCGGCCACGGCCAGCCAGAACGGTGCGGTCTGCAGGCCGTGCACGGCCATGGCCACGGGGCCGTGGAAGATCTCGGCCAGCTTTGCCATGGCGGGGTGCTTGGCCGCGTCGACAAAGATCACGTCCTTGAAGAAGTCGCCGAACAGCATGGGCTGGATGAACAGGAAGCCCACCACCACCGAAGGAATCGCCAGCAGCACCAGCGGCACCGTCACCACCCACGGGGACTCGTGCGGATCGTGGTGGTGGTCGTCATGGCCGTGGCCATGGTCGTCATGGTGTGCATCGTGGTGCGCGTCCGGGTTCTGGTCGTAGCGTTCCTTGCCATGGAAGACCAGGAAGTACATGCGGAACGAGTAGAACGCGGTGACGAACACACCGGCCAGCACCGCGAAATGGGCGAAGTGCGCAGCCGGCAGGTGGCTGAAGTGCACTGCCTCGATGATGCTGTCCTTGGAGTAGAAGCCCGCGAACAGGGGCGTGCCGATCAACGCCAGCGAACCCAGCAGCGAGGTGATCCAGGTGATGGGCATGTACTTGCGCACGCCGCCCATCCAGCGGATGTCCTGGTTGTGGTGCATGCCCATGATGACCGAGCCGGCACCGAGGAACAGCAGCGCCTTGAAGAAGGCGTGGGTCATCAGGTGGAACACGGCCACCGAGTAGGCCGAGGCACCCAGCGCCACGGTCATGTAGCCGAGCTGGGACAGCGTGGAGTAGGCCACCACGCGCTTGATGTCGTTCTGGATGATGCCCAGGAAACCCATGAACAGCGCCGTGATGGAGCCGATGATCAGGATGAAGTTGAGCGCGGTGTCCGACAGCTCGAACAGCGGCGACATGCGCGACACCATGAAGATGCCGGCGGTCACCATAGTGGCCGCGTGGATCAGTGCCGAGATGGGGGTCGGGCCTTCCATCGAGTCGGGCAGCCAGACGTGCAGCGGGAACTGGGCGGACTTGCCCATGGCGCCGATGAACAGGCAGATGCAGATGACCGTGATCAGCAGCCAGTCGGTGCCGGGGAAGGCCAGGCCGCCGAGCTCACCCGACTTGGCGAAGATCTCGCTGTAGTTCAGCGTGCCGGTGTAGGCAGCGATCAGGCCGATGCCCAGGATGAAGCCGAAGTCGCCCACGCGGTTGACCAAGAAGGCCTTCATGTTGGCGAAGATCGCCGTGGGCTTGTTGAACCAGAAGCCGATCAGCAGGTAGGACACCAGGCCCACGGCTTCCCAGCCGAAGAACAGCTGCAGCAGGTTGTTGCTCATGACCAGCATGAGCATGGAGAACGTGAACAGCGAGATGTAGGAGAAGAAGCGGTTGTAGCCCTCGTCCTCTTCCATGTAGCCGATGGTGTAGATGTGCACCATCAGCGACACGAAGGTCACCACCACCATCATCATGGCCGTGAGGCTGTCGATCAGGAAGCCCACTTCCATCTTCAGGCCGCCCACCACCATCCAGGTGTAGAGCGTCTCGTTGAAGCGTGCGCCGTCGACTGCCACGCTCTTGAGCGTCATGGCCGACAGGATGAACGCCACCAGCACGCCCAGGATGGTCAGGGTGTGGCTCAGCCGGCGGCCGATCCAGTTGCCGCCGAAGGTCGTGCCGAAGATGCCGGCCAGCAGTGCGCCCGCCAGCGGTGCCAGCGGCACGGCCAGGAGCGTTGAAGCAGAGAGGGTTTGACTCATTCTTGAGAACCTTGGGAATACGGGTGGCTCATCAACCCTTGAGGGTGTTGAGGTCTTCCGCGTTGATGCTGGACTTGTTGCGGAACAGCAGCACCAGAATGGCCAGGCCGATGGCCGACTCGGCCGCGGCCACCGTCAGGATGAAGAACACGAACACCTGTCCGTGCATGTCACCCAGGTAGTGCGAGAACGCCACGAAGTTCATGTTGACCGCCAGCAGCATCAGCTCGATGGCCATGAGCAGCACGATCAGGTTCTTGCGGTTCAGGAAGATGCCGATCACAGCCAGCGCGAACAGCATCGCGCCCAGCGAAAGAAAATGTCCCAGGGTCAATGTCATGGCTTCTTCTCCTCGGCGGCGGGCTCTGCCGGCACTTCGGGTGCGGGCTTTTGCGTGGCGGCGACCTTCACCACTTCCAGGCGGTCGGCGGCGCGCACGCGGATCTGCTGCGATGGGTTGATGGCCTTGCTGTCCTTGCGCTGGCGCAGGGTCAGGGCGATGGCGGCGATCATGGCCACCAGCAGGATCACGGCGGCGATTTCAACGGGGTACAGGTACTGGGTGTACAAGAGCTTGCCCAGTTCCTTGGTGTTGGAGTACTGCACGACCTTGCCGGCAGCGTCGAGCACCACGGCGGCGGCCTTGGGCTCTTCCATGCCGCGGAAGCCCCCCATCAGCACGGCGGCCATTTCCAGGGCGATCAGCGCGCCCACGAAGGCGGCGAGCGGGAAATGCTTCCAGAAGCCCTTGCGCACGGAGTCGATGTGGATGTCCAGCATCATCACCACGAACAGGAACAGCACCATCACCGCGCCCAGGTATACCAGCACCAGGGCGATGGCCAGGAACTCGGCCTTGAGCAGCAGCCACACGGCCGCCGCCTGCGAGAAAGCCAGGATGAGGTACAGCACCGCATGCACGGGGTTGCGTGCGGTGATCACCCGGAAGGCTGCAAACAGCAGCACGACCGAGAAGAGGTAGAAGAAACCAGTCTTGGCGTCCATGAATCAGGTCTTTATAGAAAGTCTGGCGACGGGATGGATGGGATCGCGACCGCTCAGCGGTACTTGGCGTCCGCAGCCTTGGCTGCGGCAATCTCACCCTCGTACCGGTCACCGACGGCCAAAAGCATGTCCTTGGTGAAGTACAGGTCGCCACGCTTTTCGCCGTGGTATTCGAAGATGTGCGTCTCGACGATCGAATCGACCGGGCAGCTCTCTTCGCAGAAGCCGCAGAAGATGCACTTGGTCAGGTCGATGTCGTAGCGCGTGGTGCGACGCGAGCCGTCGTCACGCACGTCGGATTCGATGGTGATCGCCATGGCGGGGCACACGGCCTCGCACAGCTTGCAGGCGATGCAGCGCTCTTCGCCGTTGTCGTAACGGCGCAAGGCGTGCAGGCCACGGAAGCGTGGCGACAGGGGTGTCTTCTCTTCAGGGAACTGCACGGTCACCTTGCGGCGAAACGCGTAGCGGCCCGTCAGGGCCATGCCCTTGAGCAACTCCACGAGCATGAAGCTCTTGAAGAAATCCTTGAACGAGAAAGGTGCAGCAGCAACAGCAGCAGTCATGTGTGTCCCCGCTTATTTCCAGATGTTCCACGGCGAGAGCAACCACCCGCCGACGATGAGCAGCCACACCAGGGTGACCGGAATGAAGATCTTCCAGCCCAGACGCATGATCTGGTCATAGCGGAAGCGCGGGAAGGTGGCGCGGATCCAGATGAACATGGAGACCACGACGAAGGTCTTGATGCCGAGCCAGATCCAGCCCGGAATCCAGTTGAACAGCACGCTGTCGATGGGCGACAGCCAGCCGCCCAGGAACATCAGCGCCGCCAGGATGGACACCAGCCACATGCTGGCGTATTCGGCCAGGAAGAACACGGCGAAACCCATGCCCGAGTACTCGACCATGTGGCCAGCCACGATTTCGGCTTCGCCTTCGACTACGTCGAAGGGGTGGCGGTTGGTCTCGGCCACGCCGGAGATCAGGTACACCAGGAAGATCGGCAGCAGGGGCAGCCAGTTCCAGGACAGGAACACCAGGCCCTTGTCGGCGGCCATGCCGCGGGACTGGGACATCACGATTTCGGTCAGGTTCATGCTGCCCGAGACCATGATCACCACCAGGAAGCAAAAGCCCATGGCGATTTCATAGCTCACCATCTGCGCCGAGGCGCGCAGTGCCCCCAGGAAGGCGTACTTGGAGTTCGATGCCCAGCCGGCGATGATCACGCCATAGACTTCGATGGAGGTAATCGCCATCACCAGCAGCAGGCCGGCATTGACGTTGGCCAGCGCCACGTCGGGACCGAAGGGGATCGCCACCCAGGCGGCGAGCGCCGGCATGATGGCCATCAGCGGACCCAGCACGAACAGGCCCTTGCTGGCGGCCGCAGGCTGGATGATTTCCTTGGTCATCAGCTTCAGGCCGTCGGCCAGCGGCTGCAGCAGGCCCATGGGGCCGACCCGGTTGGGGCCGTGGCGCACCTGCATGAAACCGAGCAGCTTGCGCTCCCACAGCGTGAGGTAGGCCACCGCACCCATCAGGGGCGCGACGATCACGACGATCTTGAGCAGGATCCAGAGCACGGGCCAGGCAGCGCCCGTCCACCAGGCGAATGGCAGGAGGTTCAGCCCGCCGTTGTACAGCGCGTCGATCATGCCGCCACTCCTTCACCGGCCGCCATGCGGGCATCGGCTGTCAATTGCAGCGAGGTGGCGCGGCGCACCAGGCCATCGAGTTGGTAGATGGAGGCCACCGCCGGCTCACCCACGGGTGCCGCAGTTTGCGGAACCTGGGCCACGGCATTGGACAGTTGCTCGGCCGGCAGCATGGCCAGCTTGCCTGCAGGTGCGTTGGTGGCACGGGCCAGCACGTCCTGCGAGGTCTCGAAGTCGAAACCGGGCACGCCGAGCACGTTGGCCAGCACGCGCAGCACCTTCCAGGCGGGACGCGTGTCGCCCAGCGGGCGCACCACGGCGTGGAAGCTCTGCAGGCGCCCTTCGGCGTTGACGAAGCTGCCCGAGGTCTCGGTGAACGGGGCGATGGGCAGCAGCACATCGCTGATGTCCATGTTGGCCTTGAAGGGGCTCAGGGTCACGACCATCTGCGCCTGGCCGATGGCCGCGGCGGCTTGCGCACCGTTGGCCGCGTCGAAGGCGGGCTCGGTGTTGAGCAGCAGCACGGCCTTGAGGCCGCCGGCCAGCATCTGGCCTGCGTTCAGGCCGCTGCCCACGGGATGGGCTCCCGCGAACTGGGCACCCACGGTGTTGGCGGCTTCGGTCAGGTAGCCGACGGTGGCGCCGGTCTGCTCGCCGATCCAGTTGGCCAGGGCCAGCAGCGCTGCGGCCTGGCCATGGTGCGCGGCGGCATTGCCCAGCAGCACGGCCTTGCGCTCACCACCCAGCAGCGAGCGGGCGATGGCCAGGCTGGCCTCGGTGGCCTGGGCTGCGCCAGCCGGCGCCGCCACGTTCTTTTCCTGGGCAATGGCCGAAGCCACGGAACCAAGGGCCTGCACCCACTGGCTGGCGTCCTGCAGCAGCTGGTGCTTGATGGGCATGGCCCAGTCGCCGACGGAGGAGTCGACCACGCTCAGCTGGGCGCCGTGGCGCACGGCATGGCGCACGCGCAGGGCGAACAGCGGATGGTCCTTGCGCAGGTTGGAGCCCACCACCAGCACGCGTTGCAGCGTGGACAGGGAGGCGATGGACGTACCGAGCCAGCGGATGCCTTCGGGCGCCGCGAACTCGGCGTTGCGCAGGCGGTAGTCGATGCTGTCGCTGCCCAGGCCGCGCACCAGGGCGGAGGCCAGGTACAGCTCTTCGAGCGTGCTGTGCGGGCTGACCAGAGCGCCGATGCTGTTGGCGCCGTGGTCGTTCTTGATGTTCTTCAAGCCGTTGGCCACGTACTCGAGCGCAGTCTGCCAGTCGACGGTCTTCCAGACGCCGCCCTGCTTGAGCATGGGCTGGGTCAGGCGCTCGTCGCTGTTGAGCGATTCGTACGAGAAGCGGTCACGGTCGGCGATCCAGCATTCGTTCACGGCTTCGTTCTCGAACGGAACGACACGCATGACCTTGTGGTTCTTGACCTGCACGATGAGGTTGGCACCGGTGGAGTCGTGCGGGCTGACGGAGCGGCGGCGCGACAGTTCCCAGGTGCGGGCGCTGTAGCGGAACGGCTTGCTCGTGAGCGCGCCCACGGGGCAGATGTCGATCATGTTGCCCGACAGCTCGGAGTCCACGGTATCGCCCACCACGGTGGTGATCTCGGAGTGCTCGCCGCGGTGGATCATCCCGAGCTCCATCACGCCGGCCACTTCCTGGCCGAAGCGCACGCAGCGGGTGCAGTGGATGCAGCGGCTCATCTCTTCCATGGAGATCAGCGGGCCCACGTCCTTGTGGAAGACCACGCGCTTTTCTTCCTCGTAGCGCGAGGAGGAACCGCCGTAGCCCACGGCCAGGTCCTGCAGCTGGCACTCGCCGCCCTGGTCGCAGATGGGGCAGTCCAGCGGGTGGTTGATCAGCAGGAATTCCATGACCGACTGCTGGGCCTTGATGGCCTTGTCGCTCTTGGTGCGCACGATCATGCCCTGCGTCACCGGCGTGGCGCAGGCAGGCATGGGCTTGGGGGCCTTTTCCACATCCACCAGGCACATGCGGCAGTTGGCGGCAATGGACAGCTTCTTGTGGTAACAGAAATGGGGAATGTAGGTGCCGGCCTTTTCGGCTGCATGCATCACCATGCAGCCTTCAGCGACTTCTACCTTCTGCCCGTCGAGTTCGATTTCAACCATATGCGTTTCTCGCGATCAGGCGGAGGTGGAAGCCTGGGGGGTCTTCTCTTGGCGGATCAGCGCTTCGAATTCCGGACGGAAGTGCTTGATCATGGCGCGCACCGGCATGGCCGCTGCGTCACCCAGTGCGCAGATGGTGCGGCCCTGGATGTTGTCTGCCACCGAATTGAGCAGGTTCAGGTCGCCATCGCGCCCCTGGCCATGCTGGATCCGGTCGATCACGCGCCACATCCAGCCCGTGCCTTCGCGGCACGGCGTGCACTGGCCGCAGGACTCGTGCGAGTAAAAATAGGACAGGCGCAGCAGGCTCTCGACCATGCTGCGGGAGTCGTCCATCACGATGACGGCGCCCGAGCCCAGCATCGAGCCGGCCTTGGCGATGGAGTCGTAGTCCAGCGTGCATTCCATGATGATGGAAGCCGGCAACACCGGGGAGGACGAGCCTCCAGGGATCACGGCCTTGAGCTGGCGGCCCTTGCGCACGCCACCGGCGAGTTCGAGCAGCTTGGCGAACGGCGTGCCCATGGGCACTTCGTAGTTGCCGGGCTTTTCCACGTCACCCGAGACCGAGAAGATCTTGGTGCCGCCGTTGTTCGGCTTGCCGCATTCGAGGTAGGCCTGGCCACCGTTGCGGATGATCCATGGCACCGCCGCGAAGGTCTCGGTGTTGTTGATGGTGGTGGGCTTGCCGTACAGGCCGAAGCTGGCGGGGAACGGCGGCTTGAAGCGCGGTTGGCCCTTCTTGCCTTCGAGCGATTCGAGCAGTGCGGTCTCTTCGCCGCAGATGTAGGCGCCGAAGCCGTGCGCGGCATGCAGCTGGAAGCTGAAGTTGCTGCCCAGGATCTTGTCGCCCAGGTAGCCGGCGGCACGCGCCTCTTCGAGCGCTTCTTCGAAGCGGTCGTAGGTCTGGAAGATTTCGCCGTGGATGTAGTTGTAGCCCACGGAGATGCCCATCGCGTAGGCCGCGATGATCATGCCTTCGATGACGATGTGCGGGTTGAACTGCAGGATGTCGCGGTCCTTGCAGGTGCCTGGCTCGCCTTCGTCGGAGTTGCACACCAGGTACTTCTGGCCAGGGAACGAGCGGGGCATGAAGCTCCACTTGAGGCCGGTGGGGAAACCCGCACCGCCGCGGCCGCGCAGGCCCGACTCCTTGACGGTGGCGATCACCTGGTCCTGGGTGAGGCCTGCGCCTTCACCCTGGGCCAGGATCTTGCGCAGGGCCTGGTAGCCACCGCGCGCCTCGTAGTCCTTGATGCTCCAGTTCGTGCCATCGAGGCCCGCGTAGATCTGCGGTTCGATGTGGCGGTCGTGAAAGCAGGTCTGGACACCGGTGGCCTGGAACTGCGAGAGGATCTGTGCGGCGGTGGTCATGCTTGTCCTTCCGCTGCCTTGAGGCCGTCGACCAGCTGGTCGAGCTTGTCATTGTCCATGAAGCTGCACATGGTGCGGTCGTTGACCAGCATCACGGGCGCATCGGCGCAGGCGCCCAGGCACTCGCACTGCTGCAGCGTGAACAGGCCGTCGGGCGTGGTCTCGCCCATGGTCACGCCGAGCTTCTTCTCGAGGTGGTGCAGCGCCTTCTGGCCGTCGCGCAGCTGGCAAGGCAGGTTGGTGCAGACGTTGAGCTTGTACTTGCCCGTCGGCTGCTGGTTGTACATGTTGTAGAACGTGGTGACTTCGTGCACCGCGATCTGGGCCATGCCCAGGTAGTCGGCGATCACGGCCTCGCTCGCGGTGCTGACCCAGCCCTGCTCCTGCTGCACGATGGACAGGCAGGCCATCACGGCCGACTGCTTCTGCTCGGGCGGGTACTTGGCGACTTCGCGCGCAAAGCGGGCGAGCGTCGCCTCGGTGATGGCGCCAGCGGTCTGGTTCTTCGCTTCGGTGTTACTCATCGGTCAATCTCCCCGAACACGATATCCATGGTGCCGATGATGGCCACGGCGTCGGCAATCATGTGGCCGCGCGCCATTTCATCGAGCGTGGCCAGGTGCGCAAAGCCGGGCGCACGGATCTTCAGGCGGTAGGGCTTGTTGGCACCGTCGCTCACCAGGTAGATGCCGAACTCGCCCTTGGGGTGTTCCACGGCGGCGTAGGCTTCGCCTTCGGGCACGTGGAAACCTTCGGTGAAGAGCTTGAAATGGTGGATCAACTCCTCCATGTTCGACTTCATGGATTCACGATCGGGCGCAGCCACCTTGTGGTTGTCGGTAATGACAGGACCCGGATTGGCGCGCAGCCAGTCCACGCACTGCTTGATGATGCGGTTGGACTCGCGCATCTCCTGCACACGCACGAGGTAGCGGTCATAGCAGTCGCCCGTCTTGCCCACCGGGATGTCGAAGTCCATGCGGTCGTAGACATCGTAGGGCTGGGTCTTGCGCAGGTCCCAGGCGATGCCGGAGCCGCGGATCATGGGGCCGGTCATGCCCAGGTTGAGCGCGCGTTCGGGCGGCACCACGCCGATGCCCACCGTGCGCTGCTTCCAGATGCGGTTGTCGGTGAGCAGGGTCTCGTACTCGTCCACGCAGCCCGGGAAGCGCTTCGTGAAGTCGTCGATGAAGTCGAGCAGCGAACCCTTGCGGTTCTGGTTCATGGCCTCCAGGGCCTTGGCGTTCTTGATCTTGCTGACCTTGTACTGCGGCATGCTGTCCGGCAGGTCGCGGTAGACGCCGCCAGGACGGAAGTACGCCGCATGCATGCGCGCGCCGGAGACGGCTTCGTACATGTCGAACAGGTCTTCGCGCTCGCGGAAGGTGTAGATCAGGATGGTGGAGCTGCCGCAGTCATTGCCGTGCGAACCGAGCCACATCAGGTGGTTCAGCAGGCGCGTGATCTCGGAGAACATCACGCGGATGTACTGCGCGCGCTCGGGCACTTCCAGGCCCAGCAGCTTCTCGATGGCCAGGCAGTAGGCGTGCTCGTTGCACATCATCGACACGTAGTCCAGGCGGTCCATGTAGGGCAGCGACTGGATGTAGGTCTTGTGCTCGGCCAGCTTTTCGGTGGCGCGGTGCAACAGGCCGATGTGGGGGTCGGCGCGTTGCACGACTTCGCCGTCGAGCTCGAGCACCAGGCGCAGCACGCCGTGCGCTGCAGGGTGCTGCGGTCCGAAGTTCAGGGAGTAGTTCTTGATTTCAGCCATGGTGGGTCACGTGGGGCGCAGGGCGCCTTAGTGCAGGCCTCCGTACTTGTCTTCGCGGATGATGCGCGGCGTGATCTCGCGCGGCTCGATCGACACCGGCTCGTAGACCACCCGGCGCTGCTCGGCGTCGTAGCGCATCTCGACATGGCCGGACAGCGGGAAGTCCTTGCGGAAGGGGTGGCCGATGAAGCCATAGTCGGTCAGGATGCGGCGCAGGTCGTTGTGGCCATCAAACACGATACCGAACAGGTCGAACGCTTCGCGCTCGTACCAGTTGGCCGAATTCCACAGGTCGGCCACCGAGGCCACGACCGGGAAATCGTCGTCGGCGCAGAACACCTTGACGCGCAGGCGCTGGTTCAGGCTGACGGACAGCAGGTGCGACACCACGCAGTAGCGCGCGCCTTCGTTGACCTCGTCGGCGTAGGCCGAGTAGTCCACACCGCACAGGTCGATCAGCTGCTCGAACTGGCAGCCGGGCGCATCGCGCAGCTGCTGCATGGCAGCCAGGTAGTCGGCGGCGGAGACCTCGACGGTGACCTCTTCGAGGGCCACATGGATCTTGCGGACCTTGTCGCCCAGCACGGCAGCGACGGTGTCCTTGATTTTTTCAGGGCGAATGGCAACAGATGTCATCGTCAACCCTCAGACACGCGCAATGGTGTTGGTGCGGCGGATCTTCTGCTGCAGCTGGATGATGCCGTAGATCAGCGCTTCCGCCGTGGGCGGGCAGCCCGGCACGTAGACATCCACGGGCACGATGCGGTCGCATCCGCGCACCACGGAGTAGCTGTAGTGGTAGTAGCCGCCGCCATTGGCGCACGAGCCCATCGACAGCACCCAGCGGGGCTCCGACATCTGGTCGTACACCTTGCGCAGCGCAGGCGCCATCTTGTTGCACAGCGTGCCGGCCACGATCATCAGATCGGACTGGCGGGGGCTGGCACGGAACACCTCGGCACCGAAGCGACCGATGTCGTAGCGCGCAGCCGCCGCATGCATCATTTCGACAGCGCAGCAGGCCAGACCGAACGTCATGGGCCACAGCGAGCCGGTTTTGGCCCAATTCACCACGGAGTCATAGCTCGTGGTGATGAAGCCTTCCTTCATCACGCCTTCAATCATTGCATCAGTCCTTGTTGAAGCCCGCTGTCATTCCCAATCGAGGGCGCCCTTTTTCCACTCGTAGGCAAAGCCCACGACGAGGATCGTCAGGAAGATCACCACGGCAACGAAACCGGCGGCACCCACCTCATGGAGCGTGACCGCCCACGGGAAGAGAAACGCGATTTCGAGGTCGAACAGGATGAAGAGAATGGCGACGAGGTAGTAGCGCACGTCGAACTTCATGCGCGCATCCTCGAAGGCTTCAAAGCCACACTCGTAGGGAGAATTCTTGGCGTCGTCCGGGCGGTTGGGACCGAGGACATATCCGATGACAAGGGGCACCACGCCAACGGCGATGCCGACCAGGATGAACAAGAGGACGGGGAGGTACTGATCGAGGTTCATCTGGAGGATGTGCTCACCGCTGTGGCCTGGCCCGACATGACCCTTGCTGGGTCATGTCGGGGAGGCCTTTGTTTTGGTGCCGTCGGCGAGACTCGAACTCGCACAGCTTTCGCCACTACCCCCTCAAGATAGCGTGTCTACCAATTTCACCACGACGGCTGGATGTATGTGCCTGGATGGCATGAGGAACCTTGCGGTTTTGGCTTTCCAGACAATCCAGGATTCTACTCCGTAAAAACCCTGCTCTGCAGTTCAGGGCCCAAATTAGTGCAGATTATTTGGTCGGGATCTGTGCCGCGCCGGACGCCGGCACCACGGGCACAGGAATCACCGCAGGGGCTGCACCCGATGCCGCAGACGCTGGCGCGGGCGAAGTCGCTGCTGGCGCTTCGAGCACGCTGCCAGAGCTGGCGGGGCGCGCATTGCCGAAGTATGCCAGAGCCAGCGTAGCGGCAAAGAACACCGCCGCCAGCACCGCCGTGGTGCGCGACAGGAAGTTGGCACTGCCGCTGGCGCCAAACAGGCTGCCCGAGCTGCCGCTGCCAAAGGCAGCACCCATGTCGGCACCCTTGCCGTGCTGGATCAGGATCAACCCGATCATTCCCAGGGCGGTGAGCATCTGCACCGCCAGAACCACGTTCACGATCACATTCATTCTCTGTTTACTCCTGATTTGAATAGCTTCAGGCGCGGCCCGCAGAGGCCGCACCCATGATCTGCAAGAAATCGCCGGCCTTGAGCGAGGCACCGCCCACGAGACCACCATCGATGTCGGTTTGCGCCAGCAGTTCGGCCGCATTCGCAGCATTCATGCTGCCGCCATACAGCAGGTGCACGCGGTCGGCGTGCTCGCTGGCTGCGGCCAGCTGCGCGCGCAGCACTGCATGCACGGCCTGGGCCTGCTCGGGCGTGGCCGTGCGGCCGGTGCCGATGGCCCAGACCGGCTCGTACGCCACCACGATCTCGCTGATGCAGTGGCCATTGAGGTGGATCACTGCAGCCAGCTGGCGCTTGACGACCGCTTCGGTTTCGCCGGCATCGCGCTCGGCCAGGGTTTCACCCACGCAGACGATGGGCGTGACGCCCAGAGCCAGCGCGCGCTGCGCCTTGATGGCCACGACGGCATCGGTTTCGCCATGGTACTGGCGGCGCTCGGAATGCCCCACCAGCACATAGCGGGCACCGAACTCCTTGAGCATGGCGGCCGACACCTCGCCGGTGTAGGCGCCCTGCTCGTGCGCCGACACATCCTGGGCCGCCAGGGCGATGCCCGAGCCGGCCACCAGGGCCTGCACCTGCGCCAGATAAGGCGCCGGAACGGCCACGGCAACATCGCACTGCGGCGCGGCCGAGGCCACACCCTGCAGCAATGCCTGCAGCAAGGCCTCGTTGGCGGCCAGGCCGCCGTTCATTTTCCAGTTGCCTGCGATGAGCTTCTTTTTCATGTTCACCACGTCAAAACAATCTTGCCAACATGCTGGTTGGATTCCATCAGGGCATGCGCCTTGGCCGCATCGGCCGCAGCGAAGGTGCTGTGGATGACCGGACGCACCGTACCCGCCGCCAACAAGGGCCACACCTGCTCGCGCAGCGCGCGGGCAACGGCCCCCTTGAAGGCCACCGAGCGCGGACGCAGGGTGGAGCCGGTGATGGTGAGCCTGCGGCGCAGCACCAGGCCGGCATTCACCTCGCTCTTGACCCCGCCCTGCACGGCGATGATGACGATGCGGCCATCCTCGGCGAGGCACTCGACCTCGCGCGCGACGTAGCCGCCAGCCACCATGTCCAGCACCACATCGACGCCCTTGCCGTCGGTGATGCGCCTGGCCTCCACCACGAAGTCCTGCGACTTGTAGTTGATGGCATGGTGCGCACCCAGATCGAGGCAGGCCTGGCACTTTTCGTCGCTGCCCGCCGTGGCGATCACCGTCGCGCCAAAGGCGCGGGCCAACTGAATGGCCGTGACGCCGATGCCGCTGGTACCACCCTGCACCAGCAGGGTTTCACCCGCCTGCAGGCGGCCACGATCGAAGACATTGCTCCACACCGTGAAGAAGGTCTCGGGCAGCGAGGCCGCCTCGACATCGCTGAACCCGGCAGGCACCGGCAGGCACTGCTCGGCGGGCGCCACACACCACTGGGCATAGCCGCCACCGGCAACCAGCGCACAGACACGGTCGCCAATGGCCAGGCCCGAGCGGGCCAGGGCATCGGCATCCCCCGCCTGCACCACGCCCGCCACTTCCAGCCCCGGAAGGTCGGAGGTACCGGGCGGAGGCGCGTAGTGGCCCATGCGCTGCAGCACGTCAGGGCGGTTGATGCCGCTGGCGCCCACGCGGATCAGCAACTCGCCCGCAGCCGGTACGGGCACAGGGCGCTCGCCCAGGCGCAGCACTTCGGGCGCGCCGAACGAGGAAATCTCCACCGCTTGCATAGGATGGTCCGTGGTTGATGGCATGGATATCACCGGTCTTGACCGCCGCCCGCGGCAGGCCGCTGCAAGCGACCTACCCGGCGGCGGCAGCCAAGGCGGCAATCAGCCGTTCGCCTGGCCCGATGCGTCGTCCGACGGCAGCGACTGCTGTTGTTGCTGCTGCTGTTGCTGGTCGACCGGCTGGCGATCGCGGCCATGGTCGCGGCGGGGCTCGCGGTCACCACGCTCTGCAGGCGCAGGGCGGTCGCTGAAACCACCACCCGCAGGGCGGTCGGCCAGGGCCTTCATGGACAGCTTGACGCGGCCCTTTTCGTCGGTCTCCATGACCTTGACCTTGACGATCTGGCCTTCGGTCAGGTAGTCGCCGACGCGCTCGACGCGCTCGTGCGCGATCTGGCTGATGTGCAGCAGGCCGTCCTTGCCGGGCAGCAGGTTGATCAGGGCGCCGAAGTCCAGGATCTTGGTCACAGGGCCTTCGTAGACCTTGCCGATTTCGACTTCGGCCGTGATCTGCTCGATGCGGCGCTTGGCTTCGTCGGCCTTGGCGTTGTCGGTGGCGGCGATGGTGATGGTGCCGTCTTCCTCGATGTTGATCTGGCAGCCGGTTTCTTCGGTCAGCGCACGGATCACGGAACCACCCTTGCCGATCACGTCACGGATCTTCTCGGGGTTGATCTTCATCGTGTAGAGCTTGGGCGCGAAGTTGGACACCTCGGTCTTGGCTTCGCCCATGGCTTCCTGCATCTTGCCCAGGATGTGGATGCGCGCTTCCTTGGCCTGGGCCAGGGCGACCTGCATGATTTCCTTGGTGATGCCCTGGATCTTGATGTCCATCTGCAGCGCGGTGATACCGGCGGTGGTACCCGCGACCTTGAAGTCCATATCGCCCAGATGATCTTCATCACCCAGGATGTCGGTCAGCACGGCAAAGCGGTTGGCATCCTTGATCAGGCCCATGGCGATACCGGCCACGTGCGCCTTCATGGGCACGCCGGCGTCCATCATCGACAGGCAGCCGCCGCAGACCGAGGCCATGGACGAGGAGCCATTGGATTCGGTGATTTCCGACACCACGCGCATGGTGTAGGGGAATTCTTCCTTGGTCGGCAGCACGGCCACGAGGGCACGCTTGGCCAGGCGGCCGTGGCCGATTTCGCGGCGCTTGGTCGAGCCCATGCGGCCCACTTCGCCGGTGGCGAAGGGAGGCATGTTGTAGTGCATCATGAAGCGGTCTTCGTACTCGCCAGCCAGGGCATCGATGCGCTGGGCATCGCGCTCGGTACCCAGCGTGGTCACGACCAGCGCCTGGGTTTCACCACGCGTGAACAGGGCCGAGCCGTGGGCACGGGGCAGCACGCTGTTGCGGATCTCGATGGGGCGCACGGTGCGCGTGTCGCGGCCGTCGATGCGCGGCTCACCGGCCAGGATCTGGCTGCGCACCAGGCGCGCTTCGATGTCAAACAGCATGCCTTCGACCTTGACGGCGTCGAATTCCACGCCTTCGGCCTTGAGGCCGGCCATCACGGCAGCGTAGGCTTCGCGGCAGGCTTGCGTGCGGCTTTGCTTGTTGCGGATCTGGTAGGCGGCGGCGAGCTTGTCATCGGCCAGGGCGCCAACCTTGGCGATCAGGGCCTCGTCCTTGGCGGGGGCTTGCCAGGTCCATGCGGGCTTGCCAGCGTCGCGCACCAGGTCATGGATGGCGTTGATGGCCACATTGCCCTGCTGGTGGCCGAACACCACGGCGCCGAGCATGATTTCTTCGGACAGCTGCTGGGCTTCGGATTCCACCATCAGCACGGCGGCTTCGGTACCTGCCACCACCAGGTCCATCTGCGAGCTCTTGCGCGCGGTCTGGCCGGGGTTCAGCACGTATTCGCCATTGATGTAGCCCACGCGCGCGGCGCCGATGGGGCCGGTGAACGGGATGCCGGAGATGGCCAGGGCGGCGCTGGTGGCGATCAGGGCGGCGATGTCGGCGTCGACTTCAGGGTTCAGCGACACGGTGTGGATCACCACGTGCACTTCGTTGAAGAAGCCCTCCGGGAACAGCGGGCGGATCGGGCGGTCGATCAGGCGGCTGGTCAGGGTTTCGTGTTCGCTGGGCTTGGCTTCGCGCTTGAAGAAGCTGCCGGGGATCTTGCCTGCGGCGTAGGTCTTCTCGATGTAATCCACCGTCAGGGGGAAGAAGTCCTGGCCGGGCTTGGCCGACTTGGATGCCACCACGGTGGCCAGCACCACGGTGTCGTCGATGTTCACCAGCACGGCACCGGAGGCCTGGCGGGCGATTTCGCCCGTTTCCATGATGACGGTCTTGTCACCCCATTGGAAGGTCTTGGTGACTTTGTTGAAAATGCTCATGTTCAGCTCCTTATGTTGTAGCTGGCAGCACAGTGCCAGCCTGGCGTGGAGGGCAATTCAGAACACGATGCCATTCCAGCGGACCTGCCCCTGCGCGCGGTGGCGGCAGGCCCGTTGGAATGACACAGCTTCGCTCTGTTTTGCGGCTCCGAAGTAAAAAACGCCTGAGCTAGCGGACTAACCCAGGCGTTTTGGCATGCAATCGGGATTACTTGCGCAGACCCAACTTGGCGATCAGGGCCGTGTAGCGTTCAGCGTCCTTGGCCTTGAGGTAGTCCAGCAGCTTGCGACGACGGCTCACCATGCGCAGCAGGCCGCGGCGACCGTGGTGGTCCTTGGCATGCGTCTTGAAGTGGGGGGTCAGTTCGTTGATGCGGGCCGTCAGCAGGGCCACTTGCACTTCTGGGCTGCCAGTATCGTTGGCAGCACGGGCGTTGGCCTTGACGACTTCGGCCTTGATGGAGGATGCGATCATTTGGTTTTTTCCTTGGATGGGGGCTGCAGCAGAACGCCGAAGACCCCGGTTTTTACTTGCGCCACCCGCTGGAAAGGCCGGTGGCGTGCGTCTTGCACCATGCAAAACCATCGGATTATAGCCTGCACCCTGGGCAATGGGTCTTTTTGGCTTGCCGAAGACAACGGGGATGCCCAGAATGCGTCCAAGAGCACCCCCACTCCAGGAGCCCGCCAAAGGCAAGCGACAAAATGACCTCAAATGCAACAGGAAGCGCGAAACGCCAGGCATGCACCAGCAATTGCATGCGGGCGATGTAGCGACGGCGCCCCTGCAGGACACCGCATTTGGCCGCTCGTCCCGGCTTCCATGCCACTGGTCAGGACACCGTGGTCACGTCACATCCGGTCACCTAATATGAAAATCATGCAAGCACCAAGCTTTTACCATTGGTCAGAAATCCGCACATCCGGCGGATCAATACATCCCAATGACGGATTCACGGCCATTGAGCTCATGGTCGTCGTGGCTATTGTGGCGACATTGACTGCGCTGGCAGGCCCCAGCTTTCGACCGCTAATTGAGCGCTGGCGCGTGCGCGATACCGCCGAGAGCTTGACGGCCACTTTGTATCTGGCGCGCTCTGAAGCCATCAAGCGCGGCGGCAATGTGACCATCAACATGAACCCTCCCACGTGCGCCAATTCGACATCTAGCACGGGATGGGGCTGCGGCTGGACAGTCCGCCATACCGATGGGGCCGTCACAACAGACCTGCAGGCCAGCACCGAACCCACCCGCGTGGATATTGCCCTGACAGGATCCACAGGCAGCATCACAGTGGATCGCTGGGGAATGATGGCACACAAGAGCGGGGCCGGCCCCGGCGCGCCAACCAATCTGGCTTTCACTATCACACCGGGGGGCAAACCCAATACCGACATCAGTGCGGCGCGCCTGTGCGCAGGCTCGGGTGGCCGCATCGTTCGCAAGAAAGGCACCGAGACATGCTGACATTCACGACCTTCGCCGCAAAGGGAGGCGGTACAACATTTGCTGCGCGCGCCATGCCCAGCCTGCCTCGCGGCAACAAGTCCGCGCAACACGGTGTCAGCCTGATCGAATCGCTGGTCGCCATTGTCGTCATGTCCTTGGGCATCCTGGGAATTCTGGGCGTACAGATGCGCACCCTGTCGGACACCCAGACCGGCGTGCGCAGGGCGCAGGCCATCCGGCTGATCGAAGACCTGAGCGAGCGCATGAAGGTCAACCCCAATGCACTGGGCAACATCAACAGCTACAAATCTGCCTTCGGAGCCACGCCCACCGGAGGCGACTGCAAGACTTCGGCCTGCGACAACAGCCAACTCGCAGTCTATGACATTACCCAGTGGAAACAGTTGGTGAAGACCAACTTACCCGGAGCAGATGCCGAGATCTTCGTGGTGGCGGACGAAACCGATGGCAGCCGCAGGCAGCTCGGGGTCATGGTGAGTTGGCGCGAGAACGAACGCAGCACCGATACAAGCGCCACCGGTTACAAGACGCCACTGGTTGCAACCACCATAGGGGGCTCTGGAATCACCTGTCCCGCGAACAGCAGCTGCCATCTGCAGTACATCCCGCTCAACACGCGCTGCGCCGCTTACACACTGGATTCCACGCCACGGTTTTATTGCCCCACGTCGAAAACCTAATTGATGCCCGTTCAGCTTGTCGGCATACGCATCCAAAAGCTCCGCTCAAAGAATACGCCCATGACCCCCCATCACCCCATCGGCATGGATCGCGCGCTTGACCGCAAACCAGCGACTCCACGCAAAATTTCGCCGAACGCGCAAGGCGGTGCCACCCTCATTGAACTGATGGTCGGCATCACCATCGGCTTGTTGACCATCACTGTGGCCCTGGGCGCGCTGATGGTGTCTCGCGGGGTTTCCGGCACGGTCAGCGATGCCAGCCAACTGCAGCAGCAAGCAGCCTATGGATTTCGCGTGTTTGGCCAGCAGTTGCGGCAGGCTGGCTCGCTGCGACTGAATCTGGCATCCCAAAAGCAGGCAGCTGCTGCCATTGACACCGCCGATCCGGTCGCATTCGAGACCAAGGCCACGGATTTCGACCCCACGGTCAACACCCTTTCCGGCAAAGACGCCCCTGCGGCGAGCGAGTTCAAGTTGACCACGGGCTATCGAAACTATACGGAATCCCTGACGTCATCCGCCACAGAGGCCTCTCAGTTCCGCAATTGCCTGGGTCTACTGGATGCAGCCAAACCCACGCTGGTGCAAAGCCAGTTTGCCTTGAACACCACGACGAACGAGTTGGTATGTGCTGGTTCTGATGGGACCCGGCAACCGATCCTTCAAAACGTAGCCGATTTTCAAGTTCGCTACCTGGTCCAGACGGATGCGGTGACAGGAGATCCAAAAATCCAATACGTGAACGCCACAACCGTTGGCGCCGATTGGACCCGTGTTTTTGGCATCGAAGTATGCCTCTCCCTCTATGGTACGGAAGCGATCGAATTGCCTGCAGGCAGCAGCTACAAGCAATGTGATGGCACCGATCTGGATATGACGACGCTGACTGGCACGCGAAAAAATCGCATGCACATGACCTTCCGCTCGGTCTACCAACTGCGCAGCCAAGGTCTGGCAGGCTGAAACATTCGAGAAAAAAATCATGCAACGCAGGCCTCAAAAATCTTCACAGCAAGGCATATCACTTTTTGTGGTGATTGTCTTGGTCCTCCTATCGTCTCTCATTGCCTTGTGGGGATCGCGCACGGCCATATTCAACGAAATGGTGGTTGGCAACGACGCAGATTACCAGCGCGCCTTTGAAGCAGCCCAGGCATTGATACAGGACGCTGAATTCGATATTCGGGGCGAACGCAGCGACGGCGCATCGTGCGTGCCGGTTTCTGGAAAACCGGAGGTGTGCCGCGTCCCCAATGCCATAAATACCGTCTGGATTCCAAGCGAAGACAAGGAAACCGGTGATATTTTGGCCCAACTGGACAACGCGGCCACAAAGTGCGAGAAGGGCCTTTGCCTGAAGCGCATTACCAACCAGGATTTCTGGAACAGCAAAACCACTTTGACCTCCATGATGGCCAACGGCGTAGGGGCGAGATATGGTCAATTCACCGGGGCAACGACTGGCAATGCAAGCAATCCCATCCTCAAACTCAACCAGACAACCACCAGCCCTACCGAGGGTGGCTGGTACTGGATTGAAATCATGCCCTATGACAGCAACGCAGGGAATTCAGGCTTGATCACCAATGGAGACTCCAATTTGGGCCTGAACCTCAAACCCAATATTGCCTACCGAATTACGGCGATCGCACATGGACTGAAACCGAGCACCCAGGTTGTTCTTCAGTCCACCTTTGTACGCCAAAAACTGAAAAACTAATTGGAGAAGTTTTCATGAAAACCCACAAGATCTTCAAGAAAAGCGTTGTTTGCGCGCTGATTGGTTCAATGTTCGCGCCCTATGTGGTTGTCGCCGCCCCCTTGGACCTTTCCCAGCTTCCTCCAGGCCTTGTGGCCATTCCACCAACGCCCAATGTCGTTGTAACTGTTGATGATTCGGGCAGTATGGGTGAAAACATTAACGGCGCAGGCACGCCAGTCAAGATCACAGCACTGAAGGCCGCACTGGCAGATGTCTTCAATGACAAATTGCTTCTGCCCGATGGGAAGATTCGACTTGCGTGGCAGGCGATGTGGAACAACGGCGGCTCACCTGGAGCAGGCAACCTGACCCCGGGTGCCATCAACTCGATGAAGATTCTGGATGATACACACAGAACGAATTTTCTTACTTTTGCCTCGAATTTGAAGGCCAACAATGGTACGCCATCGCACAGAATGATGAAGCAGACGTACGATTACATGAAGACGGCAAAAAGCATCAATAGCCCCTGGGCCTCCAAACCCGGAACTACCGAAGAGCCTTATATGGGCTGCCGTCGCTCCTACCAGATCTTCATGACCGATGGCGCTTGGAATGGCCAAGATGCGACGGTACGCCCCGGCAATACAGACAACACCAATTTTACACTACCGGACGGTACCGCTTATAGCACAACGTCGGCACAGACCAACGTCTATCGAGGTGCGCTTTCGAATTTGCTCGCCGACTGGGCTATGAAAATGTGGTCCGAGGATTTGCAGACCGGCATTACAAACGACCTCAAGCCCAGCACAACCGATGGGGTGCCATCCACAGAAACATTTGGCGCCGTGGCACTGCAAAGGTACTGGAACCCTAAACACAATCCCGCGACCTGGCAACACGTGGTGCAGTACACAATTGGTTACGGAAAAGATGCGTACTCCTGGCCCAGTGATCCCACTTGGGATTCCACGACCGATGACAACTATGGAGGTGACTACTCAGGTTTGGTTCAGGGAACTGCACTGTGGTCGCCAACGACGTTCGGTGACCTGAATGCGAACAACCCTGCAGAGCTGTGGCATATGGCCATCAACAGTCGGGGTAAATTTTATCCAACGGGTCCGGGCCGGAAATACGACTTGAAAGAAGCCTTTCGCAATATCCTGGAAACCATCAACCTGCAAAATTCTTCGGATGTGGGCACTATGGGCGCGAGTGCGAGCACAAACTCCCGCACGGACATCAGCCGCTTCGTAGCAGGTTACGATCCCAAACGATGGTCTGGATATGTATATGCAGACAAGATCGATCCTACAGGAGCCTTCAGCCCGGACCCTGGATGGGGCACCAATACAGGCCTGCCCGTCCCCAAGGACCGCAAATCCACGGCTCAGAAATTGGATGCGCTGACCTCCATCACCAATCGCGTGATCCTTACGACGAATGATCTGACCAACGGAGGCGTATCGTTCGAATGGGAGACTGGGGTCACCAAACTGAGCGCCACTCAAAAGGCAACGCTGAACACAGACTCGAAGGGCCAAGACCGTATCGCATTCCTCCGAGGCGATCGGACCAAAGAAGGCGGCACCACGTCGGCGCCGTTCCGCGTGCGCGACTCCCGGCAAGGCGACATCATCAACTCCAATGTCTGGTATGTGGCTTCGCCAGCCAGCAACTACCCGCACAAGGGTTACAAGGCATTTGCAGCCTCGCTGAGAAATCGCCTGCCCATGATCTACGTGGGCGGCAATGACGGCATGCTGCACGGTTTTTCCGCAACCGATGGCGAGGAAAAGATTGCCTACGTGCCTAAAGCCGTCATTCCCGAACTGTACAAGCTCAGCGACCCCAGCTACACCCACCGCTACTATGTGGATGGTTCGCCGTTTACCGGGGATGTGGATATCGCGGACAAATCGGTCTCGGGATATTCGCCGGATTGGCGAACCCTCCTAGTGGGCACTTTGGGCGCCGGAGGCAAAGGCTATTTCGTCATGAATGTGACGCAGCCTGGCACGGGAGCGACCGTTCCGTCTGATTTCACTACGGCCAAAGCGGCCAACGCGGTGGTCATGGACAAGACGCTCCACCCGAGCGCAGCGCTGACAGCGGGCAGCGACGATGAGGACATTGGACATATTTTCGCCCCGCCGGTCATGGATGACGCCAATCCGTTCCGGACCACGCAGATTGCGCTGATGAACGACAATCGCTGGGCTGTGGTCATGGGCAATGGCTACAACAGCAAGAATGAGCGCCCTGTTCTGCTTATCCAGTATCTGGATGGCGCCAAGGAACTCAAAAAGATCGTTGCCACCGGCACCCAAGTCGTCAGCACCCCCGTCAACGCTGTGACAGATACGAATGTGCTGGCAAACGGGCTATCGGCCCCCAAGTTGCTGGACTTCAACAGCGACGGCAAGGTGGATGTGGCTTACGCAGGCGATCTGAAAGGCAATCTCTGGAAATTCGACCTGACCAGTCAAACGGCATCCAGTTGGAAAGTTGCTGAATTCAGCGGCTCATCCAAGCCCCTGTTCGTGGCGACCTATATTGATGGCAAGCGCCAACCCATATCGGCCCCCCCTATTGTCAAAGCCAATGACCGGGGCGTGGGCGGCGTGATGGTCTCTTTTGGCACAGGGGTCAATGTCACTGATGCCCATCGCATCAGCACAGATGTACAAAGCGTTTACTCCATTCATGACAACACCAAATACAAGCAAACCACCAGTGGTAACCTGGTCGTGAATACCGTGACCAGCGACAATGGCGTAACGCCCGTTGCCGTAAGTGGCCGCACCACCTTAGTCAAACAAGAAATGGTGACATCAGCAGCCGGCATTTCGGGTGGCGGCGTCAACTCAGACTGGAAATTCTGGAAAATGAGTGACAACGCCGTCAATTACGACAAGACGAAAGGCGCCGTCAATCAAGGTTGGTATTTTGACTTCCAGGTCAGCAGTGAGCGCGTGCTCCGGCCCTTGACGTTCTTCGATGGTAGCAACAACTTGGTAGTTTGGTCGACCACCCCTGCATACGGGGGCAATGCCACAGGGGCCGAATCCTGCGAGCCCTCCGGCACGCCTGAGAAAGCCTATGTCACCTTGCTTAACATCATGGATGGGAAGCGGCCTAGCGTGCAAGTAATGGACACCAATGGAGATGGCATCTACAACAAGGCCGCCGACGGAGAAACGTCCAGAATGACGATCTCCCCGGGAGCGACAAGCTCCACGACAGGAAAGAGGACGATTTCGATCAAGGGCGAGATCAAAGGCAAGGATTCAACAGGCAAGGAGATAGCCTCCGGCACGGACTGGGCCCGCATGCCCGAGCAACCCATGCGTCCGAGCTGGCGCCAACTGCAATAATGAAGCCCGATACCAAGGAGTACGCACACATGCGCCACAAGAGCAACAGGGGTTTCACATTGATCGAGCTGATGACCGTGGTGGCCATTGTCGGCGTCCTCACGGCCATCGCTCTGCCCAGCTACAACGAATACATCCGGCGCGGGCATCGGGCCGATGCACGGGCCGGGTTGTTGCAGGCGGCGCAGTACATGGAACGTGCAGCCACGGCCAACGGTGTGTACCCCACTTCTGTGGCAGCGTTCACCCTTCCAACGCAACTGAGCTGGACGGGAGACACCAGCAAGCGTTATGGCATTGCCGTTGCGGGCACAGCCAGCACCTTCACCCTGACGGCCACGCGCAAGACAGGAACACCCCAGGCAACCGACAAGTGTGGTGAATTGACGCTTACCCAGGCAGGTGTGCGCGGAGCCTCGCCCCTTTCAGCGGGGGCAACCATCCCCGAGTGCTGGAACAAGTGACGTGACCCCGCCACAATCCGTCAGGCCCCGCATGCGCTAGCATGCACGCCACCATGGCGACCTCTTCGGAACAGCAACACACCACCAAAGCGCTTGAGCTAGCCACTCAGGCGCTTTGTCTTTCCAACCCCAATCCGCGCGTGGGCTGCGTGATCACCACGCCCGACGGCCAGGTCCTCGGCCAGGGGTTCACCCAGCAGGCCGGCGGCCCGCATGCCGAGGTCATGGCGCTGCGCGATGCGGCCGCACGGGGCAACGGCGTGCAGGGAGCTACCGCCTACGTCACGCTGGAGCCCTGCTCGCACCAGGGCCGCACAGGGCCCTGCTGCGATGCACTGATCGGTGCCGGCATCGGCAAGGTGGTGGCCTCCCTGGCCGACCCCAACCCCCTGGTCTCGGGCCAGGGTTTTGCGCGCCTGCGCGCTGCCGGCGTGGAGGTGGTCGCAGGCCCTGGCGCGACGGAATCGCGCGAACTCAACATCGGCTTCTTCAGCCGCATGGTGCGCGGCACGCCCTGGGTGCGCCTGAAGACCGCCGCCTCCCTGGACGGCACCACCGCGCTGGCCAACGGGCAGAGCCAGTGGATCACCTCACCCGCAGCCCGGGCCGATGGCCATGCCTGGCGCGCCCGCGCCTGCGCCGTGCTCACGGGCATCGGCACCGTGCTCGATGACGACCCGCGCCTCGATGTGCGCGATGTCGCCACGCCGCGCCAGCCGCACCTGGTGATCGTGGACAGCCAGTTGCAGACCCCGCTGCAGGCGCGCCTGTTCTCCATCCCGGGCCGCACCTGCCTCATCTACACCGCAAGCGACGATACGGCGAAAAAAGCAGCCCTGGAGAACCACGGCGCTACGGTGATCTGCCTTCCCAACCCCCAGGGCAAGGTGGACCTGGGCGCCATGCTCCAGGACCTGGGCCGGCGTGCCATCAACGAATTGCACGTGGAGGCGGGCCACAAGCTCAACGGCTCCTTCTTGCGCGAAGGGCTGGTGGACGAGTTGCTGCTCTACCTAGCCCCCCGGCTGCTCGGTCCGGGCCTGGGCATCGCCCAGGCTGCACCCCTGCAGGCGCTGGCGGATGGCACCGCGCTCGAGTACGTCTCCGTGGACCGGCTCGGACCCGATCTGCGCCTTGTGGCCCGGGTACAGGGGCGCGACCGCTTCTGACCCTCCCTCACCCGCACCAAAACAGCACAGCACCACCGCGGTGAACCATGCCACATGCTGGCGCATTTTTTGCTTGAAATTGGTGCATTCATTGCAAGACGCAGTGAAATGCACCAAAACAGATCAAACAATCGCGTGGAGATGGTATGGAAGCACTCAAACAGGGCACGGACGCCTTGTTCATTCTGCTCGGGGCAATCATGGTGCTGGCCATGCATGCCGGGTTCGCCTTTCTGGAGCTGGGCACGGTCCGCAAGAAGAACCAGGTGAATGCCCTGGTCAAGATCCTCGTGGACTTCTCCGTGTCCACCGTGGTGTACTTTGCGGT
The DNA here is from genome assembly GCF_000276605.1 of Acidovorax sp. CF316. Taxonomy (GTDB): domain Bacteria; phylum Pseudomonadota; class Gammaproteobacteria; order Burkholderiales; family Burkholderiaceae_C; genus Acidovorax. Next base: position 26,933 of record NZ_AKJX01000019.1, on the reverse strand, counting down.
GGGGTACAGCGTGGCCTATGGCACCCATTTCTTCGTGGGGGCCGAGACCCTGGTCCAGCAAAGCGGTTATTCGCTGGTCAAGTTCTTCTTCCTCCTGACCTTCGCGGCGGCCATTCCGGCCATCGTCTCGGGCGGGATTGCCGAGCGCGCCAAGTTCTGGCCGCAGCTCATGGCCACGGCCATCATCGTGGGCTTCGTCTACCCGTTCTTCGAGGGCATCGCCTGGAACCAGCACTTCGGCGTGCAGGCCTGGATCAAGTCGCTCACGGGCGAAGAGTTCCATGACTTCGCCGGCTCGGTCGTGGTGCATGCCGTGGGCGGATGGATCGCCCTGCCTGCCGTGGTGCTGCTCGGCTCGCGCGCCAACCGCTACCGCAAGGATGGCGCCATCTCCGCCCACCCGCCATCGAACATCCCCTTCCTGGCCCTCGGTGCCTGGATCCTGGTGGTGGGCTGGTTCGGCTTCAACGTGATGAGCGCGCAGACCGTGGACAAGCTCTCTGGGCTGGTCGCGGTCAACTCGCTGATGGCCATGGTGGGCGGCACGCTCGCCGCCCTGGTGCTGGGCAAGAACGACCCGGGCTTCGTGCACAACGGCCCGCTGGCGGGCCTGGTGGCCGTGTGCGCGGGCTCCGACCTCATGCATCCGCTGGGCGCGCTGGTCACAGGGGCCATCGCCGGCACCATCTTCGTGCTGCTGTTCACCCTGACGCAGAACAAGTGGAAGATCGACGACGTGCTCGGCGTCTGGCCCCTGCACGGCCTGTGCGGCACCTGGGGGGGCCTCGCGGCCGGCATCTTCGGCAGCAAGGCCCTGGGCGGCCTCGGCGGGGTGGCCTTCAGCGCGCAGTTGATCGGCACCACCCTGGGCGTGGTCTGGGCCCTTCTGGGTGGGCTGGTGGTGTACGGTGCCCTCAAGGCCACCGTGGGCCTCAGGCTCTCGCAGGAAGAGGAATTCGACGGCGCCGACCTTTCCATCCACAAGATCAGCGCCACGCCGGACCGCGAAGTCAGTTGGTAAGCAGTTGCCAAGCGTGGCGCCGTTCACACGGCGTTACGTTTCGGCGCGCCGTCCGACAACGGGGGCGCGGGGCGCGGGCTATACCTTCAGTAGTATCCAGAAGGCCTCCTCCCCATGCCCGCCCCCATCGCCACGTTCAAAGACCTTGCCACCGCCGCCCGCTGCGGCTGGATGGCCCTGGTCGCCACGCTCGCCGTGGCGGTGGTCACCGGTTGTGCGGGCTTGCCCCAGGACGTGGTCCGCCCCGAATCCACCGCCCTCGCCTCCCCCGCCGACACGCCCCTAGGGCAATTGGTGGAGACCCGCCGGCAGGCCGCAGGGGGGCGCCACCTTTCGGGGTTCCTGCTGCTGGGCGGGCCCCAGGCGGCTTACAGCAGCCGCCTGGCGCTGGTGGACGCGGCAACCAAGACACTGGACCTGCAGTACTACGCCATCCATGCCGATGCCAGCACCGAACGCCTGCTCCAGAGCGTGGTGTCGGCCGCCGGGCGCGGCGTGAGGGTCCGGGTCCTGCTCGACGACTTCCACAGTGCCGGGCGCGATGCACAGGTCATGCGCCTGGCCTTCGTGCCGAACATCGAGATGCGCATGTTCAACCCGCTCTCCGGGGCGCGCAGCTCCACGCTGGGCCGCATGTTCGGTGCGGTCACCGATTTCTCGCGGGCCCAGCAGCGCATGCACAACAAGCTCTTCATTGCCGACAACGCCATGGGCGTCACCGGCGGGCGCAACCTGGGCGACGCCTACTTCGGCACGGCCGATGCCGGCAACTTCGTCGACCTCGACGTGCTGGCCGTCGGGCCCATCGTGCAGGACCTCTCGCGCAGCTTCGACCACTACTGGAACAATCAGCGCGCCTACCCCGTGCAGTCCCTGGTCACGCGCGAGGAACTGGACACCATGCGCAGCCAGTACGAAGCCGCCGATGCCGCCGAGCGGGAGCGCCAAGTGGCCCTGCCCACCTCACAGCCAGCCGCCAGTGCGCCAGCCCTGGTCCAGGACGACCCCTCCGGCGCGGGAGCCCCGCGCAACCGCATCTGGGACTACCAGCCCATGGACCTGGGCAGCACCGCCTTTGTCTGGGCGCCGGCCGTGGTGCTGGTCGACCAGCCCGCCAAGATCCCTGCAGAAGGCCTGGCCAGCACCTCGCCGCCCGCCACGGCACCGGCCACCGCATCGAATGCCCGGCAGGCTGCGCGCATCGCCCCTCCCGCAGGGAGCAATGCCCTCGTGGCTGGCGGCAGCGCTGCGGCACTCCCGTCCACGGACCTGGAGGATGCTGGCGAGGGCGATACCGTGGTCGATGGCCTGTTGCACCTGATGGGCCAGGCCCGGCGCGAATTGCTCATCGTTTCGCCCTATTTCGTGCCCGGACCGGACATGAAGCAGGCCTTTGCCCAGGCCCGCGCACGGGGCGTGCGTGTGCGGGTGCTCACCAACTCGCTGGCCTCCAACGACGCCCCGATTGCCCATGCCGGCTATGCCCGGCACCGGCCCGAGTTGCTGGCCATGGGCGTGGAGCTGTACGAGATGCGCAGCGAGCTCTCCGGCCTGGGCAGCGCATTCGGCAGCCCGGGGGGCTCCTCGGGCGGCAGCGCCTCCTCGCCCACCGGTTCGGTGGGCAGCTCGCGCGCCATGCTGCATTCCAAGGTGCTGGTGATGGACGGCCGCCTGGTCGCCATCGGCTCCATGAACCTCGACATGCGCTCGCAAAGGCAGAACACCGAGATCGCGCTGCTGATCCGCAGCACCGAGTTGTCCCGGCGCATCACCACGCGGCTGGAGCCGGCCCTGGGGGAGCTGGCCTGGCGCGTGGAGCTGCAGCAGCCCGGCAACGAACTGCTGTGGCATGCGCCACAGGGCAGCGGCCTGCAGGACAGCCGCACCGAACCCGATGCCAGCGGGCCGCTGCGCCTGCTGCTGCGCTTGCTCGGCCCGCTCGCCCCGGACCACCTGCTGTAGGCGCCGGGCAAGCAAGGACACGCGCCGTCAGGCAGCCACACGCTCCTGCAAGGCGGCCACCCAGGCCGTGATGGCACGCTGGTCCGTCATCGTGCGCACATGCTGGTACGCCGCCTCGCCCTCGGGGAAGCGCCGGCGCATCAGGTTCAGCCACTGCTTGAGCCGGCCCGCGCGCTGGCGCGGCTCCAGGTCGTCGCAGACCAGTTGCCAGAACGCGGCGATGTGCGGCAGCAGATCGTCCCATTGCACGGTGTCCGAGCCTGGCAGCCCTCTGTCCGTGGCACGGATGGCGCGCGCCAGCCCCGGGTCGGCCACCATGCCCCGCCCGAGCATCAAGGCGTCGCAGCCCGATACCTCGCGGCAGCGCAATGCGTCGGCCACGGTCCAGATCTCGCCATTGGCCACCACGGGCAGGGCCACCGCAGCACGGATGGCCGGTATCTGCTCCCAGTAGGCCGGGGGGCGGTAGCCATCGACCTTGGTGCGGGCATGCACCACCAGCTCACAGGCGCCACCCGCCTCCATGGCCTGCGCGCACTCGCGCATCAGGCCCGCATCGTTGAAGCCCAGGCGCATCTTGGCCGATACGGGCAGGTGCGCCGGCACCGCGCGCCGCACCGCGGCCACCACCGTGGCGATGCGCTCGGGCTCCTGCAGCAGGGCTGCCCCGCCGCCGTGGCGGTTCACCACCTTGGCCGGGCAGCCGAAGTTCAGGTCGATCCCCTCCGGCCCCAGCGCCGCCAGGCGCGCTGCATTCTCGGCCATGCTTACCGGGTCGGAGCCGAGCAACTGGGCCCGCACCGGCACGCCGGCCAGCGTGCGGCTGCCATTGCGCAGCTCGGGCAGGTAGCGCAGGAACACCTTGTCCGGCAGCAGCGTGCCCGTGATGCGGATGAATTCGGACACACAGCGGTCCACGCCGCCCACGCGAGTGAGCACGTCACGCAGCACAAAATCGAGAAGCCCCTCCATCGGGGCCAGCAGCAGGGTCATCGCAGAAGCAAAGTCACAAGAAAAACCACCCGCAGGGCGGCAGGCAACCCGCCATTGTGCGGCAGGCGGGTCATCACAGCGTCATGCCAGGGTGCTGCAATTGCAGGCACCCCGTTCCGTACCCGCCCGCGCCTCCATCATGCTGCTCCAAAAAACCGACAAAGCCCGCCTGGAACTCTCGCCCGGCGTCCGCACGCTGAGCCTGCGGGAGCGGTCCTTGCTGCTGCTGGCCGACGGCAAATCCCTGTCGGACCTGCAGGCCATGTACAACGGCATCGGCGCGCAGATCGTGGACAACCTCATGCGCCAGGGCTACCTCACCGGCCCGGCCACCCTGCCGGACGCACCCAGCGCTGCGGCAACTCCGGCCGCCATGCCCGATGCGCCCAAGGCAGCGCCCCAGGTGCCGATGGCTGCAGCCAAGCCCCAGGACCCCAGCGATGCCCTGCGTTCGCTCGCCGGCACGCGCATGTACCTGTTCGACATCTGCGAGCGCATGTTCGCGCGCCGGGATCCGGCCCTGGCCAAGCAATTCCACGAGGCATTGCGCGGTGCGCGCGACCGCGCCAGCATGCTCGACGTGGGCGAGGCCCTGCTGGAGGAAGTGGCACAGATGGCCGGGGCCGAGCGCGCGCAGACCATCCGCGACCGCATGGACCAGCTGCTGCCCCGGGAGCCCGAAGGCAGCACCTCCGAGGCGTGACATGTTCTTGGGCCCCGCCACGCGGGGCCAGGGTTCAGCCGATGGCCGCCAGCCGCCAGAGCGAGGTCACTTCGGCGGAACGGGCGGCGTGCAAGGCGTCACCCGCATCGACCGCCTTGGCGTGCCGGGGTTGCACGTCATGGCGGCCCAGGATGCGCAGGCCACCCTCGGCGATCCAGGCCAGCAATTGCTCGCGCGGTCGCAGCTCCAGGTGCTCGGCCAGGTCCGACAGGATCAGCCAGCCTTCGCCGCCCGGCTCCAGGTGGGCCGCCAGGCCCGCCAGAAAACTGCGCAGCATGCGGCTGCCCTCGTCGTACACGGCATGCTCGATGGGCGAGCTCGGGCGTGCCGGCACCCAGGGCGGGTTGCACACGACCAGGGGCGCCCTGCCCGGCGGGAACAGGTCCGCCTGCAGCAACTCCACCCGATCGAGCACGCCCAGGCGCTTGAGGTTGTCGCGCGCACAGGCCATGGCACGCGGATCCTGGTCGGTGGCCACCACGCGCTGCACGCCGCGGCGCACCAGCACGGCCGACAGAACGCCCGTGCCCACGCCGATGTCGAAGGCCAGCGCAGAGGAAGGCAGCGAGGTATTGGCCACCAGGTCCACATACTCGCCCCGCACGGGCGAGAACACGCCGTAGTGGGGGTGGATGCGGTTGTGCGCGCCTTCGCCCAGCGCGGGCACTTCCACGCCCTTCTTGCGCCATTCGAAGGCGCCCACCAGGCCCAGCAGCTCGCGCAGCGTGGCCACCGAGCTTTCGCCACTGGCCGGGCCCCAGGCCTCGGTGCAGGCCTGGCGCCAGTCCGGTGCCCGGCGCAGGTCGATGCCGTAGTCGGGCGAGAGAGGGATCAGCAGCGACGACAGCACCCGCGCGCGCTGGGCCTGTGCCTGGCGGTGCAGGTGAAAGGCCTGTGCCGGGGTGGCGGTCGCCGCTTTCTCGGCGGCCTTGGCGGCTGCCTTGCGCGGCTTGCGGTCCACCCGGCGCATCAGCGCCTGCAGCAGCATGCGCGCGTTCTGGAAGTCACCCTGCCAGAGCAGGCCCGTGCCCTCGCAGGCGAGGCGGTAGGCCGTATCGGCAGACAGGGTGTCGTCGGCGGTCACCACCCGGCGGGGGGCCGGGGCGCTGCTCTCGGAGCGCCACTGGGCACTGTGGGCCTGGCCCAGGTGGTTCCACTCGATCATCGACGCCTTAGTTGATGGGGCGCTTCAGGCGCACTTCTTCGATCTTGACGCCACCGATCACATTGGTCTTGGCGGTGGAGAGCTCTTGCTTGAAGCCGGCCATTTCGTGGAAACGGATGGCACGCTCATTGCGCAGCGGCACCCAGGCCGTCACGTTGGTGCAACCTTCTTCCTGGAGGCCATCGCGCGCGGCATCCCACAGGGCCAGGCCGACGCCCTGGTTCCAGTGGGTGGGGGCGGCGTAGATGGCCCAGATTTCGCCTGTGGTGGGGCGGGACTTCTCATCGCGCGAGCGGTCGTAGCCGACAAAGCCGACGATCTTTTCGCCATCGATGGCCACCTGCACCTGGGGCTCGCAATACTCGATGGCTTCGCGCCAGTAGGCCTGGCGCTTGTCGACGGAGGACATGGACTTCAATTGCTCGTCTGGCACCAGCCCTTTGTAGGCCTCTTGGGCAGAGACGGTGTGGATCTGGGCGATGGCTTTGGCATCGCGAAGCGTAGCGGGACGAACCTGGATACTGGACATGAAAAAACCGAACGAAAACTGGGTGTGAAAAAACGAAAGGACCGGCATTGTCGCCGCAAACGGTTTTTCACCCTTCGCCGGTAGGGTACCCGGGCCTGCACGCCCCTGGCAGGCCAACCCCCGAAGCGGCCGGAAAGCCTTGTCAGGCCAGGGCCAGCGAGCCTCCAAGGCCGTCGCCTGCGCGCTCGCGGGCCGACTGGGCCAGTGCGCGCTTGTTGCGTGGGCGGGGCACCTTCACCTCGGGTGGCATGCCGTTGACCGCATTCAGCCCCACCACCAGGGTCACGCTGCGCGAGCCCCCGTCGCGCTCATCGGGGGCATAGGCGCGGTAGCTGCCGCTGCCCTGGCCATGGCTGCGTTGTACGGTGTGGAACACGATGCGCACGCCACTCACCCGGTGGCCACTGAAAGGCAGCACGCGCAGACGGGCATCGCGGTCCAGCGCCAGGCCCATGCAGCCCGGGCGGTTGATGAGGTCGGTGCGGGCGCTGCGCCAGGTCAGGCCGTTGTCGATGGAAAACTGCCAGTTGCCCGCCTGTGCATCCAGGTGCTCGATGATCACGCCCGCCGATGCCAGCAGGTCCGGGCAGTTGTCGTGCACGATCTGGGCGATGCAATTGCCGCCCACCCCCACACCCGCAGAGGGCTTGTGCTCGGGCGATGAAGGCATTGGGTTCGAAAGAGCGCTGGCAGCCATGTTGTATTCCCCTGGTGGTTGGAAAAAGGTTGGTCTTTGCCAACCGCCACAGTACGCCGGTCCCGTACGGTACCAGGGTCACTGCATGGAGGAAAGTCTAAAAACCGCTGGCCCTTGCGTCCATCGCACAAATGGACTAGTTCGCACCGGTTCCCTCGTGCGGTGTTGTGCGCAATACTCACGGCATGCCTGCCAGCCTGTTGCTCATTGACGACCACACCTTGTTCCGTACCGGGCTGCGCCTGATCGTGCAAGACCATCCCTCCGTCGGCTCCATCGCCGAAGCCGGCTCCATCGCCGAAGCCTGCGCCCTGCCCCCGGCCCAGGTGGACCTGGTGCTGCTGGACATCCAGCTGCCGGGCATGAGTGGGCTCGACGGCCTGCGCCTTTTGCGCCAATCGCACCCAACCGCACGCATCGTGCTCGTATCTGCCAGCATTGCCCCCGATGCGGTCTACGAAGCGCGCTCACGCGGGGCCGACGGCTTCCTACCCAAATCGGCCAGCGGCGAGGACATTCTGGAGGCGATAAGCCTCTCCCTCTCCGGCGAGCCCTGCTTTCCTGCGAACAGCGGCAATGCCGCCACCCTGCGCGCGCCCGCCGCGCCTAGCCTCACCGCGCGCCAGCTCGAAGTGCTGTCGCTGCTGTGCACCGGCAAGCCCAACAAGGTCATCGCGCGCAACCTGGGCCTGAGCGAGAACACCGTGCGCGTGCATGTGGCTGCCATCTTTGCGCAACTGGGCGTCAACAGCCGCAGCGCGGCACTGCTGGCAGCGCAGCGCCTGGGCCTGTCCATGCCGCCGCTCCATGACGTTGTCTGAAGCCCTGCCGCTGATTCCCCGCTGGCCCTGGGCACGCCGACGCTGGGAGCGCGACGAGGTGCTGCGCGAGCAGGTCACGCTGCTGCGCCAGAACTTTCCCATGACCTTGCTGGCGTCCCTGGCCACGGCGCTGGGCACCCTGTGGGTGATGGCGCGCGTGGCCGACACCCAGGTGGTCAGCATCTGGCTGGTCTCGCATGCACTCGTGGTCATCGGGGTGTATGCCACGCTGCGCGGCATGGCGCCGCAGCGCGACCCGGTACTGCACTCGGCACGCAAACTCATGGCCTGCATGGCCGCCATGGGCCTGAGCTGGGGCAGCCTGGGCTTCGTGGTGCTCTACTGGGGCTCTTCCGAGAGCGTGATCTACGCCATCGGCATCGTCAGCACCGTCTCCTCGGGCGCGCTGGGCCTGGGGGCTCCGTTGTACCGCGCCTACATCACCTACCTCAGTTGCGCCGTCGGAGGCATCTTCGCCGCCGTGGCCATGAGTGGCGGCCCGGCCATGTGGCCCGCCCTGTTCCTGGTGCTGGTGTACTACGCACTCACCGGCCTGCAGGCCAGCACCGGCGACACCGCCACCCGCCGCAGCATCGCCCTCAAGCTCGAAAACGAGCGGCTGGTGGCCGAGCTGCGCGCCGAATCGCAGCGCGCGCTGGCCGCGCAGGAGGAAGCCGAGCGCGCCGACCGGGATAAATCACGCTTTCTCGCGGCCGCCAGCCACGACCTGCGCCAGCCGCTGCATGCCATGGGCCTGTTCCTGGAAACCCTGCAGCGCAGCCCCATGAGCCCGCACCAGCTGACCGTGCTGGGCCATGCGCAGGCGGCTTCCAGTGCGGCCGTGGAAATGCTCACCACCCTGCTCGACTACTCGCGGCTGGAAGCCGGTGTCGTCAAGATGCGGCCCACCGCCTTTGCCGTACAGCCCCTGCTGACCGCGCTGGAGCAGGAATTCGGCGTGCAGGCCGACAACGCGGGGCTGGTGTACCGCACGCACGAGACCTCCACCGCCGCCTATGCCGACCGCTCGCTGGTGATGCTGGTCATGCACAACTTCATCTCCAACGCGCTGCGCTACACCGCACGCGGCGGCGTGCTCATCGCCTGCCGCCGCCGGGGGCGGCGCATTGCGCTGGAGGTGTGGGACACCGGGGCCGGCATACCGCAAAGCCAGTGGGACAACATCTTCCAGGAATTCCACCAGCTGGGTAACCCCGAGCGCGACCGCCGCAAGGGCCTGGGCCTGGGCCTGGCCATCGTGAAACGCCTGGCGCGCGAAATGCGCACCTCGGTGGAGCTGAGCTCGCGCCCCGGGCGGGGCTCGGTGTTCCGGCTCTGGCTCGATGCCTGGCAGGGCGCCCTGGAGGACGAGGCCCCGCCCTCCTTCAACCACTTCGATCTCACGGGCCTGCATGTGCTGGCCATCGACGACGACGAATCGGTGCGCCTGGGCATGCAGGCCCTGCTGCAAAGCTGGGGCTGCCACTGCACCACGGCCGAATCCAGCGCCGATGCCCTCGACCACATCGAGGACAGCACGCCCGACCTGATCATCACCGACTTCCGCCTGCGCCATGAAGAAACCGGCAAGCAGGTGCTGCAGGCCCTGCGCGCCTACCTGGGTGTAGCGGTGCCGGCCATCATCATGACCGGCGACACCTCGCCGCAGCGCCTGCGCGATGCGCAGACCACTTCGGCCCTGCTGCTGCACAAGCCGGTGTCCACGGGGCAACTGCGCGATGCCATCGTGCAATTGATCAGCGGCGCCGTGCCCGCGTCCCCGCCGCCCGATGCCCTGGCTACAGCCAGCGGCGAAGAAGCCCCATGACCTGGTCGAAGCGCGCGCCGTAGGGCGGGTAGAACAGCGAGCCCATCGCCCAGCGCGACTGCACCAGCACCGACTTCTGGTGGCAAAAGCGCAGGAAGCCCGGCTCCCCGTGGTAGGCCCCCCAGCCACTGTCCCCCACGCCGCCAAAAGGCAGGTTGTCGTGCGCGATGTGCATCAGCGTGTCGTTCACGGTCACGCCACCGCTCACGGTGCGGCGCAGCACATCGTCGCGCACCGCCTCGCTCTGGCCGAACCAGTACAGCGCCAGCGGCCGCGGGCCCGCATTGATGTGCGCCACGGCATCGTCCAGGCGCTCGTAGGAGATGACCGGCAGGACGGGCCCGAAGATCTCCTCCTGCATGATCTGCATGTCCGAGGTGACGCCGAACACCAGCGTGGGCAGCATCTGGCGGCTCACGCCATCGCCCAGCGTGCCGACCGTATTCACCACGGGCTTGCCCGCCGCGGGATCGATGGGCTGCACCTCGGCCCCCTGCGTCTGGGCCTGCTGCAGCATGGTGCGCAAGCGCGCGTGGTGGCGCGGCGTGATGATCGAAGCGTAGTCGGGGTTGCCCTCGATGGTGGGGAACAGGCGCGCCACGGCAGCCCGGTAGGCATTGGCAAACTCGGTCTCGCGTCCGCGCGGCACCAGCACATAGTCGGGTGCGATGCAGGTCTGCCCGGCATTGAGCAACTTGCCATGGGCGATCTTGAGCGCCGCATCCTGCATGTCGCAATGGCCGTCGATGATGCACGGCGACTTGCCACCGAGCTCCAGCGTGGTGGGCGTGAGGTTCTGCGCGGCCGCCAGCGCCACCTTGCGGCCCACGGGCGTCGAGCCGGTGAACACCAGGTGGTCGAACGGCAGCGAGGCAAACAGCGCCGCCAGGTTGGCATCGCCCTGCACCACACAGAACTCCTCGGGCGCAAAGAACTGCGCCACCAGCAGCGCCAGCTGGGCCGACGTGTGGGGTGTGAGCTCGCTGGGCTTGAGCATCACGCGGTTGCCCGCAGCCAGCGCCGTGATGGCCGGCGCAAGCGCCAATTGCACGGGGTAGTTCCACGGAGCGATCACCCCCACCACCCCGAGCGGCTGGCGCTGTATGTGCGCGGAGGCAGGCTGAAGGTAGATGGGCGTGCGCACCTTCCGCGGCTTCATCCAGCGCGCCAGGTGCTTCAAGGTGTGCGACAGCAGGGTGCGCAGCACGAAGAAATCCGCCACCTCGGTGAGGCGGGGCGAGCGCATGCCGAAATCGGCCTGCACGGCCGCCGCCAGCACGGCACCGTTTTCGTCGAGCAGCTTGCGCATGCGCAGCAGGCGCTCGCGGCGCACGAGCAGAGGCACCTCGACCTGGATGCGGCTGGCCTGCCGCTGGGTTTCAAAAAGGGCGTGGATGTCGGCTGGTGTCATGGAGCGCATGATAGAGGCCCCTGCGCCTGCCTCCAGGCCATGCCGGCGCGTCCAGAGGGGCATGCCGAGCGCTGCCGACCACCGCTTGCGGGCGCCCCGGGACCCATCCTCAACGCAGCTCGCGCGGCTCCACGTCGGTCACCTCCACGGCGCTGGGCAGCACCCCGCCACGGCGCGACGGCGCTGCCGGTTCTGCGGCGGCATCGGGCTGGCGCGCAGCCCCCCATTGCGCCCGGGAGCGCATGGCAGCGCTGAATCCCGTGCGCGGATCGACCCGCATCACCCAGGGGGTCATGGGCCGGCCCGTGAGCCGTGCCCAGGTCGCGCGCGCGGCCCACACCAGGCCCAGTACCAACGCAGCGGCCAGCAGGCTCAGGAACACCACCAGCCCCATGGCCAGCACCAGGGCACGCACGGCCAAGCGCAGCAAACCCGAAACAAGATTGTTCAAACGACACCTTTCCTTTCAACGGGTGGCCGCCAAAGGGCCACCCTTTTCCCCTCAAGCGGGCTCGGAAGCCCCGCCGAACTGGAAAACACCGGGATCGAGCACCGGATCCACCGTCACCGGGATCACGCTCTTGGGCGGGAACCGGCCCTCCAGCAGCAGCTTGGACAGCGGATTTTCTATCCGCTGCTGGATGGCCCTCTTGAGTGGACGGGCACCGAACACCGGATCGAAACCCACTTTGGCCAGCTCTTCGAGCGCCGGGCCCGAGATCTGCAGCTGCAGGTCCATCTTGGCCAGGCGCGCTTCGAGCAGTTGCAGCTGGATGCGTGCAATCGCCTCGATGTTCTTCGCATCCAGCGCGTGGAACACCACCGTCTCGTCGATCCGGTTGAGGAATTCGGGTCGGAAATGGTTCTTGAGTTCCCCCCAGACCGCTTCCTTGATGTCATCCGCGTCCTGCCCGACCATGGCCTGGATCAGGTGCGAGCCGATGTTGCTGGTCATCACGATCACCGTGTTCTTGAAGTCCACGGTACGGCCCTGGCCATCGGTCAGGCGGCCATCGTCGAGCACCTGCAGCAGCACGTTGAACACGTCGGGGTGGGCTTTCTCCACCTCGTCGAGCAGCAGCACGCTGTAGGGCTTGCGGCGCACGGCCTCCGTCAGGTAGCCGCCCTCCTCGTAGCCCACGTAGCCGGGCGGCGCACCGATCAGGCGGGCCACGGAGTGCTTTTCCATGAACTCGCTCATGTCGATGCGGATCAGGTGGTCTTCGCTGTCGAACAGGAAGCCCGCCAGCGCCTTGCACAGCTCGGTCTTGCCCACGCCCGTGGGGCCCAGGAACAGGAAGGAGCCCGTGGGGCGGTTGGGGTCGGACAGGCCCGAGCGCGAGCGGCGGATGGCATTGGCCACGGCGGTAATGGCCTCCTCCTGGCCGACCACGCGCTCGTGCAACTTGCCTTCCATCTGCAAGAGCTTGTCCTTCTCGCCCTGCATCATCTTGGCCACGGGGATGCCCGTGGCGCGGCTCACCACCTCGGCGATCTCCTCGGCGCCGACCTGCGTGCGCAGCAGGCGCGGCGCACTGGCCACGCCATCCTTGCCATCTTCCTTGGCCTGTGCTTCCTTGAGCTGGCGCTCGAGGTCCGGCAGCTTGCCGTACTGCAGCTCGGCCACCTTGTTGAAGTCGCCCTTGCGGGTGAACTCCTCGATCTGGAACTTGAGCTTGTCGATGGCTTCGCGCACATGCGCGCTGCCCTGGGCCTGGGCCTTCTCGGACTGCCAGATCTCGTCGTAGTCAGCGATCTCCTTCTGCAGGCGCACGATCTCCTCCTCGATCAGGCCGAAGCGCTTGACCGAGGATTCGTCCTTCTCGCGGCGCACGGCCTCGCGCTCGATCTGCAGCTGGATCAGCCGGCGGTCGAGCTTGTCCATCACCTCCGGTTTGGAGTCCATCTCGATCTTGATCTTGGACGCGGCCTCGTCGATCAGGTCGATGGCCTTGTCGGGCAGGAAGCGGTCGGTGATGTAGCGGTGCGAGAGCTCCGCCGCGGCCACGATGGCCGGGTCGGTGATGTCCACGCCGTGGTGCACCTCGTACTTCTCCTGCAGGCCGCGCAGGATGGCGATGGTCGCCTCCACCGTGGGCTCGCCCACGAGGATCTTCTGGAAGCGGCGCTCGAGCGCGGCATCCTTCTCGATGTACTTGCGGTATTCGTCGAGCGTGGTGGCGCCCACGCAGTGCAGCTCGCCGCGCGCCAGGGCCGGCTTGAGCATGTTGCCCGCGTCCATGGCGCCCTCGCCCTTGCCGGCACCGACCATGGTGTGCAGCTCGTCGATGAAGACGATGGTCTGGCCCTCGTCCTTGGCCAGCTCGTTGAGCACGGCCTTCAGCCGCTCCTCGAACTCGCCGCGGTACTTGGCACCGGCCAGCAGGGCCGCCATGTCCAGGCTGAGCACGCGCTTGCCCTTGAGCGACTCGGGAACCTCGCCGGCCACGATGCGCTGGGCCAGGCCTTCCACGATGGCGGTCTTGCCCACGCCGGGCTCGCCGATGAGCACGGGGTTGTTCTTGGTGCGGCGCTGCAGCACCTGGATGGCGCGGCGGATCTCGTCGTCGCGGCCGATCACCGGGTCGAGCTTGCCGATGCGCGCACGCTCGGTCAGGTCCAGGCAGTACTTGGCCAGGGCCCCGCGCTGGCCTTCGGCCTCGGGGCTGTCCATCTTCTGGCCGCCGCGCACGGCCTCGATGGCGGCCTCCAGACTCTTGCGCGTGAGGCCGTTGTCCTTGGCCAGGGTGGCGGCCTCGCCCTTGCTGTCGATCAAGGCCAGCAGGAACAGCTCACTGGCGATGAACTGGTCGCCGCGCTTGATGGCCTCCTTCTCGGTGGCCTGCAGCACGCGGCCGAGCTCGGGCCCGCCCTGCACCTGCTCCTGGCCATGCACGGCCGGCAGGCGCTTGACAGCGCTCTCCGCAGCGGCCAGCAGGCCCTGCACATTGACGCCTGCGCGCTGCAGCAGCGCACGCGGCCCGTCCTCCTGGCGCAACATGGCCACGAGCATGTGCACGGGCTCGATATAGGCGTTGTCGTTGCCCAGCGCCAGCGTCTGGGCGTCGCTCAGGGCTTCCTGGAACTTGGTGGTGAATTTGTCGAGACGCATGGATGAAATGTCCTCCGAATTGCGTCACACATGGGGACTTTCGGGGGCCATTTCAAGCATCCCGGGGGATGGGCAGGCCTGCGGCGGCACTTTTCCCCCCTCTTGCGCACCCGCTTCTGCAGCGCAGCGCAGCACAGCGCACGAAATTACCAACATTTACATATCCACGTTGTCCGCAGCAATGCACCAGCGGGCCAGGGCCGCGTCGTCGCTCACGCGCGCATCGACCCAGCGCGCGCCCGCCGGCGTGACCTCCTTCTTCCAGAACGGCGCCTGGGTCTTGAGGTAGTCCATCAGGAACTCGCAGGCCTCGAAACTCTGGCCCCGGTGGGCGCTGGTGACCGCGACCAGCACGATCTGGTCGAGCGGCTGCAGCAGCCCCACCCGGTGGATCACGCGCACGCCGAAGAGCTCGAAGCGCCCGAAGGCCGCATCGACCATCGCGGCAATGGACTTCTCGGTCATGCCCGGGTAATGTTCCAGTTCCAGGGAGGCCACGTCATCGCCATCGTTGCGGTCGCGCACCGTGCCCACGAAGGCGCACACCGCGCCCACGCGGCGGTCTCCGTGGCGCAGCGCAGCCACCTCGGCGGACAGATCGAAGTCTTCCGTCTGGATGGAGACGCTGCATGCCTGGGGCGACGTCATGGCGAGCGGTGCAGGCGGGGGGCGGCCAGCAGGGCGCGCTCCTCTTCCAGCACTTTTTCCAGTTGTACGAGTGCGGGCGTGCGCGGCAGCTTGGCCACCAGGGCCTGCAAACGCGTGACGTCGGTCACCGTCGGGGCCACTTTCACCTGCGCAATGGCCGCCGGGTGGTTGCCGGACTGGATCAACGCCAGTACCTTCGTGGGCCATTCACTCTTGGGTTTTGCCATGGATCTGTTTTTTCTGAAAAAAGAGGTCGATTGTCTGTAGCATCCGGCAGAACTGTACCCCCCATGGCCACACAAACCATCACCACCGAAAAATACAAGCTCTACCCCTCGCCGCGCAACCGCACGAAGGATATCTTCACGCACGAGGTGTTCGTGCCCTACCCCTATGCCCTGGTGGACCTGGACAGCATGGACCTGTCGGGCAAGACCACGCTGTTCGCTGCCTGCCGGCTGTCGGACATGAAGATGGGCCAGGTGGTGACCTTCGAGCTGGCCGCCGACCGGGCGAAGTTCGAGCGGCTGTTCACCCCCGACTGAGCCGCCAGGCCTGTCGTCCACCCTTGATTCCAACGGCGTTCCCCCGGGTCGCCAACCCGTCCCGGACGGGCGGAACGACCTCCTTTCCATGAAATTTTCAGACATCACGCAGCGCCTGCAATCGGTAGAACACGACAACAACATCGATGTCCTGCGCGCCTGCGCCATCCTCTCGGTGGCGTTGCACCACTTTGCGGCCTACTCCGGCATCCCGGTGCCGCTGTTCGGCCCCGATGGCGGCGGCATCGGCGTGCAGCTGTTCTTCCTGATCTCGGGCTACCTCATCATCCAGAGCGCCGAGCGCAACTCCCTGGGCGACTATGCCAAGGCCCGGTTCTTTCGCATCTTCCCGGTGTACTGGGTGGCCCTGGTGGGCATCGTGCTGGTCGAGATGGCACTGGTCCCCGGCTTTCGGCAGCTGGTGGTCAGCGACTACCCGCATTTCCTGCTCAACCTGCTGAACCTGCAGCAGCTGTCCGTGCGCAGCAGCCTGTACTTCGACCGCGTGCACGTGGGCTGGACGCTCACGGTGGAGCTGTTCTGGTACGCCATCGTGCCGGTGCTGGCCCTGGTGGCGCACCGGCTGCGCTGGCGGCATTTCTGGCTGGGCGTGCTGGCCCTGTCCACCCTGCTGTCCGTCGTCTGGATCAAGACGGCCAACACCGGTGCGCTCGACTTCCTGTACCTGGGCCAGGCACGCCGCCTCGGCCTGGAGTTCTCGCCCGTGCTGCAGCATGCGCTGATCAAGTCCAACATCGTGGGCTACCTGTACTTCTTCGTGATGGGCACGGTGATCTATCGGTACGAGGCGGTGCTCAAGCGCATCCCCAGCAGCATCCTGTGGCCCGTGGCGCTGCTGCTGATCGTGCTGTGGTCGCAGTGGCAGGTGGTCGTGGGCCTCGCGCCGCAGCCGCTGGCTGCCGTGGGCCTGGCCTGCGTGTTCATCCTGCTGCTCAAGCTGCCGCCCATCAAGGACGTGCTGGTGCGCTACATCGGCAAGATTTCGTACTCGCTGTACCTCGTCCATGCCAAGGTGATGCTCGTGGTCTATGTCAACCTGCAATGGTCGGGCGCGGGTGCCCACCTCGCGGTCGTGGTGGCCGCCCTGCTGCTGGCCACAGTGCTGTACTACACCGTGGAGCAGCCCATGATCGAGTACGGCAAGCGCTTTCGCAGCACGCGGCGTGTCGGCACTGCCGCCGCCACGGCGAACTGACCCTTCTCTCCCGCCTCCCTGCCATGCACGACGACGACAACCAGATCCACGTTCCCCCTTCTTTCATGGCCGTGTACAGCGACGCCCGCCAGCGCCTGCGCGAGCCGGCCAGCGTGGTGCGCACGCGCTACGAGTTGTGCGAAGACCTGGCCGGGCACCTGGTGGAGCATGCGCAGACGCTGTACCACGTGCAGGCGCCTTCCGAGACCGAGATCCTGCGGCGCATCCATGCCGGGCTGTGCACGGGCGAATCGGGCGTGTCCGTGCCCGAGGCGACCTGGATCGTGACGCGCCTGGCCGAGTTGCTGGTCTGGCAATGCCCCGAGCTGCTGCCTCCTGCCGAGCCCGCCCCGCAAGCAGGCTGACGCGCAGGCCCTTGCACGGGCTCCGGCTCTTGCCGCTATACTGCGCGCCATGACCACCCACTGCACCCTGGCACTGAACACCGCACATGCGGTGGCCGTGCACTGCGTGGTCAAAGCCAAAAAACCAGAGCTCATCTGACCGGAGCTGTGGTTCCGTCCGGATGAGCGACGGAACCCCTGGCAGAAAGACAGCTCCCTCTTCCCCTCTCTCCTTTCTCTCCCGGTATTCCGCGCGCGCAGCCTGGCGGTTCTTCCTTGGTCGAACCTGAAAGGATGTTTTCGCATGTCCCCCCTGACGATTGCCACGGCTGCCGTACCTGCTGCAGCCAATCACCCCGCCCACCCTGTCTTCAGCGGCCTTTGGATCGCCCTGGTCACGCCGCTCAAGGACGGCGCGGTGGACCACCCGGCCCTGGCCACCCTGACAGCCCGGTTGCGCGCCGAAGGCGTCTCCGGCTTCGTCGCCTGCGGCTCCACCGGCGAGGCCGCAGCCCTGGACAAGGCGGAGCAGTTGCAGGTGCTGGAAACCGTGCTCGAAGCCGCTCGCGGCCTGCCCGTGGTGATGGGTGTCTCGGGCTACCACCAGGGCCAGGTGCTCGACCAGGTGCAGGCCCTGGCGCGCTACCCGCTGGCGGGTCTGCTGGTGTCCGCACCGCACTACATCCGCCCGTCACAAGACGGCCTTCTGCACTGGTTCCGCGCCATCGCCGACGCCAGCGCGGTTCCTGTGGTCCTCTACGACATTCCCTACCGCACGGGCGCCACGCTCACCACCGAGACGCTGCTGGCACTGGCGGCACACCCCCGCATCCAGGCCATCAAGGACTGCGGTGGCAGCTCTGCCAAGACGCAGGCCCTGATCGCGGATGGCCGCCTCCAGGTGATGACCGGTGAAGACGCGCAAATCTTCAACACGCTGGCGCTGGGCGGCTCCGGCGCCATCTCTGCCTGCGCGCACTGGCAGACGGCGCAGTTTGTGGAACTGGTGGGCTTGCTGCGCGGGGGCGATCTGCCCCAGGCCCGCCGCGCATGGCAGGCCCTGCAACCATGGATCGAGGCCTGCTTTGCCGAACCCAACCCCGCCCCGCTCAAGGCCATGCTGGCGCACGCCGGAGAGATGCGCAATGAACTGCGCGCACCCATGATGGTGGCCTCGCCAGCCCTGGTGCAGCGCCTGCTGGCGCTGTAGCCAAGGAAGGGATCAACCGCCCGTGACCGGCGGGAAGAACGCCACTTCGGCGCCTTCGTGCAGGGCGGCGGCCTCACCGCTCATCACCTGGCCGAGCGCCATGCGCACGGCCCGCCCGCGGGCCAGGCTGGCGGCATGGGCGCCGCCGCGCGCAATCAATTCGTCGCGCAGCCCGCCCAGGGTGCCAGCAGCGGTGTCCACCGCCTCGCTGCCTTCGCCGATGGCCTCGCGGATGGAGGCGAAATAGCGCACAGTGACTTTCATCCCAGCAGCTCCGCAAAGGCAATGAACTGCACCGTATCGCCCGGTGCGATCGTCTGGCCGGCAGGGTTGTCCACCACGCCGTCGCCCCAGGCAGCAGACGTGAGCACGCCCGAGCTCTGGTTGGAAAACAGGTCCAGCCCGCCCGCTGCGTTGTGCCGCACGCGCAGAAACTCCCGGCGCTTGTCGGCCCGGGGCCAGGCGAAATGCGCCGTGGCGGGCAGCGCGCGCGGGGCCACGGCCTGCACGCCCTGCAGGCGCAACAGAAAGGGCCGCACCAGCAGGGCAAAGGTCAGAAAGCTCGACACCGGGTTGCCGGGCAGTCCCATGAAGTGGGCGTTGCCGACCCGCCCGTAGGCGAAGGGCTTGCCCGGCTTCATGGCAATCTGCCAGAGGTCCAGCGTTCCGAGCGACTCCACGGCGGGTTTGATGTGGTCCTCTTCCCCCACGGACACACCGCCGCTGGTGAGGATCAGGTCATGGGCCTCGCTCGCCTGCTGCAGGGCCTGCACGGTCGCATCGCGCCGGTCGGGCACGATGCCCAGGTCGGTCACCTCGCAGCCCAGGCGCAGCAGCATGGCGCGCAGGAAGAAGCGGTTGCTGTTGTAGATGGCGCCCGGGCGCATCTGCTCGGGCGGCACATCTCCCGGCATGACCAGTTCGTCGCCGGTGGAGAACAGCGCCACGCGCGGGCGGCGCGCCACCTGCAGCTGGTGCAGGCCGATGCTCGCCGCCAGGCCCAGTTCGGCGGGCGCCAGGCGGGTGCCGGCGGACAGCACCACGGCGCCGCGCGTGATGTCTTCACCGGCCCGGCGTATCCACTGGCCGGCGGCTGGCACGGCGTTGATGCGCACGCTGCTGCCATCGTCCAGGGCTTCGCAGTCTTCCTGCATCAGCACCGCATCGGCGCCTTCGGGGATCGGTGCCCCGGTGAAGATGCGCGCGGCCGTGCCCGGCTGCAGGGGGGCGCCCGCGCTGCCGGCGGCAATGCGCTGCGACACGGGCAGCACCGTGCCTGCAGCGGCCACGTCGGCGCGGCGCACGGCGTAGCCGTCCATGGAGCTGTTGTCGTTGGGAGGCACCTGCAGGGACGAGATGGCGTCCTGGGCCAGCACCCGGCCGTCCGCATCGAAGGTGGTGACCGTATCGGTGCCTGCCAGCGGCGTTGCGCGTTCCAGCAGCTCGGCCAGTGCGTCGGCCAGGGACTTGAGGGGCTTGAAAGCGGTGAGGGGTCTCATTGGTGCAGGTCCCAGTCGTATTCGAAGCGCTCGGCATAGTGCAGCAGCCAGTCCACGACCTGGGCCGGGTCGTTCAGGTCGAGCAGGGGCAGGCCGGTGGGCACGGGCAGTTGCTCCGGCGCGTCAGTGGCCACTGCGGCCACGAAATCGTCCTCGGCGTAGCGCACCGGCTTGGGTGCCTGGCCGGCCTGGGGCGCACGCCAGACCTCGACCTTGAGCAGGTCGCTGTCCTTGAAACCTTCTACCAGCACCCAGTCCACGCCCTGGTACAGCTCGGCCAGCAGGTGGTGCACGGTGAGCTCGGCCGGGCGCTCGAACTCGCGCACCAGCGCCAGGCGGCGGTCGGAGGCCGCCACCACCTCGAAGGCACCGGCCTCGCGGTGGCGCCAGGTGTCCTTGCCCACATGGTCGATGTCGAAGCTGTGGTGCGCGTGCTTGACCACCGAGACCCGCAGACCGCGCAACCGCATCTCGGGAATGAGCTGCTCGACCAGCGTGGTCTTGCCGCTGCCGGAAAATCCTGCAAAACCTACCACCTTCATCCCATGCTCCTGCGCAAGGCCATGGCATCCATGGTCCACCAAGCTCCGTCACAGAGCGACAGGGACCCCCCAGGGCGTCCCGAACGACAGGCACCCATTGCCCGGCGCACCCAGGGCGCGGCGGGAAGGGGGTGCCTCACTGGCAGTGGCGCTCGATGTAGGCCTGCACCTGGCGCACATCGGCCGGCATGACCTGCACGCGCTTGGGCAGGTCTTCGATGCCGGCGAACTTCGCAGGCCGGTCCGGTGCCTGGCCCAGGGCCTCGACGATGGTTTCGGCGAACTTGATCGGCAGGGCCGTCTCCAGCACGATCATCGGCACCGCCGGGTTGCTGTGGTGCTCCAGCGCCACCTTCACGCCATCGGCGGTGTGGGTATCGATGGTCACGCCATGGCGCTGGAAGTTGTCGCGGATGGTAGCCAAGCGGTCGGCATGGGTGCTCTTGCCGCTCTCGAAGCCGTAGCGGGTGGCGGCCTCGGCAAAGTGCGGGTCAGCGCTCAGGTCGAACTTCCCCTCCTTGTTCAGCGCATCGCCGAACAGGGCCTTGGTGCGCGCGCCATCGCGGCCCAGCAGGTCGAACACGAATCGCTCGAAATTGCTGGCCTTGCTGATGTCCATCGAGGGGCTCGATGTTTCGTGCGTGTCCGCACTGCTGCGCACGCGGTACACGCCCGTGCGGAAGAACTCGTCGAGCACGTCGTTCTCGTTGGTGGCCAGCACCAGTTTCGCGATCGGCAGGCCCATGGAGCGCGCCACATGGCCCGCGCAGATGTTGCCGAAGTTGCCGCTCGGTACCGTGAAGCTGACCTGCTGGTCGTTGGTCTCGGTGGCCTGCACGTAGCCGGCGAAGTAGTAGACCACCTGCGCCAGCAGGCGCGCCCAGTTGATGGAGTTGACGGTGCCGATCTTGTACTTGCGCTTGAAGGGCAGGTCGTTGCTCACGGCCTTGACGATGTCCTGGCAGTCGTCGAACACGCCTTCGATGGCGATGTTGTGGATGTTCTCGTCCTGCAGGCTGAACATCTGCGCCTGCTGGAAGGCGCTCATGCGGCCGTGCGGGCTGGTCATGAAGACGCGCACGCCCTTCTTGCCGCGCATGGCGTATTCGGCCGCGCTGCCGGTGTCGCCACTCGTGGCGCCGAGGATGTTGAGCTCCTCGCCGCGGCGGCCCAGTTCGTACTCGAACAGGTTGCCCAGGAGCTGCATGGCCATGTCCTTGAAGGCCAGCGTGGGGCCGTTGGACAGGCCTTCGAGCCACAGGCTGTTTTCCAGGTGGCGCAGGGGCACGATCTCGCCGGTGCCGAAGACCTCGGCCGTGTACGTCTTCTCGCACAGGGCCTTCAGGTCGGCGGCCGGGATGTCGTCGATGTACAGCGACAGGATCTGGAAGGCCAGCTCGGCGTAGCCTTGCTCGTGGTAGGCCTTGCGCAGGCGCGTGAGCATGGCGTCGTCGACCTGCGGATAGTGCTCGGGCAGGTACAGGCCGCCATCGGGCGCCAGGCCTTCGAGCAGGATGTCGCAGAACTGCTTGCGGTCTGCATGGCCGCGGGTGCTGAGGTATTTCATGGGGGTTCCGTCTGCGTTCAGGGCGCGTGTGCCGGCTGCGTCAGTTGAGCTCTTCCTTGCGGATGCGCGTGATCGGGGCCAGCACGGTGGGCAGGGCCTGCATCTGGGCCAGCACGGCGTCCATGGTGCCTTCGCGCGTCTCGTGCGTGAGGATGATGAGGTCCGTTTGCGTGGAACCCTCTCCGCCGACTTCGTCGGCTTCGCGCTGCAGCATGGCGTCGATGCTGATGCCGGCCTCGGCCAGCAGGCCCGTGACCTTGGCCAGCACGCCGGCCTGGTCGGCCACGCGCAGGCGCAGGTAGTAGCTGGTGACCACTTCGCTCATGGGCAGCAGCGGCAGCGTGCCCATGGCATCGGTCAAGGTGTTGGCCTGGAAGGCCAGGTGCGGCACGCGGTGCTCGGGGTCGGCCGTGTGCAGGCGGGCGATGTCCACCAGGTCGGCGATCACGGCGCTGGCGGTGGGCTCGCTGCCCGCGCCCTTGCCGTAGTACAGCGTGGTGCCCACGGCGTCGCCCTGCACCACGACGGCGTTCATGGCGCCCTCGACGTTGGCGATCAGGCGCTTGGAAGGCACCAGGCTCGGGTGCACGCGCAGCTCGATGCCCTTGTCCGCACGCTTGGTGATACCCAGGAGCTTGATGCGGTAGCCCAGCTGCTCGGCGTACTTGATGTCGGCCGCGCCGAGCTTGGTGATGCCCTCGACATAGGCCTTGTCGAACTGCACCGGGATGCCGAAGGCAATCGCGCTCATCAGCGTGACCTTGTGGGCGGCGTCCACGCCTTCGATGTCGAAGGTGGGATCGGCTTCGGCATAGCCCAGGCGCTGCGCTTCCTTGAGCACCACGTCGAAATCCAGGCCCTTGCTGCGCATCTCGGACAGGATGAAGTTGGTGGTGCCGTTGATGATGCCGGCGATCCACTGGATGCGGTTGGCCGTGAGGCCTTCGCGCAGTGCCTTGATGATGGGGATGCCACCGGCCACGGCGGCCTCGAAGGCCACCATCACGCCCTTGGCCGATGCGGCCGCGAAGATCTCGGTGCCGTGCACGGCCAGCAGCGCCTTGTTGGCGGTGACCACGTGCTTGCCGGCGGCAATGGCCTCGAGCACCAGCGCACGCGCGATGCCGTAGCCGCCGATGAGCTCGATGACGATGTCGATGTCGGGGTTGGCGATGATGGCGCGCGCGTCGTTGACCACCTGGATGCCTGCACCCACGGCAGCCCGTGCGCGCTCCACGTCCAGGTCGGCCACCATGGTGATCTCGATGCCGCGGCCCGCGCGGCGGCGGATTTCTTCCTGGTTGCGCTGCAGTACGTTGAACACGCCGCTGCCGACGGTGCCGATGCCCAGCAGGCCTACTTGGATGGGTTTCATGGTCATAAAAATCAGGGTTTCTTGGAAACAGGGTTGGTGGGCAGGACCACCTTGGAGATTCGGACAGGCAGTTGCCAGGCGCCGCCGGCGAAGCCGCGGCACATGCTGTCGCCGGATTCGCCGGTCAGCACGAAGCCTTTGCCGTCGAAATGCCATTCCACGAGGGACCAGCAGTCACCGATGCCGCGTCCCTTCATGGAGGAGCGGATCGAGCCATCTGCCGCATCGAATTCGCCTTCGGCGTCGAGTTGCTGCGGCTGGTAGGGCGGGCGGTCGTTGGCCAGCCAGTTCAGTCCACCGAAATTGTAGGCGCCCATGGCACAGGGGATGGACAGCAGTACCTTGCGGTCGGTAAGGCGATGTACCTGCACGTCGGCGGGCTTGGGGTGATCGCCATTGCAGCGCTCGCCCACCTCCTTGGCGTCGATGGCGGCAAGCAGCGGCTTGGCCAGCGCGGCATCGCCCTTGCGTTCGGGCAATGCGCGCACGGCATGGACCACCGGCGCCGGCACAGCGGCCAGCACCGAGGACTCGGCCTGGGTGCCGCGCTTGACCAGGGCGCCCGGCGTGCCAACGCGGCCCTGGGCCTCGTCCATCTTGAGCAGCACGGCGGAGGCACCGGAGAGCGATAGCACCCACCGGTCCTTGCCCGCGGTGACGATGGCCTCCTCGTTCTTCTGCAGCGCCTGCAGCAGTGCCGCCACCTGGCCAGCAGGAATGCGCGGGATGTCGCCCGTGAGGCCGGGCAGCGAAAGCTTGCCCACCTGGAGGTTCAGCGCTGCCGGCGTGGCCTGCTCGGTCGAGACCTGCAGGTCCACCAGCACTGGCGTGCCGGGCCCGGCCTCGCGGGTCAGGCGGATGGAGACGGGTTCGGAATCACCGGCGTCGGCCTGGTAGCCCACGGCCCGGCAGGCCCGGGTGTTATCGCACTGCAGGCCCCAGTCCTTGTGCCTGAAGCCCACGAGATCCTTGTCCGCGGCCTGCAGCGGCACCAGCACCAACGCAGTCAGGCCGGCGAGCAGTGCCAGGGCTCGGGCAGCAAGGCGGTTGCGCATGGGGCAGGTCTCCTGTCGGTCAGCGGGCCGGGCCGCTTCAGGCAGCCGCGGTCTGCTGGCGCTTGCGGTACTGCTCCAGGAAGCGGGCCACTCGGCCGATGGCGTCGCGCAGGTCGTCCTCGTGGGGCAGGAACACGATGCGGAAATGGTCGGGCGCCGCCCAGTTGAAGCCGGTGCCCTGCACCAGCATGACCTTGGTCTCCTGCAGCAGCTCCAGGAAGAACTGCTGGTCGTCCTTGATCGGGTAGATGGCCGGGTCCAGGCGCGGGAACATGTACAGCGCGGCGCGCGGCTTCACGCAGGTGACGCCCGGGATGGCGGTGATCAATTCGTAGGCCAGATCGCGCTGCTTGCGCAGGCGGCCGCCCTCGCACACCAGCTCGTTGATGCTCTGGTGGCCGCCCAGCGCGGTCTGGATGGCCCACTGCCCCGGCACGTTGGCGCACAGGCGCATGTTGGAGAGCATGTTCAGGCCCTCGATGTAGTCGCGCGCCGGCTTCTTGTCGCCCGAGACCACAAGCCAGCCCGCCCGGTAGCCGCAGGAGCGGTAGCTCTTGGACAGCGAGTTGAAGGTCAGGGTGAGCACGTCCTCGCTGAGCGAGCCGATGGCGGTGTGCGTGGCACCGTCGTACAGCACCTTGTCGTAGACCTCGTCGGCGAAGATCACCAGGCCATGCTCGCGCGCGATGGCGACGATGCCGCGGAGCAACTCGTCCGAGTACAGCGCGCCCGTGGGGTTGTTCGGGTTGATGACCACGATGCCCTTGGTGCGCGGCGTGATCTTGGCGCGGATGTCAGCCAGGTCGGGCATCCAGCCGTTGGCCTCTTCACACAGGTAGTGCACGGGCGTGCCGCCCGAGAGGCTGGCCGCCGCCGTCCACAGCGGGTAATCGGGCGAGGGCAGCAGCAGTTCGTCACCGTCGTCCAGCAGGGCGTTGGTGGCCATCACGATCAGCTCGCTGGCGCCGTTGCCCAGGTAGATGTCATCGAGGACCACGCCCTTGATGCCCTGCTTTTGCGTCTCGTGCATCACGGCCTTGCGGGCCGCGAAGATGCCCTTGCTGTCCGAATAGCCGGCCGAGTTGGGCAGGTTGCGGATCATGTCCTGCTGGATCTCTTCGGGCGCATCGAAGCCGAACACCGCCAGGTTGCCGATGTTGAGCTTGATGATCTTGTGGCCGTCCTCCTCCATCTTCTTGGCCGCGTCCATGATCGGGCCCCGGATGTCGTAGCAGACGTTGGCAAGCTTGGCGGATTTCTGGACGGTTTTCATGCGCTGGAGGGTGCGGTGGAGAAAAAGTGCGGTTCGCACCAGGGTCAGCCAACGGGGCCGGCCAATGGGCGAAACCTATAATTTGACCACAGATCACCAGCGAGGCGGACCCCCGGGCCCGCGCCGCGCACCCGACGCACACCATGAAATTCCAGCCGGACAAAGCCAACGTACAAACCGTCACGGGCTATGGCCCAGGCTGGATCGGGGTGGATGGCGAAAAGATCACCCACAGCGTGATCGTCGGCTCGAACGGGCTGCGCCAGGCCTGGCCCTGCGCGCGCTACGAAGACCTCACGGCCGAGCATTTTGCCGAGCTCGCGAAACTCGATACCGAGCTGGTCATCTTCGGCAGCGGCCAGCGCAACCGGTTTCCGCCACCGGCATGGCTGCAGCCGCTGATGGCGCGCCGCCTGGGCCTGGAGACCATGGACACAGCCGCCGCCTGCCGCACCTACAACATCCTGGCAGGCGAAGGCCGCAACGTGGTGGTGGCCCTGCTGCTGGAGGCAGCGCCCTGAAAACGGGTGCACAGGACATCGCCAGGTACCGAACAGGTTCCAGCCTGTGTACTTTGGTTACAGAATGCGATTCGCGAAAGAGTCCGTTTCAGGGTAAAATCTCCGGTTGCGGTCAGGGGCCTTCCAAAAGCAATAACACCCCCACTCCCCTGGCTTATCAACGACTACATCCTGAGAGATTGAAGTGATATGGCGATCGTTGTCAACAAACCCCTCCCTGAATTTGAAGCCAACGCGACTGGTGGACTGAAGGTCTCCAACACCTCCCACCTTGGCCAAATTCTGGTTCTGTACTTCTATCCCAAGGACAACACCCCGGGCTGCACGACGGAGGCCATGCAGTTCCGTGACAAGTACAAGGATTTCGTGAAGGCCGGCGCAGCCGTGTTCGGCGTGTCGCGCGACAACATGAAGTCGCACGACGACTTCAAGGAAAAGCTGGAACTGCCGTTCGAGCTGATCGCCGACACCGAAGAGAAGATGTGCCACATGTTCGGCGTGGTCAAGAACAAGATCATGTACGGCAAGAAGGTCAAGGGCATCGAGCGCAGCACCTTCCTGATCGGCCCCGACGGCCTCCTGGTGCAGGAATGGCGCGGCCTGAAGGTCCCCGGCCACGTGGACGAAGTGCTCAAGGCCGTCAAGGGCATCAAGGCCCTGAAAAAAGCCGCCTGAAGCCGGGCTGCGGGCCGGCCCGCAGCAGCCCCGCCCACCGGGCGCCGATGTGCCACCGGGAATGGGCATAATGGGGCCAATGCTTCCGGATTCCGCAACGACCGCCCTCCCCGACAAAGCCGCCTTGGCCTCCAGGCGGCTTTTTGCTTTCTGATCCCACCACAGACCAAGGCCCCGCACACCATGCCCCTCCCCCCCGC
>NZ_AKJX01000018.1 GCF_000276605.1 Acidovorax sp. CF316 | reverse complement strand
GGCAGGCCGGGCAGGCCGGTATCCAGCAGCACGGCGGCCACGCGGCGCAGTTCCGTATCGGCCGCCACGGCGGGCACGGGGCTCACCATCACCTCGGCCACGGGCCGGCGCGCCAGGTCGATGGCCTGCTTTACCGCACCGGGTTCGGGCAGCAGGTCCAGCGGCGCCATGTCGGCGCGCAGCAGCAGACCCACCACGCGGCCCTGGGCGTCCACCACCGGCGCCTGCGCCACATGGTGCTCGGCCAGCGTCTGCCAGGCATCGTTGACCATGGCCTCGGGTGGCACTGTCAGGGCCTCCTGGGTCATCACGTCGCTCACCAGCGTCAGCGGCTTGCGCGCCTGCTGGGGGCCTTGTTCCGTCTGGGCATAGGCGCTCACGGCGTCTTGCAGGCGCAGGTTCACGGGTGGCGCCACGGGGTGGGCTGCCGGCTGAACGGGCAGCTCGGGCAGGGCCTGCTCGTCCAGCGAGCGGGTGCGCAGGGCCTGGGGGCGCTGCACGCGCCGCACCGGTGCCACGCTGGAGAGGTTTTCCGCCCCGCCACGGTACATCTGCCCCGAAGGGCCGAACACAAAGAACATGCCGCCAACCTCCTCAGGGGCAGGCCTGCAAAAATAATGGCTGCCCCCTGCCCATGTTATCGGCAGCAAAAAGGGCGGGGCACAGGCCAGGGTGTATCCGTGTGTGCCAAATGTGCGCGGCCGCGGGCATCTACACTCACCGGTTGTCCTGAACCGGGCCTTTGGGGCCCCCCATTTCCATGATCGACCGCGCTGCCATCTCCGCCGCCCGCACCCAGCTGGCGTCCCGCCCCGACTTCCTGCGCACCACGCCGCTGCTGCGCCTGAGCGGCCGGTCCCTGGGCGTGGACTGCGCCGAGGTCTGGCTCAAGCTCGAGCACCTGCAGGTGGGCGGCAGCTTCAAGGCGCGCGGCATGCTGTACCGCCTGCTGGCCAACCCCGTGCCCGAGAGCGGCGTCATCATCGCGTCGGGCGGCAATGCCGGTATCGCCGTGGCGGCCGCGGCCCGCGCCCTGGGTGTGCGCTGCGAGGTCTTTGTGCCCGAGGTCTCGCCCGAGGCCAAGCGCGCGCGGCTGCGCGCCCTGGGGGCCGACGTGGTCGTCACCGGCGCGGCGTATTCCGAGGCCTTCGAGGCCTGCGTGGCGCGCCAGAAGACCACCGGCGCCCTGCAGGCCCATGCCTATGACCAGCCCGAGGTGGTGGCTGGCGCCGGCACCCTGGCGGCTGAGATCGAGGAGCAGGGCGGCCGCCTGCCCGACACCGTGCTCGTCAGCGTGGGCGGAGGCGGCCTGATCGGCGGCGTGGCCGCCTGGGTGGAAAGCCGCGCCCATGTGGTGGCGCTGGAGCCCGAGCGGGCGCCCACCCTGCACGCCGCCCGTGCCGCCGGCGCACCGGTGGACGTGGAGGTCGGCGGCATCGCCGCCGATTCGCTGGGCGCGCGCCGCATCGGCGCCATCGGCTGGGAGGTGAGCCAGCGCCATGTGCACGCATCGCTGCTCTTGCCCGACGAGGCCATCCGCTTGGCCCAGCAGTGGCTGTGGAAGGAGCTCAAGCTGGCCGTCGAGCCGGCCGCTGCGCTGGGCCTGGCGGCCCTGCAGACTGGCGCCTACAAGCCCCAGCCGCAGGAGACCGTGGCCATGATCCTTTGCGGCGCCAATTTCGATCCGGCAAGCCTTGCCTGAAGCGGCGTTGCGCCGCCCCTCTAAAATCCCCCCATGCTAGACATTCTTCTTCTCCGCAAAGACCTCGACACCGCCATCGCGCGCCTGGAAACCCGCAAGAAACCCCAGGCCTTCCTGGACGTGGCTGCCTTCCAGGGCCTGGAAGCCGAGCGCAAGACCCTGCAATCGCGCACCGAAGAGCTGCAATCGCAGCGCAACCAGCTGTCCAAGCAGGTCGGCATGCTGATCAGCCGCGGCGACAAGGACGCGGCCGAGGCCGCCAAGGCCCAGGTCACGGCCATGAAGGCGGAGCTGGAGCAATCGGCCGCCCGCCTGGAGCAGATCCAGGCCGAGCTGCAGGCCATCCTCGTGGCCGTGCCCAACCTGCCGCACGAGAGCGTGCCCGTGGGCTCGGACGAGTCGGGCAACGTCGAGGTGCGCCGCTGGGGCACGCCCGGCACCTATGCTTTCGAGGTCAAGGACCATGTGGATGTGGGCACGCCCCTGGGCCTGGATTTCGACATGGGCGTCAAGCTCTCGGGCTCGCGCTTCACGGTGATGAAGGGCCAGATCGCCCGCCTGCACCGCGCGCTGTCGCAGTTCATGCTGGATGTGCAGACGCAGGAGCATGGCTACACCGAGTGCTACGTGCCCTACGCCGTCAACGCCGACTCGCTCAAGGGCACGGGCCAGTTGCCCAAGTTCGAGGGCGACCTGTTCGCCGCCAAGAAGGGCGGCCAGGACGGCGAGCCCGTGCCCGACAACGCGGCGCTCTACCTCATCCCCACCAGCGAGGTGCCGCTGACCAACTTCGTGCGCGACGTGATCGTGGCCGAGGCCGAGCTGCCGATCAAGCTCACGGCGCACACGCCGTGCTTTCGTTCCGAGGCCGGCAGCTACGGCCGCGACACGCGCGGCATGATCCGCCAGCACCAGTTCGACAAGGTCGAGATGGTGCAGATCGTGCACCCCGAGAAGAGCTACGAGGCGCTCGAGGAGATGACCGGCCACGCCGAAGCCGTGCTGCAAAAGCTTGGCCTGCCCTACCGCGTGATGAGCCTGTGCACCGGCGACATGGGTTTCGGCGCAGCCAAGACCTACGACCTCGAAGTCTGGCTGCCCGCGCAGAACACCTACCGCGAGATCAGCTCGGTGAGCAACTGCGAGGCCTTCCAGTCGCGCCGCCTGCAAGCCCGTTTCAAGAACGCCCAGGGCAAGAACGAGCTG
The DNA here is from genome assembly GCF_000276605.1 of Acidovorax sp. CF316. Classification (GTDB taxonomy): domain Bacteria; phylum Pseudomonadota; class Gammaproteobacteria; order Burkholderiales; family Burkholderiaceae_C; genus Acidovorax. The sequence goes on along the minus strand of NZ_AKJX01000018.1, from coordinate 9,648 downwards.
CTGCACACCCTCAACGGCTCGGGCCTGGCCGTGGGCCGTACCCTGGTGGCCGTGCTCGAGAACTACCAGCAGGCCGACGGCAGCGTGACCGTGCCCGAGGTGCTGCGCCCCTACCTGGGCGGCCTGGCCGTGCTGGCGCCGAAGGCCTGAGTTCATCTGCGGATCCAGCGCACCACGGGCCTTCGGGCCCGTTTTTCATGCCCGCAAGGGACTGCGGTGGCGCCGCAAGCAGCTTCTGGCGCGTTGTGGTGCAATCCGCTTCCGATGCGGGCGGCTGCCGCTGCATCGCTACAACACCTACCTACCAGGACCGATCTCCATGACCTACCCCATGCACACCTCCAGCATCCCCGTGTTCCGCCAGATGCTGGGCGCCCTGAAGGACGTGCTCGCCAAGACCGAAGCCCATGCCACCGCGCGCAAGATCGAACCCGACGCGCTGCTGCAGGCGCGCCTGTACCCCGACATGTTCCCCATGGCGCGCCAGGTGCTGATCGCCTGCGACTTCGCCAAGGGCGTGAGCGCGCGCCTGGCCGGTGTCGAGGTGCCGTCCTTCCCCGACGGCGAGCGCCCCGGCTTTGCCGAACTCAACGAGCGCATCGACACGGTGCTGGCCTTCATCGAAGGCCTGCCCGCCGAGAACTTCGCCGAGGCCGCCAGCCGCCAGATCACCCTGCAGCCCGGCACGCCGCGCGAACGGCAGTTCGAGGGCCAGGCCTACCTGCTGCACTACGGCCTGCCGCAGTTCTTCTTCCACGTGACGACCGCCTATGCGCTGGCACGCCACAACGGCGTGGAGCTGGGCAAGAAGGACTACATGGGCAAGGCCTGAGCCAAGGCCGCGGGCACCTTCCGGGGACCGGCGTCATGCCTTGAACGTCACCCAGGGCCGAAGCCGCACAGCCGGTCGCACCAGCCCTGCCGAATCCTGGGCGTCGATCACCGGCCCGATGGGTTTGTAGGCCTGCGGTGCCTCCTCGATGCGGCGCTCCTCGCGCAGCGTCACGCACTGCCAGCCCTGCTCGCCAGCGTTGGCCGGATTGGGGCGCATCGCCCGCATGGCCTGGCGCCGCATGCTTCGACCTGCGCCATGGCTGCAGGACCAGAGCCATTCGGCCGACCCCAGGCCTGTCACCAGGTAGGAGGCATCCCCCATGGACCCCGGAATCAGCGCGAAGTCGCCTTCGTTCGCTGGGGTGGCTCCCTTGCGATGGATGTTCATCCCTTTCTCTTGCAGGACCACGTTGTGCGGCACATCCACCACCAGGCGCGAATCGGACGCGCCGATGAGCTGTTCCAGGTCCTTGCGGACCAGCTCGGCCAGCACAACGCGGTTGGCCCAGGCGTACCGGGCGGCAACGCCCATGGCTTGCAGGTATTCCTCAGCCAGAGGCCCTGACAGACCATACAAGCCGCTGGCGGGGTGCCTCTGCCCGTGCGGCCATTCAGCCTTGGCGCGGTCCATCCAGGCCTGGCCCACGTAGAAGCCGATGTCGCGTGAGCCACTGTGGATCATCACCACCACGTCACCAGCGCGCAGTCCGGCATGGTAGGCGGCATGCCGGTCCAGGATCTTCTCGACCACCTGCAACTCGACGAAATGGTTGCCCGAGCCCACGGTGCCCAGGCAGGGGTCGCGGAACACGGCATGCCGTTCCTGCAAGTAGGCATCGGGCGCGTAGCGTGCACTGCCACCGAAGCTCGCCAGGCCAATGCATTGATCGAGCTCGGCATGCAAGCGGGCCGTGTCGGTATGGGCCCAAATCCCGTCGCTACCCAACCGGTCGATAAAGGCCTGCGGCCCTTCATCGAAGAGCGCGCGGAACGCTCGGGTAGTCACAGGTACGTCGCGCCCGTTGTTCAGCAGACTTGCCGTGAGCAGATTGACCAGCCGATCCTTGTGCGGGGCCAACTGGTCCAGCCGGGCGCCCGTGGTCAGCAGGCGAACGCTGCAGTTGATGTCCGTGCCGATGGCGGCCGGAATCACAAAGTCTGCGGGCGTGGCCACGATGCTGCCGACGGGCGCCACCGTGCCCGGGTGAAAGTCCGGTGTGGCGCAGGCCCGGCAGACAGCGGCGTGCCCATCCGGCCGCTGTACGGCTGCAAAGGCCAGGAGCTGGCGAACTGCCTTGTCCTCCAAGGGGAGGCTTTCGGGCAAAAGAATATGGGCCTCGGCCTGGCCATCGCGCACATGGTAGATGCCGTCGCGATAGTCCAGGGCGATGCCGGTGCGCGCAAAGGCGCGCTGAAGTCGTTGGTAGGTACCCATGGCTGCAAATTCCGCGAGGCCGGTTGGCACTCGCTGTGTCCGGGGCGCTTCGGTCGTGTGAAGCCGCCTGATCCCGGACGATGAAAGACACCCGGGGCCTGTGAGGGCCCGGGAAGCGTCCTTCTTGCAGCAGCAGGGTCAAGAAAGGAAAGGCGCGCAGTATATCCGTGCCGCTCCGGGCTGGGCAAGCGGGAGTGGCGGGCAATGCAATTGCAATACGCAAAAAAAGCCTGCTATAATCGCAGGCTTCGACACATAGGAGAGGTGGCAGAGTGGTCGAATGTACCTGACTCGAAATCAGGCGTAGTGGCAACACTACCGTGGGTTCGAATCCCACCCTCTCCGCCACTGACAAAGCCCCGTGCCATCGCAAATGGCTCGGGGCTTTTTCTTTTGCCCATCGCATCCTTGGCAGGGCTGGCTTGGTGCGCGCGCCCATGGGCCGTGGGATCGTGGGTCATGCTCGCTTTCTGCATCTCACCCGTTTGTCGCTATCTCTTGGGTTCTCTTCGTGTGAGAATTTGCAGGTAGATTCATTCGCCCTGCTTTGCCAGTTCCTGACGTCAAAAGGATGTGTTCATGATGCTTCGTAAAACTGCCGCTGCCTTCGCCTTCGTCGCTGGTGCGGTCATGATGTTGCCGGCCCACGCGGCCGACCCCGCCGTGTTCGACGCGGCCACGGGCCGCCTGCGCTTCCCCATCCTGCAGATCGACGGCAACCTCAAGTTCCGCGACGTGGTGATCCAGCTGGTCTCGCCCGGCCAGCTGCGCCTCAACGATTCCAGCGTGGGTGCGGACATCAGCTTCACCTCGGCGGGCAATGTGCTGCGCATTCCGCAGCTGAACTTTGGTGGCACCCTCTACCCTGCCGTCAGCCTGACCGGCCCCGGCTTCTCGCTGGTGAGCTTCGGTGATGTGGTCATCGATGCCGGCACCCCCAGCAACGCCACCCTGGACATCCGCGTGACGGCGCAGGGCACGCCCGTGCCACTGATCACGATCAACAACATGCCCAAGCCCGCCAACCAGGCCGCGTTCTGCAGCGATCCGGCACTGCAGCAGACGGTGTTGCAGAACGCAGGCGCTGCGCAGGCCACCTGGACCATGTCGACCTGCACCTTCAGCGGCAACACCGGCCGCATGACGGGTACGCTGACCCTCACCACCCCGGTGGCGGCAGCCGTCTCGATCGTCGCGGACTTCACCTACCGCTGATAGATAGCCCGTTCAGTGCGCCGGGGCCTCGATGTGGCCCGGCGCATCCACCTGCACCGTGGCATGGCCGATGCCGTGCGCGCGGCGCAGGTAGCCGGCCACCTGCGCTGGCAGGGCCAGCGGGTCGGTGCCCGCGGCCGGCGTTACGTGCACCGTGGCCACGGTGCTGTCGTCCGTCAAGGTCCAGGCATGGAAATGGCCCACCTCGGCCACCCCGGGCAGGGCGCGTATGCCCGTCTCGGCGGCTGCCAGGTCCAGCCCCCGGGGCGCGGACTGCAGCAGCACCACCAGCGCATCCGAAACCAGTCCCCAGGCCGAGCGCACGACCAGCACGGCCACCAGCACCGAGAGCAGCGGGTCGAGCACCGTCCAGCCCGTGGCCATGATGCCGATGGCCGCCGCGATGGCGCCCACCGAGCCGAGCAGGTCCCCCACCACATGCAGCAGGGCACCGCGCAGGTTGCCGTCGTTGCGCTGGCCGCGTGCCAGGATCCAGGCGCCCACCAGGTTCACCACCAGCCCGATGGTTGCCACGATGAGCATGGGCCCGGCCAGCACCTCCGAGGGCGTGCGAATTCGCTGCACGGCTTCCCAGGCGATCCAGGCCACGAGCAGCAGCAGCGAGGCCCCGTTGGCCAGCGCCGCGAGCACGCGCACGCGGTGAAAGCCATAGGTGCGCTTCAGGTCCGGAGGGCGCCGTGCCACGCGGTAGGCAACCAGCGCCAGCAGCAAAGCCGCCGCGTCGGAGACCATGTGCCCGGCATCGGCGATCAGCGCCAGCGAGCCCGACAGCGCCCCGCCCACGGCCTGCACCGCGGCATAGCCGGCCGTCATCAGGAAGACCAGGCGGATGCGCTGCTCGTTGGAGGCGGTGACCGACGGTGCATGGCTGTGCTCGCCGCCCTGTGAATGGCCGTGGTCGTGGTCCCCGTGCCCGTGGGGCTCGCCGGGTGCGTGGGCGTGTGGTTCGTGCATGGCGGTCATTCTGGACCAGGCGGAGCGGCTGTCCCTCAGGCCCGCCCGGCGGCCTCCGCCGCCTGCACCAGCGCCTGGCGCAAGGCTTTGGCAAAACGTGGGTCGGTCACCGCGCCCACGTTGAAGCGCGACCAGCGCGAGGTGGCTGCAAAGTCCACCGAGAAGATGCGCCCCGGTGCCATGACGATCTTGCGCGGCAGCATCTCCTGGGCGAAGGCCAGCGAATCCTGCACTCCCGGCAGGGCCACCCACTGGTACAGCGACTGCGGGTTGCGCGTGAACACTTCGGCGCCCACGGCGTCGAAGAGCTGCGTGGCGCTCTGCGTGGCCGCGGCCAGGCGGTCGCGCAGGCGCTGGATGTGGCGCTGGTAGTGGCCTTCGCTCAGGATCACGTCCACGGTGCGCTCGCTGTACTCCGAGCTGCTCACGTGGATCAGCGCCTTGAGGTCGGCGATGTCGCTGGCCAGGTCGGCCCCGCAGGCAATGAAACCCACGCGCAGCGCGGCCGAGAAGGACTTGGAGAAGCTGCCGATGTAGATCGTGCGCTCGAGCTGGTCCAGGGCGGACAGGCGCGGCGCGCTGGTGGGCTTGAAGTCGGCCAGCGGGTCGTTCTCCACGATCATCAGGTCGTACTTCTGCGCCAGCTGCAGCACGCGGTAGGCCTTGGCGGCTGTGAGGTCCGAGCCCGTGGGGTTGTGCGCCACCGACTGGGTGAAGAACAGCCGCGGCTTGTGCACGATGAGCAACTGCTCCAGCGCGTCGAGGTCGGGCCCGTCGGCCAGGCGCGGCACGCCCACGATGTGCGCGCCCGCCAGCTTGAGCTTGCCGAACAGCGGGTAGTAGCCCGGGTCGTCCACCAGCACCGGCGCGCCCGGCGGCACGAAGTAGCGGATGACGATGTCCATGGCCTCGTTGGCCCCGTGCGTGAGCACGATCTGCCGCGGTTCGGTGCCGATGCCCAGGTCCGCGAGCTTGCGCACCAAGTGGTGGCGCAGCGGCTCGTAGCCGAAGCGGTTGCCGTAGCGGAACAGGGCCCCGAGACCGGTGCGCACCACCTTGTGGTGGAACTTGTCCAGGCGCACGTCGGCCAGCCATTCCACGGGCGGAAAGCCATCGCCCACGGCCAGCTCGCCGGGCTCGGACTTGAGCTGCTCGCGCATGAGCCAGACGATGTCCATGGCGCGGCCGAGTGAGCCGGCCTCTTCCTCCTGGGCGGAGGCCTGGGGCTGCGCGCGCACGAAGTAGCCCGAGCCCCGGCGCGGCTCGATCAGCCCGCGCGCCACCAGCATCTCGAAGGCCGCGACGATGGTGTTCTTGGCATAGCCGTGCAGTTGTGCCAGCTCGCGCAGCGAGGGCAGCTTGTCCCCCGCCTGGTAGGCGCCGTCGCGGATCTGGCGGTCGATGGAGTCGGCCAAGGTGAGGGTCAGCGAGGCGGTCTTGGGCGCGGCTTTCATGGGGGTTCCAAAGCGGTTGGGCCACTATGACACAGCCCATGTGTACCCGGACAGATGGCACAACTGTCCCTGAAAACTGTACCCATAGACACTGGTACAGATGGCCTAGAGTCCGCCCCATCGCCCAACGACTTACATCCCGAGGACAACCCCAAATGGTCGCCGACTCCCGCCTTCCCCAGTTCCGTGCACTCAGCCCTGCCCAGCGTTTCGACCACGTGGTGCAGGCTGCGGGGCTCACCGCCGACGAGGCCGTGCTGCTGGCCCGGCCTGGCGCGCTGGGCGTGGAGCGGGCCAACGGCATGATCGAGAACGTCATCGGCACCTTCGAGCTGCCCTTGGCCGTGGCCGGCAACTTCCAGGTCAATGGCCGCGAGGTGCTCGTGCCCATGGTGGTGGAGGAGCCCTCGGTGGTGGCCGCGGCCTCGTACATGGCCAAGCTGGCGCGCGAGTGCGGGGGCTTCCAGGCATCGAGCACCGGGCCGCTGATGCGTGCCCAGGTGCAGGTGATCGGCGTCGCGGACCCCTACGGCGCGCGCCAGGCCCTGCTGCTGCAGCGCGAGGCGATCCTGGCCGTGGCCAACAGCCGCGACAAGGTGCTGATCGGCCTGGGCGGCGGCTGCCGCGACATCGAGGTGCATGTGTTCGACGACGCGCCGCGTGGCGCCATGGTCGTCATGCACCTCATCGTGGACGTGCGCGACGCTATGGGCGCCAACACCGTCAACACCATGGCCGAGGCCGTCTCGCCGCTGGTGGAGCAGATCACCGGCGGCACGGTGCGCCTGCGCATCCTGTCCAACCTGGCCGACCTGCGCCTGGCCCGGGCGCGCGTGCGGCTCACGCCCGAGGTGATGGCCACGGCAGAGCACAGTGGCGAGCGCATCATCGACGGCATCGTCGACGCCTGCAGCTTCGCCGTGATCGATCCCTACCGCGCGGCCACGCACAACAAGGGCATCATGAACGGCATCGACCCCGTCATCGTCGCCACCGGCAACGACTGGCGCGCGGTGGAGGCCGGCGCCCATGCCTACGCCTGCCGCGGTGGGCGCTACACCTCGCTCACGCGCTGGGAGAAGGACGCCAGCGGCGCCCTGGTCGGCAGCATCGAGATGCCCATGCCCGTGGGCCTGGTGGGTGGCGCCACCAAGACCCACCCGCTGGCGCGCCTGGCCTTGCGTATCCTCGGCGTGCAGTCGGCGCAGGAGCTGGGCGAGGTGGCCGTGGCCGTGGGCCTGGCGCAGAACCTGGGCGCGCTGCGCGCGCTCTCCACCGAAGGCATCCAGCGCGGCCACATGGCGCTGCATGCCCGCAACATCGCACTGGTGGCCGGCGCCTCGGGGGACGAGATCGACCGCGTTGCCAAACAGATGGCGCAGGAGCACGACGTGCGCGTGGACCGCGCGCTGGCGCTGCTGGCAGAGATCAGAAGCTGACAGAGCCCTCGGGCAAGCCCGGCAGGCCCGCAACAGGGCCGCCTTTTCCAATGACAACGACAGGAGACAAGACATGACGACGAAGACGCTGAACCACCGCATTCCCTCCCTGGTCCGGCCGCTGATCGCGGCTGCGGCGCTGGCCCTGGGCCTGTCCACGGCCCAGGCGCAGGACATCCGTTTCGGCTTCAATGCCGACCAGTCGGGCACCGGCGCGGCCGAGCTGGGCGTGGCCGCGCGCCATGGCTTCGACCTGGCCATCGAGGACATCAACAAGGCCGGCGGCCTGCTGGGCAGGAAGGTCGTGGGCATCGTGCGCGACGACACGGGCCAGCCCCCGAAGTCCATCCAGAACATGACCGAGCTGATCGACAGCGAGAAGGTGGCCGCCGTGGTCGGGCCCACCAACTCGGGCAATGCGCTGGCCTGGCTGCACATTCCCCAGCAAAAGAAGGTGCCCGTGATCGTGCCCGTGGCCACTGCCACCGACATCACCAAGCGCTACGCCAACGAGGCGCAGAACTACATCTACCGCGTCTCCATGGTGGACCGCGAGCAGGTGGCGCTGCTCATCGCCTACGCCGTCAAGGCCACCAAGAACCAGAAGATCGCCTTCATCGCCGACTCCACAGGCTTCGGCCAGCAGGGCGTGAAGGACCTGACCGAGGTGCTGGCCCTGCACGGCAACAAGGCCGTGGCGGTGGAAAAATTCGGCCCCAAGGACACGGACATGACCTCGCAGCTGGCCAAGATCCGCGATGCCGGGGCCGACACGCTCATCGTCTACGGCCTGGCCGATGCCAACGCCCAGCTGCTGCGCAGCATGGAGAAGATCAACTACCTCCCGACCACGCTGGGCACCTGGGGCAACATGAGCACGCCGCTGCTCAACACGGCGGGCAAGAAGCTGGCCGAGCACATCATCTTCGCCACCTCCACGGCCGAGGACAGCAACCCGCGCGCCGTGGCACTGGCGGCCCGCGTGCGCGAGCGCTACCCGCAACTGCCCACCTTCGTGGCGGCCGCGCAGTCCTACGACTCGGTGATGCTGCTGGCCGCTGCCGTGAAGAAGGCCGGCAGCACCGATGGCGACAAGCTCGCCGCCACGCTGGAGAACGGCGTGCCCGACACCCAGGGCGTGGTCAAGCTCTACCAGAAGCCGTTCGCCAAGGGCGACCACGAGGCGCTCTCGGTCGCCGACTTCCACCTGGCGCGCTGGCGCGATGGCAAGGTGTCGGCCTATGAAGACGCCATCACCAAGGCGCTGACGCCGGCCGACTACAAGAAGTGAGCCCGCAGCGCGGCAGGCCCGGAGACGGCACCCCATGACCAACGTATTGCAAGCCTTGCTGAGCGGCCTGGCCCTCGGTGGAATCTATGCGCTCGTCGCCTTGGGTTTCAGCATCACCCACACGACGACCAAGACGCTCAACTTCGGCCAGGGCGAGTTCCTGGTCGCGGGCTCCTTCATCGCGGTGGCCACCTTGCTGCTGCTCTCGGGCAAGGGCCACACCGGCGTGCTGGCCGCAGCCGACGTGACGTTTGCGCGCTATGGCCTGGCGCTCGTGGTGTCGCTGGCGGTGCTGGCGCTGCTGGGCGTGGTGCTGTACTTCACGGCGGTGCGGCCCTTCGTCGGTGCCACCGGCATGGCCTGGGTCATGAGCACCATCGGCTTCGGCATCATCGTGCAGAACACGGCGCTGGCCATCTGGGGCCCTGGCTCCATGGCCATGCCTTCGCCGCTGGGCGACGAAGTGATCCGCATCGCCGAGGCCGGCATCCGCGCGCAGGAGATCCTGGTGCTGTGCGTCACGGCCGTGGTCATGCTGGTGCTGGACCATGTGCTGCGCCGCACCAAGGTCGGCAAGGCCGTGCGTGCGGTGGCGGTGAACAAGCAGGCCGCGGCCCTCATGGGCATCAACGTCGGCGCCATCGTGGTGCTGGCCTTCGTGATCTCGTCGAGCCTGGCAGGACTGGCCGGCCTGCTGATCGCGCCCATCACCACGGCCTCGGTCTTCATGGGCCTGGCCATCGCGCTCAAGGCGTTCTCGTCGGCCATCGTGGGCGGGCTCACCAACCCGCGCGGCTGCATTGCCGGCGGGTTCATGCTGGGCTGCATCGAAGCCCTGGTGGGCCTGTGGCGGGCCGAGCTGCGCGAGATCACGGTCTTCGCGCTCATCATCCTGGTGCTGGTGGTCAAGCCCGAGGGGCTGTTCGGCCAGAAGCCCTTCGAGAAGGTGTGACCGCACCATGCGCACCCATACCCTTGCGTTCATCGCCGCCGCTACGGCGGGCG
>NZ_AKJX01000017.1 GCF_000276605.1 Acidovorax sp. CF316 | reverse complement strand
GGCGCCCGCCGGTGGCGGCTGGCGCCTGTGGCCCCTGTGCGATCGACCGCCCGTGCGCGGCGCGGCAGAGATGGCGCAGGGCCTGGTGGCCCTGCTGGGCGATGCCGCCCACCCCATGCTGCCCTACCTGGCCCAGGGCGCGGGCATGGCCATCGAGGATGCGGCCGAGCTGCAGCGCGCCCTGTCCATGCACGACCTGGAGGTACCGCTGCGCCTGACGCGCTACGCCCTCAACCGCTGGCAGCGCAATGCCCGCGTGCAGGCGCGCGCCACGCGCAATGGCCGCATCTTCCACGCCATGGGGCCCGTGCGCTGGGGGCGTGACGCCTCGCTGCGCCTGCTGGGCGCGCGCGTGCTGGACCTGCCCTGGCTCTACCGGGGTGACGGTTCAGTGGCGAGCTCGCTCTAGGACGCCACGAGGGGACAGTCCGCCAGCACCCGCTCGGCCAGCGTCTGGCGCAGGGCCTGCAGCGCGGCGATGCGTGCGTCGATTTCGATCAGCTTGGCGGACAGCACCTCGGTGACGGCGGGTGCCGGGTCGGGCGCATCCCAGATCGCGGGCAGGCGGTCGCCGATCTCGGCCAGCGTGAAGCCCAGTTGCTGCGCGGTGCGGATGTACTGCACCAGCATCAGCACCTCGTCAGGATAGTCGCGGTAGCCGTTGGGCAGGCGGCGTGCGCGGATCAGCCCCTGTTGCTCGTAAAAGCGCAGGGCTTCGCGGCTCATGCCGGCGGCGGTGGCAAGTTCTCCGATCAGCATGGCATGGCTCCTTACCCAAAAAAGTGCTTGACCCTGAAGCGTACTTCAAGGTGGAAGCTCGGGGCCTTCTTCACTCCGAACTTTGTCACGCCATGCCCATTCCTGCCTTCTCAACGCCCCGCTACCTTGCCATCGTGCGCGCCAGCGGCTGGTACGACCTCATCGTGACCTGGCCCTTCGCCCTGCCGTGGACTTTTGCCTGGCTCTACGGCACGCTCACCTGGCTGTCGACCTCGCTGGGCCTGCCCGGCACCCTGCACCCGCTCGATGGCACCCACATGCTGCTGGCCAACCTGCTCGGTTCGGTGGTGGTGGTCTGGTCCATCGCGCGCATCTTGGCGCCCGGCGTGCTGCTGGGCCGGCTCGATGGCCTGGCGCGGTTCCTGTTCGCCACCTGGCAGGCCTACGCGGTGGCGCAGGGGGCCAGTGCCATCGTGCTCGGTTTCACCGCCTTCGAGCTGCTGTTCGGCGTGCTGCAATGGTGGCGCGTGGCCGGGCAGGGCGGTGTCGCCTGCCCCGCCAAAATCAGTGCGCGGGGGCCGGCAGCAGCCTGAACGACAGCACACCGGCTGCCAGCAACGCCGAGATGCTCAGCATCACGGCCACATACGGATCGGCGCCGCGCGCAGAGGCCAGCGAGGCGGCCAGCCCCGTGAGCCACTGCATCAGCGCCACGCCGAGGAACAGCGCCATGGTGAACACCGCCATGGCGCGCCCGGTCATGGCCGCCGGGTAGGCCGAGCGCACGTCCGCGTACTGCAGCACCATGTAGCCCGAGAGCAGGCCCACGGCGATGGCGCCGCCCACGTCCAGCCACTCCCGGTGCAGCAGGCCGATGAGCAGGAACAGGCCGCACAGAACCACCGTGAAACCCGTGATCCAGCGCCTGCGGTGCGCCGGGCCGGGGTCCAGGCGGCCGAAGTACGCCGGGGTGAACAGCGACACCAGCGAGGACAGCATGGCCACGTTGCCGCTGGCCACCAGCGAGTAGCCGTGCCGCTCGATCAACAGCGGCCCCAGCCACAGCCCGCGCAGGGTCAGGAAGGACGCATACGTGGTCAGCGCCAGCAGCATGATGCCCGCGGTGTGCGGCAGCAGGAACAGCGCACCGAAGCCGCGCACGGCCGAGGCAATCGATTCGCGTGGAGCATCGGCGGTGTGCAGCGGCTCTACAGGCTCGTGCACCTGCCACCAGATCAGCAGCCAGGCCAGCGCCGCCAGCCCCGCCAGCACGCCGAAGCCCGCGCGCCAGGAGGAGTGCTGCACCAGCCAGGCCAGCGGCGTGCCCGTGAACAGCATGCCCAGGCCGCCGATGCCCATGGCCACGCCCGAGACCATGGCAAAGCGCCCCGGGGGGAAGTAGCGCGCGATGAACACCGTGCACACCAGGAAGGCCGGCGCGCAGCCCACGCCGATCAGCACCTGCCCGAGCAGCACCATGCCGTAGCCCGGTGCCAGTGCCGACAGCAGCGACCCGGCGATGGTCAGCGGGAAGGCCACCAGCAGCGTGCGCCGCACGCCGTACAGGTCGATGCCCACGCCCATGAACAGCTGCATGCCGCCGAAGGCGAAGGCAAAGGCCCCGGCGAATGCGCCCAGGGCCTGCGCCGACAGCCCGAACTCCGCGCGCAGCCCGGTGGCGATGATGGCCGTGATGGTGCGAAAGGCCTGGCTCAGCGCAAAGCCCGAGACCAGGGCCAGCAGCATCACCCAGGCGACCCGGGGGGCGAGCAGGGGCGAAGGGGGTGAGGGCTGGGCGGACTCTGCGGTCTGGGGCGGCAAGGGGTGTCTCCGGGAGGGCGCGCACGGTGCGCGCCGCGTTCGAGGGTACACGGTGCGCGGGCGACTGGCTGTCCCCCATGCGGAGGATGTCTCAGAGGTCCGTGCGCAGCTTCCAGATCTCGGGGAACAGCACCACGTCCAGCATCTTGCGCAGGTAGCTCACGCCGCCCGTGCCGCCGGTGCCGCGCTTGAAGCCGATCACGCGCTCCACCGTGGTCACATGGCGAAAACGCCACAGGCGGAAGGCGTCTTCCAGGTCGGTGAGCTCCTCGCCCAGCTGGTACAGGTCCCAGTGCTTGTCGGGCGCGCGGTACACGGTGAGCCAGGCCTGCTCCACGCCGTCGCTCTCGGCGTAGGGCAGGGTCCAGTCGCGCTCGGTGTGGCTGGCCGGCACGGGGATGCCGCGGCGCGCCAGCAGGCGCAGGGCCTCGTCGTACAGCGAAGGCGCCTCATAGGCGGCCTGCACCTGGGCCAGCAGGTCAGCGCGGTGCTCGTGCGGCTTGAGCATGGCGCGGTTCTTGTTGCCCAGGGCGAACTCGATGCTGCGGTACTGGTAGCTCTGGAAGCCGCTGGACTGGCCCAGGTAGGGCCGCATGGCGCTGTACTCGGGCGGCGTCATGGTGGCCAGCACGTCCCAGGCATGCACCAGCTGCTCCATGATCTTGGAGACGCGGGCCAGCATCTTGAAGGCCATTTGCAGTTCGTCCTGCGCAATGTGGCCTATGGCGGCGCGCAGCTCGTGCAGCATGAGCTTCATCCACAGCTCGCTGGTCTGGTGCTGCACGATGAACAGCATCTCGTCGTGCGCCGGCGACAGCGGCTTTTGCGCCGTGAGGATGGCGTCGAGCTGCAGGTAGTCGCCGTAGCTCATGCTTTGGCTGAAGTCGAGCTGGGCGCGCTCCTCGTGCACGATGGATTCAGGCTTGCCGCTGGCGGGGCCGGCCGCGCCGGGTTCTGCTGGGGTGTGGGAGAAGGGGCACATGGCTCAGGTCACCGCATGGATCTGGTTGAACTCGGGGCGCTGCCACTCGGCCGCTTCGAGCACCTGGCGCAGGTGCTCCACGGCGTTCCACACGTCCTCGTAGCCGATGTACAGCGGCGTGAAGCCAAAGCGCAGGATGTCCTTGTGCGGGCCCTGGCCGCCATCGCCCTTGCGGAAGTCGCCGATCACGCCGCGCGCGATCAGCGCCTGCACGATGGCATAGGCACCGCTGCCCTGGCCATTCAGGCCCTGGCCCTCGTCGCGTGTCAGGCACACCTGCGAGCCGCGCTGTGCGTGCGCAACCGGCGTGGCCAGGCCCAGGCCGTGGCCGGCGCAGCGCTCCTGCACCAGGGCGATGAACAGGTCCGTCAGCGCCAGCGACTTGGCGCGCAGCGCGGCCATGCCGCCCAGCGGTTGGGCCGCGTCGAACACGTCCAGGCCGCACTGCAGGGCCGACAGGCTGATGATGGGCTGCGTGCCGCACAGGTAGCGCGTGATGCCGGGGGCCGGCTGGTAGTCCGGCGTGAACTGGAACGGGGCGGCATGGCCCCACCAGCCCGACAGTGGCTGCCAGAAGCGGTTGGCATGGCGCGGGTGCACCCAGGCGAAGGCCGGTGCGCCCGGGCCGCCATTGAGGTACTTGTAGCCGCAGCCGATGGAGAAATCGGCGCCTGCACCGTTCAGGTCCACCGGCACGGCGCCCGCGCTGTGCGCCAGGTCCCACACGGTGAGGATGCCGGCTGCATGCGCGGCGGCCGTGGTGCCTGCCATGTCGTGCATGGCGCCGGTGCGGTAGTTCACGTGGGTGAGCATCAGCACGGCCACGTCGGCTGTCAGTGCGGCGGCGATCTCCTCGGGCTCCACCAGCACCAGCTCCAGCCCGCGCTCCCTGCACAGGCCTTCGGCGATGTACAGGTCGGTCGGGAAGTTGCTGCGCTCGCTGACCACGCGCTTGCGCGCCGGGCTGTCCTCGCGGGCGATGTTGAGCGCGGCGCTCAGCACCTTGTAGAGGTTGATGGAGGTGCTGTCGGTGCAGACCACCTCGTCCTTGCCCGCGCCGATGAAGGGCGCGAGCTGGTTGCCCAGGCGCTGCGGCAGGTCGAACCAACTGGCGGTGTTCCACGAGCGGATGAGGTCGGTGCCCCATTCGCGCGTGACCACGTCGGCCACGCGGGCCGCAGCCGCCTTGGGCAGCACGCCCAGGGAGTTGCCGTCCAGGTAGATCACGCCCTCGGGCAGGCTGAAGTGCCCGCGCAGCGGGGCCAGGGGGTCTTGCGCGTCGAGCGCGCGGCAGTCTTGCAGGGTGGTCATGGGAGTCGCGGGTTAGGTCGTGGAATCAGGCCAGGGCGCGCAGCACGGCGCGCACGGGGGAGGCGTCGGCCGTGGTGAGCTTGAGCGGCAGGGCGATCAGTTCGTAGTCGCCCTCGGGCACGCCGTCGAGTACCAGGTTCTCCAGCACGCGCAGGCCGCGCTGGCGGATCACCTGGTGGCTGTCCAGGGTCTTGCTGTCGGCCGGGTCGATGCTGGCGGTGTCGATGCCCACCAGCAGCATCCCGAGGTCGGCCAGGCGCGCGATGGTGGCCGGGGCATAGGCGGCCAGGGCCCCATCCCAGCGGTCCACCGGCATGGTCTCGTAGGTGCGCACCAGCACGCGCTGGGGCAGGGTGGCATCGACCGCATGGGCGATGTGCTCCCACTCGATCAGCGGGCCACGGCCGATGGCATGGATGACGCGGCAGGGGCCGAGGAAGGCCTCCAGCGACACGTCACCGATGGTGGCGCCCTCGGCGTCGTAGTGCAGCGGCGCATCGGCATGTGCGCCCACGTGGGGCGAGAGGGTGATGGCGCTCACGTTCACCGGGCAGCCGGGCCCGATCGTGGCGCACCACTGCTGGCTGTAGGCCGTGTCGCCGGGAAACACGGGGCTGCCCGCATGCACGGGCGGCGAAATGTCCCAGAGCTGGCGTGCGTTGGGGGTGTGGCTTGCTTGCATGGGACAAAGTTTGCATGTCCCGGAAAACCCGTGGTGTCGGTTATTTCCAACAGCAGGGGGATTTTTTGTTGAAGCCTAAACTAGTTTGGACCGGTCAGAAAACCAGGCCTTCTGCCAGGGGCGGCAGCCCGTGGCGCGTGCGCGCCTTGTTGCAGGCATGGTCACCGGCCTCGAATTCGCGGCAGGGCGAGGGCCGCCACTCGTAGATGCCGCAGGCCGCCTTCTCGCCCACTGTGCCCGTGAGCGCTGCGCAGCGCGCGGGCACGTGGTCCGTGCCGCGCATGCGGCAGGTGCTCTCGGTGACCTCGACGGCCAAGCCGCCGGGCACGGTGCCACCCATCTCCTGCATCTCGTGGACCGAAAAATCCACGCGAAAGCTCGCGCAGCAGGCGCCACAGGTCAGGCAGGGGTGGGCGGATTCGGACATAAGAAAGCGTGCCGCGGTGGGCTCAAGGGACTTGTCGAGGGGCTGAGATGGTACGCCAGCGGTCTGCCGCCGGGCCGCTTGCCAGGGTGATCGCGTCGGGTTTCAGCCGTACAGCCGGCCCTGTGCCAGTGCTGCCAGGGCGTTCGCCAGGTTGGCGCGCGCCTGCGCCTCATGGCGATCGTGGAACCACTCGGTGCCGTAGATACGTGGCCGCTCCAGAAACCCCCGCAGCACCGCGCTGCGGCCCGCCACATAGCGCGGCCAGCGCACGAAGAAATACTCGCGCCGCACATTGCGCTCGAACTGGCGGTACACCGCGTCGCTCTGGCCCAGCACCGCCAGATCGATGTCCACCACCCACTGCGCATCGCCGCCGAGCGGGCCGGGGTTGTGGCGCGTGTCCAGGATGAACTGGTGCACCGCCTGTACCAGCGCGGGCGGCAGGCCCTGGGCGTTCAGAAAGCGGCTGGCCCAGTCGGCGCTGCGCTCTTCGTTCAGCCCGCCCCACGGGCGGTACACGGCGTCGTGGTACCACAGGGCCAGTGCCACGGCATGCGGCTGCTGCAGCGCGCCGGGCTCGGCGGCCTGCACTGCCTGCAGGTGGCGCAGGCAGGCCCACAGGTGCGTGGTGCCATGGTAGGCGCGTGGCCAGCGCGCCCAGGCCAGCACCAGGCGGCGGCCTTCGCTGCGCCAGGCGGGCCTGTCGTGGCCCAGGTCCCGGCCCAAGGCCTGCCAGTGCGCCAGCAATTCGGCGCAGTGGGCAGGCTGGCGGCGCCAGGGCATGGTGAATGAACTCAGGCGACCTTGCCCAACAGCAGGTACTCCATGAGTGCCTTTTGCGCGTGCATCCTGTTTTCTGCCTCGTCCCAGACCACCGATTGGGGCCCATCGATCACGTCCGCTTCCACTTCTTCTCCGCGGTGTGCAGGCAGGCAGTGCATGAACAGCGCATCGGGCCTGGCGACGGCCATCATTTCGGCATCCACGCGCCAGTCGGCAAAGGCCTTCTTGCGCGCTTCGTTCTCGGCCTCGTAGCCCATGCTGGTCCACACGTCGGTGGTCACCAGGTCGGCGCCCTTGCAGGCTTCGAGCGGGTCACTGAAGAACTGGTAGCTGCCGGCGGTGGCGCCGGCCAGCTTCTCGTCCACCTCGTAGCCGCGCGGTGTGCTCACATGCACCTTGAAGCCCAGCAGCGCCGCTGCCTGCAGCCAGGTGTTGGCCATGTTGTTGCCGTCGCCCACCCAGGCCACCGTCTTGCCCGCAATCGAGCCGCGGTGCTCGATGAAGGTGAAGATGTCGGCCAGGATCTGGCAGGGGTGGTACTCGTTGGTCAGGCCGTTGATCACCGGCACGCGCGAGTTGGCGGCAAAGCTCTCGATCTTGCTCTGCTCGTAGGTGCGGATCATCACCAGGTCCACCATGCGGCTGATGACCTTGGCGCTGTCCTCGATGGGCTCGGCGCGGCCGAGCTGGCTGTCGCCCGTGGTCAGGTGCACCACGCTGCCGCCCAACTGGTACATGCCGGCCTCGAAGCTCACGCGCGTTCGGGTGCTGGCCTTCTCGAAGATCATGGCCAGCGTGCGGTCCACCAGGGGGTGGTGCTTTTCGTAGGCCTTGAACTTCTTCTTGATGAGCGCGGCACGCTCGAACAGGTAGGTGTACTCGTCGGCGCTGAGATCGTTGAACTGCAGGTAATGTTTCATGGCATTGCGGCGCGCTCCGTGCGCGCCCAGGGTTTATTCGGCCAGCAAGGCTTTGACCAGCGGGACCAGCTTGGCGACGATCTCGTCGGCCTCGGCGGTGGACAGGATCAGCGCGGGCACCAGGCGGATCACCTTGTCGGCCGTCACGCTCAGCAGCAGGCCGGCTTCGGCCGCCTGGGCCACCAGCACGCCGCAGGGCTTGTCCAGTTCCACGCCCAGCATCAGGCCCTGGCCGCGCACTTCCTTGACCCCGGGCAGGCTGCCCAGTTCGCGCACGAGCGCGGCCTTCAGGTGCTCACCCACGGTGGCTGCATTGTGCAGCAGACCGTCCTCTTCCATGATGCGGATGGTTTCCACACCGGCGCGCATGGCCAGCGGGTTGCCGCCGAAGGTCGTGCCATGGTTGCCAGGCTGCAGCACATTGGCGGCCTTGGGGCCGGCCACGACAGCGCCGATCGGCACGCCCGAGCCCAGGCCCTTGGCCAGGGGCATCACGTCCGGCACGATGCCGGCCCACTGGTGGGCGAACCACTTGCCGGTGCGGCCCATGCCGCACTGCACCTCGTCGATCATCATCAGCCAGCCGCGCTCGTCGCACAGCGTGCGCAGCTGCTGCAGGTACTCCACGCGCATCGGGTTGATGCCGCCTTCGCCCTGGATGGTCTCGAAGAACACGGCCACCACGTTGGGGTTGCCCTCGGTGGCCTGCTTGATGGCCTCGATGTCGTTCAGCGGCACGCGCACGAAGCCTTCCACCAGCGGGCCGAAGCCGTTGTGGATCTTGGGGTTGCCGGTGGCCGACATGGTGGCGATGGAGCGGCCATGGAAGGCCTTCTCGTAGACCACGATCTCGGGCTTGGTGATGCCCTTGTCCACGCCGTACTTGCGCGCGATCTTCAGGGCCGCCTCGTTGGCCTCCAGGCCCGAGTTGCAGAAGAACACATTGGTCATGCCCGACAGCTCCACCAGCTTGGCGGCCAGGGCTTCCTGGCCGGGCACGTGGTAGTAGTTGGACGAATGGATGATCTGGCTGATCTGGTGCTGCAGCGCGGGCACCAGCTGCGGGTGGTTGTGGCCCAGGGTGTTCACGGCAATGCCGCCCAGGCCATCGAGGTATTCCTTGCCGTTCACGTCCCACACGCGGCAGCCCTGACCGCGGGCCAGCGCGATGGGCACGCGGCCATAGGTGTTCATCACGTGGGGCGAGGCGGCCTCAATGAAAGCGGTCATGCAGAAATCTCCTGGCGGTGCGGTGAAAAGTGGGTGGCCCGGTTGTCTGGCCCACCCGAAAAGCGAAGCACGATTCTAGGGGCCATGCGATGACCCGCTGTTGACGATTGCGCATCACTGCAATGCGCTCGGCCGGTGATGCCATGCCCTCCAGTCAGGTTTAGAGGGGTAGCTCTTATATAAGAGTTAGAATCCATGGTTGCAGTGCAGCATGCAGTGATCCTGTGGTTGCAGGCTGTCCATTACACTTCGACCCGATGGTTTCCCCCACCTCCAAAGAGATCTTCATCCAAGGCGTTACCCATGACGGGAAAACCTTCCGTCCCAGCGACTGGGCCGAGCGTCTGGCGGGGGTGATGAGCAGTTTTCGCCCGGGCGGAGCACGGCCGGGCAGCCACCTGAGCTACTCGCCCTGGTGCATCCCCACCACCTTCGATGGCGTGAAATGCGTGGTGGTGCACCGCGACCTGCGCGACCACGAGCCCATGGCCTGGGATTTCGTCGTCAATTTCGCGCGCGACAACAACCTGCAGGTGGTCGAGGCCTGCCTGGTGCCGGACGCCCCCATCCCCACCCCTCCCGCCGCCAAGACCTGAGGCGCCGGGCTTCTGTGCCCCCCTCGTGCATGCGAACCAAGCCCCCTCGGGGCTTTTTTTGTGCCTGGACGGTACTGGCCGCCCCGCATTCGGAGCCCGGAAACGAAAAAACCGCCCAGAGGGCGGTTTCTCGTTTTTTTTGCTGGCAGCGCACCCGTTACAAACGGCGAACGGCGCGGGCCGTTCGGGCTGTTTGCCTGAAGAGGGTCAGGCGGCCAGGGCCAGGGCTTTCACCTTGGCAGACAGACGGCTCTTGTCGCGAGCAGCCTTGTTCTTGTGGAAGATGCCCTTGTCGGCCACGGAGTCCACCACGGCTTGCATCTTGGCGAACAGTTCGGTCGCCTTGGTCTTGTCGCCGGTCAGAACAGCCTTTTCGACGTTCTTCACAGCGGTACGGTATTTGGAGCGCAGCGAGGTGTTCGCGGCGTTGAGTTTCGTGTCCTGACGGACGCGCTTGCGGCCCGACGCCAGGCGCGGGTTCTTCTTCTTGGGTTTAGCGGATGCCATTGTGTGTTTCCTTAAGGTCTGAGGATGATGCCAGCAAAGCCCGCGATTATAGCCCAGACGGCCAGCCAAGCCTAGAGAGCGGCACCTGGAGGGGCGCGGAAGGGCTTTTGGTAAGCGGGTGCAACGCCGGCAGCCGCTTCCCACGGGCCTTGCAAACTTCATCCTGCCCTCACGGGGCCTTTGCACACTGCCTCTTTTATCCCCCTTCGGAAGATCCCTTGGCACCTCCCCTGCCCACCCCCGCTGCGGCCGCCGTGCGCCCGCCAGCGCATACACTCCCGGCGGTGTCATTGCTCAAAGCCGCCTCCACCGTCTCCCTGCTGACCCTGGCCTCCCGCGTGACGGGCCTGGCGCGCGATCTCCTGATGGCCTCCTTCTTCGGGGCCAACGCCCTGACGGACGCCTTCAACGTCGCCTTCCGCATTCCCAACCTGTTTCGCCGCTTCTTTGCCGAGGGGGCGTTCAGCCAGGCCTTCATCCCGGTGCTGGCCACTTCCAAGGCCCAGCAGGGCGAGGACGCCACGCGCGTGCTCATCGCCAACGTGGCCACGGCCCTGGCCTGGGTGCTGCTGCTGACCTGCGTGCTCGGCGTGGTGGGGGCTCCGGTGCTGGTCTGGGCCCTGGCCAGCGGCATGCGCCAGAGCCCCGAGGCCTACGACGCCGCCGTGCTCATGACGCGCTGGATGTTCCCCTACATCGGCTTCATGTCGCTGGTGGCGCTGTCGGCCGGCGTGCTCAACACCTGGAAGCACTTCACCGTGCCGGCGGCCTCGCCCGTGCTGCTCAACCTGTCGATGATCGGCGCGGCGCTGCTGGGCGCCCCCCAGCTCGAGGCGCGCGGCATCGAGCCCATCTACTCCATGGCCGGCGGCGTGCTGCTGGGCGGGGTGCTGCAGCTGGCGGTGCAGATCCCGGTGCTGGCGCGCATGGGCCTGTTGCCGCGCATCGGCGTCAGCTGGCGCGCCATCCGCACGGCCTGGGCCGACCCGGGCGTGCGCAAGGTGCTGTCGCTCATGGGCCCCATCCTGCTGGGCGTGGGCGTGGCGCAGATCTCGCTGATGATCAACACCCAGATAGCGTCCTACCTGGCGCCGGGCAGCGTCACCTGGCTGTTCTATGCCGACCGGCTGATGGAGTTCCCGACCGCGCTGCTGGGCGTGGCCCTGGGCGTGGTGCTCACGCCCCAGCTCACGGCCGCCAAGGCCGCGGGCGATGCCGAGAAATACTCGGCCATGCTCGACTGGGGCCTGCGCATCGTGGTGCTGCTGGCCGTGCCCTGTGCAATGGCGCTGCTCACCTTCTCCAAGCCGCTGGTGGCCACGCTGTTCCACTACGGCAAGCTGGCCGACGGCGACGTGGGCCAGATCGCGATGGCCCTGTCGGGCTACGGCGCGGGCCTGCTGGGCCTGGTGGCCATCAAGGTGCTGGCCCCGGGCTACTACGCCAGCCAGGACGTGCGCACGCCGGTGAAGATCGCCATCTCGGTGCTGGTCATCACGCAGTTGCTCAACATCGCGCTCGTGCCCTGGATCGCGCACGCCGGCCTGGCCCTGTCCATCGGCCTGGGTGCCTTGATCAATGCGCTGTGGCTGCTGATCGGCCTGCTGCGCCGCGGCAGCTACCAGCCGCAACCGGGCTGGTGGCGTTTTGCACTGCAGGTGGTGGCCGCCAGCGCGCTGCTGACGCTGCTGCTGGTGTGGTCGTCGCAGCATTTCGACTGGGTCGCCATGCGCAGTGCCAAATGGCAGCGCATCGGTTTGCTGGCACTGCTGATGGGGGCCTCGGCCGCGCTGTATTTCGGCGCCCTGTGGGCGGCGGGCCTCAAGCTGCGCAAGATGCTGCGGCGCTGAACCGGCAGACCGGTGGCGAAGCGAAATAACCCTCTACCGCGTGACTTTTGCAGCTTGACGCGGCGGGGGCAGAACCTTACAACCTTGCCATGCCACTGAGCCTGACCGTACCGACCTCGCTGGAGTACTTTGCATCGCTGGTGCAAAGCGATGACCATTTCCCCCTGCTGGAGGCTGCCGCAAGCCTGGCGCAGGACGAGTACCCCGAATTCGACGTGCAATTGCTGCTGGGCGACATGGACCAGCTGCAGGCGCGCATCAAGCGCCGCCTGCCGGCCGATGCGCCCGCGCTGCAGCGCCTGCGCACGCTCAACCAGTTCTTCTTTGCCGACATGGGGTTCGGCGGCAACGTCAACAACTACTACGACCCCGAGAACAGCTACCTCAATGCCGTGCTGCGCACGCGCCGGGGCATTCCCATCAGCCTGGCCGTGCTGTGGATGGAGCTGGCCCAGGGCCTGGGCCTGCATGCGCGCGGCATCGCCTTCCCGGGGCATTTCATGGTCAAGGTGCTGCTGCCCAAGGGGCAGGTGGTGCTGGACCCGATCACCGGCCAGTCCCTGAGCCGCGAGGAGCTGGGCGAGCGGCTCGAACCCTACAAGCGCCGCAACGGCCTCATCGACGACTACGACGTGCCGCTGGGCCTGTACCTGCAGGCGGCCACGCCGCGCGACATCATCGCGCGCATGCTGCGCAACCTCAAGGAGGTGCACCGCACCCAGCAGGACTGGCAGCGCCTGATCGCGGTGCTCGACCGCCTGATCGTGCTGCAGCCCGAGGCCTGGGGCGAGTGGCGCGATCGCGGGCTCGCGCACGCCGAGCGCGGCAACCTGACCGAGGCCATCTTCGACCTGGAAACCTACCTCCAGCATGTGGAGGATGGCCTGGACATCGACCACGTCACGGAACGGCTCGGCGCCCTGCGCAGCGCGAACGAATAGGCGCGAACCGTTTTTCGCGCCGGGCTGGCTGTCGGCCTCAGCCCTGCAGCCGGGCCAGTTCGGCGCGCAGCGCCTCGTTCTCGGCGGTCAGCTCGGCCACGCGCAGGCGCAGGGCCTGCAGTTCGCCGCTGGCCGCAGCCGATTCCTGCGCGGGGGCTTCGTCCGCGGCTTCCTTGTCCTCGCGCGGTTTGCGCTGCTTGGCATCGCGCACGCGCTTGGCGGCCTGCTTGAGCTCGTCCTTGCCGCCCTTGGCCGCAGCCACCTGCTCCTCGGCCGGGAGGGTGGCCACGGTGGCGGCCGTGGCCAGCGAGATGGTGCCGGACTTGACGGCTGCCACCAGTTCGGGTGCTGCCTGCTTCTGGATCTTTTCGATGGCCACCACCTGGCTGCTGCTCAGGCGCGCTGCGCGGGCAATCGCCTCGCGGCTGCTCAGGCTCTCGGAGGGCACGTCCGCCTCGGGAGCGGGCGGCGGGGGCGCGGCTACCGGGCCATCGGAAGACCAGGGCAGGTCGGCCTCGTCCACCGGCTCGGACGGGATGGCGGCGGCGCGGCTGCGGCGCGCGGCCACGATCTCGCGCTTGCGCAGGGCCAGCACGCCGCGCTGGAAGTCCGAGACGCTGCGGCGGCCCAGGTGCTGGTCGATCATCCACAGGTGCACGTCTTCCATGCTCTGGAAATGCGTGTTCTGCACCGTCTGGAAAGGCAGGCCGTGCTTCTGGCAGATGCCGTAGCGGTTGTGGCCATCCACCAGCACATCGCCCCAGAGCACCAGGGCATCACGGCAGCCCTCGGCCAGCAGGCTGCGTTCCAGGGCGTCGTGCTCGTCGCGGGTCAGGGGATCGATGTAGGCTTTGAGTTCTTCGTTGACGACGATGTTCATGGTGGCGCGAAATCCGGGGAGCAGGGCAAGGGGCGGGATTGTAATGGGCCGCCCTGCGGCAGCTCCTACTGGTCCCGGGGTCCGCGCAGGGCGATCCAGGCCGCCACCGGCATGAACACCACCAGCAGGCCGACGATGATCCAGAAGCCGTGCGGGCTGTCGGCCAGCGGCACGCCACCCACGTTCATGCCCAGCAGGCCGGTCAGGATGTTGATGGGCAGCGCCAGCACCGTCACCACGGTCAGCACAAACAGGCTGCGGCTGTTGGCCTCCTGCACGTTGGCGGCGACCTCTTCCTGCAGCAGCTTGATGCGCTCCTGCAGGCCCTGCATGTCGCGCAGCACCACCGAGAACTCCTCGGTCGAATCGCGCAGCTCCTGCGCATCCTCGGCGCCCATCCAGGCCGGCGGGTTCTGCAGCAGGCGGAACAGGGCCGCGGGCTCGGGTGCCAGCAGGCGCTGCAGGCGCACCAGCAGCCGGCGCAGCACGCCCAGGCGGGCGCGCTTGTGGTCCAGCCGGCTGGCGAGCAGCTCGTCCTCGATGCGGTCGATGCGCTGCGTGACGCCGCGCACGATGTCCACCAGGCCCCCGGCCTGGGTGCGCATGAGCTGTTCGAGCAGGGCCACGCTGGAGCGTGGCGAATGCCCATTGCGCACGGCGGTGCGCAGCGCGTCCACCGAGCGCAGCGGGTGGGCCCGGGCCGTCACCACCAGCTGGGGCGCCACGCTGATCCACAGCGTGGCGATGTCGAAGGGCTCGAAGGCGAAATCGAAATGCGCGTCGTTGAGCACGGCGATCAGCGTGTCGTCGTCGCGCTCGATACGGGTGGAGTGCGAGCCGTCCTTGAGCGCCTCGAAAAAGGCGTCGGGCAGCCCGGCATGGCGCTCCATCCAGCGCACCGCCTGGGTGTGGCTGAGGTTGAAATGCAGCCAGACGAAGGGCAGGGCCTCGCCGTCCCCGGCCGGGATGGCGGGCGGCTGGCCGAGCGACTGCAGCCACTGCGCGGCCTCCACCGAGTCGATGGCCTGTGGCGCACCCAGGGTGCCCATGCGGTAGCCGCAGATCAGGCCTGCGGCATCGCCCCCATAGTTCTGTCCTGCGGTACTGGCGGCGGGTGCATTCATGGAAAGCGGGAAAAGGAGCGGAAAAGTCGCCACGGTGGCGGGACGTGCCAGCACATGGCTGCCGATATTGCTGTTACCGCATGACAGCGGTGTGACACTTCATGTGGGTGTCATGCATTTGTCACCGGGCGGGCGCATCATGGGAAACCCCTTATCTGCCCCTCCGACGCCATGTTCCAGAACGCCCCCATCGATGCACAGGACCTGATGCAGCGCATCGCCAACGACCTGATCGACAGCTACGACGAAGAGCTGGAGCTGGAGATCGAGGACCGCAACGTGGACGATGTCGGTGACCTGGTGCCGACCGACAGGCATGCGCGCCAGCTGTATTTCAAGGAGCTGTTCCGCCTGCAGGGCGAGCTCGTGAAGCTGCAGGACTGGGTGCAGCACAGCCGCCAGAAGGTGGTGATCCTGTTCGAGGGCCGCGACGCGGCCGGCAAGGGCGGCGTCATCAAGCGCATCACCCAGCGCCTGAACCCGCGCGTGGCCCGCGTGGCGGCACTGCCCGCACCCAACGACCGCGAACGCACGCAGTGGTACTTTCAGCGCTATGTGGCGCACCTGCCGGCTGCCGGCGAGATGGTGCTGTTCGACCGCAGTTGGTACAACCGTGCCGGCGTCGAGCGCGTCATGGGCTTTTGCACCGACGACGAGTACGAGGAGTTCTTTCGCACCGTGCCCGAGTTCGAGAAGATGCTCGTGCGCTCGGGCATCACGCTGGTGAAGTACTGGTTCTCCATCACCGACGAAGAGCAGCACCTGCGCTTCCTGGGTCGCATCCACGACCCGCTCAAGCAATGGAAGCTCAGCCCCATGGACCTGGAAAGCCGCATCCGCTGGGAGGCCTACACCAAGGCCAAGGAAACCATGCTCGAGCGCACCCACATCCCCGAGGCCCCGTGGTGGGTGGTGCAGGCCGTGGACAAGAAGAAGGCGCGCCTGAACTGCATCTCGCACCTGTTGTCGCAGTTTCCCTATGAAGATGTACCCCATCCCCCTGTGGTGCTTCCCGAGCGCGTGCGCAACCCCGAATACCTGCGGCAGCCGGTTCCCGCCAACATGTATGTCCCTGATTCGTACTGAGGCCGCGCCGGGCAGGTGTGCGGCGAGGCCGGTCAGGTGTTCCTCAGCAACTCGATGGTGGAGATCACATCCTTCACCTTGAAGGGCTTGAGCAGCACGCGGCGCACGCGCAGCGCCTTCATCTGCTCTGCGGTGGTGGCGTCCACCTCCGAGGTGGTCACGGCCACCGGCACGGACGAGGCCACGGCCAACTGCGAGGCGCGCACGCTTTCCAGCAACTGCACGGCCTCCTGCCGTTCTTCCAGCGACACGATGACGCCTGCAAAATCCCGCTGCGCCAGCTGTTGCTGCGCGGTGCGCACGCTCGCCACCTGCCGCACTTCGGGCAGCGACAACTGCCGAGCGGTGGAAACGATGATGCTGCCGGTCAGCATGCTGGGCTCCACCAGCAGGATGCCCTTCGCTGCGCCGCTCATGGATTCCGATCCTCGTTGTCAGGCGCTGGCTCGGCATGGCGCCGCATGAGCTCCTCCACCGCCAGGTCGCGCAGCGAAGCCAGGATGGCCAAGTCCACCCGGTCCAGGTCACGCGGCTGCTGGTCGATGATGCACAGGGTGCCGATGCTCTCGCCGCTGGGCAGCTTGAGCGGGGCGCCGGCGTAGAACTGGATGCCCGGCCCGCCGGTCACCAGCGGGTTGTCGGCAAAGCGCTGGTCTTTCGCGGCGTCGGGCACGACCATGGTCTCGTCCTTGAGGATGGCATGGGCGCAGAACGAGATGTCGCGTGCCGTTTCAGGAGCATCCAGCCCTACCTTCGCCTTGAACCACTGGCGCTCGGCGTCGATCAGCGAGATCAGCGCGATGGGCATGTCGAATTCCTGCGCGGCGAAGGCCACGATGCGGTCGAACCGCTCCTCGGGCGGCGTGTCCAGGATCAGCAGTTGGCGCAGGGCCTGCAGGCGCTCGTTTTCGTTGGCAGGGGTGGGCGGCTCTTGCATGTCGATCAGGCATTCCAAACGCACGGAATGCCATTATGTTCCGCGATAGCGCAAGCCTGCGGTCAGTGGCGGGTCACGACCTCCCGTGCCGGTGTGCCGGGACGGCCGAACTGGTGCCAGGCGCGGCGCAGCTGCGTGTCCGAGCTGAAGCCTGCCAGCGCCGCGGCCTGCGTCACGTTGTGGCCCGATTGCAGGGCCGCCTCGGCAGCGGCCAGGCGGATGCGGCGCAGGTATTCCAGCGGCGCGATGCCCGCATGCTCCAAAAACAGCCGGTTCAGGTGCCGCGGCGAGGTGTGCGCCACCTCGGCCATGGCGGTCACGTTCCAGGGCGCCTGGGGCTGCTGGCCCACGGCGTCCTGCACGCGGTGCAGGGCCCCGTGCAGGTGGTTGCGGTGGTGCAGGAAGGGCGAGAGCTCCGGGTCCTGCGGGCCACGGCGCAGGGCCACCACCATGGTCTGGGCCACCTGGGCGGCAATCGCCGGGCCGCAGGCGTCGGCAATGCGGTAGAGCATCAGGTCGATGCCGGTGGTCACGCCCGCACTGCTGTGCAGGGCGCCGTCGTGCACGAACACGCGGTTGGCCACCACGTCGCAATGCGGGTCCACCTCGGCCAGCTCGCCCAGGTGCTGGTGGTGGGTGGTGGCGCGCCGGCCGGCCAGCAGGCCCGCGTGCGCGGCCAGCACGGCACCCGCGCAGATGGTGACCAGCTCCAGCCGGCCCGTGGCCAGGCGCATGCCGCGCAGCCAGTGCAGCAGGTCGCGGGCCTCGCTGTTGTCCACCGCGATGGACTTGCCCGGCAGTCCCACCAGCACCACCCAGGCCGGCTGGGGCAGGGGGCAGGGCAGGGGTTCCAGCCCCGTCAGCATGGCCCCCACCGAGGTCACCGCCTGCGGCGTGGGGGCCGTGAAATGCTGCACGAAGCGTTCGGGCTGGCCCTGGGCGCGCAGCAGCTGGTTGGCGATGCGCAGCGCCTCGGCCGGGCCGGCCCAGTCCAGCACCAGGCTGCCGGGCAGCAGTGCGAAGTAGACGTGGATCGGGGCGTGCGGTGTCAGGGGCTGGGGTTCCATGGCGTGTCCATCTGGCGGGCGGTGCGCTCGGAAAGCGCCCGGCCCGCCAGGCGCGTGACCAGGTGCAGGGACATGTCGATGCCGGCACTGATTCCGGCCGATGTGACCAATGCCCCGCGGTCCACCCAGCGCACATTCTCCTGCACGTCGAGCGCCGGGAACTGCGTGCGCAGGTCGGCAATGTCCTCCCAGTGCGTGGTGGCCGGCCCCTCGGTCAGCACGCCGGCCGCTGCCAGGATGAAGGCGCCGGTGCAGACCGAAGCCGTGATCTGTGCACCGGCGGCGGCCCGGGCCACCCAGGCGCGCGTCTCGGTACAGGCGGCGGCTGCATCGACCACTCCGCCCGGCACGATCAGTAGGTCGGGGGCGGCGGCCGTGGCGAAGTCGGCATCGGGCAGCACGCGCAGGCCGGCGCGCGCCTGCACGGGCTGCAGGCTGCGCGCCACGCACTGCACGGCAAAGGGCGTGGGCGCGCCGGGCTGCAGGCGCTGCTGCATGCGGCAGGCCGTGGTGAAGACTTCGTAGGGGCCGCCCAGGTCCAGGGCTTCGACATCGTCGAACACCAGGATGGAGACTTGCAGGGGGCGTTGGTCAGGGGATACGGTGGTCATGGGTGGGGCAGTGGCGGTCAAAGGGAAAGAAGGGGGCTCAGCGCCGCGGCGCTGTCGGGGCGAAGACATAGCGCGGGTAGGTGCTGCGGGCGGCTGCGGCCAGCGCCGGGTCCACGTCCACCGTGCAGAAGGGCTGGTCCGCGCTGGTGCGGGCGAGCAGGGCACCGTCGGGGCTGATCGCCCAGCCGGCACCGCCGTAGGTGCCGGCGGCGTGGTCGACCCGGTTCGACGAGAGGCTGTAGGCGCCGGTGCGCACCGCGGCCACGGTGCCCATGGCCAGCCACTTGGCGGTGGTCGCCGCGGCGGTGGCGCGCGGCGAGAGGATGGCCTCCACGCCCAGGGCCGCATAGCGGGCATAGGTTTCAAGCGCCCAGAGCTCGGTGCAGATGCTCAGCCCAAAGCCCAGGGGGCCGGCCGTGAAGCGCGCAAACTCGGCATCGCCACGCTCGAACCAGGTGGCCTCCCAGCCGCCGGGCTCCTCGGGCAG
This sequence comes from Acidovorax sp. CF316, assembly GCF_000276605.1. Taxonomy (GTDB): domain Bacteria; phylum Pseudomonadota; class Gammaproteobacteria; order Burkholderiales; family Burkholderiaceae_C; genus Acidovorax. The sequence continues at coordinate 9,675 of NZ_AKJX01000017.1, read as the reverse complement.
ATGGAACTTGCGCCGCAGCGGCTGGTAACCGGCCTCGTCCGACCAGGCAAAGCCTTCGTTGTAGTGCCGCCCATCCACGGTGACCGGGCGGGCGCCCACCACCCGGGCGGCGCCCAGTTCGTGCAGCCGGACCGTCCAGGCATCGCTCAGCGCGACGGCGGCGGCCCAGCGCGCGGGTTCGAACGGCGTGGATTCCCACACCGGTTCCACGAACGCGAATTCGGGCAGCAGCACGAGTTCGGAACGCTCACTGCGCACATGGTCGGCCAGGGCCTCCCAGGCTGCCTCGAGCAGGGTGGGCTGGCAGGGCAGCTCGCAGACGGTGGCGCGCATGTCGGTCTCCCGGCTCAGCCCGCGGCCGCGGCGGCCGCCAGGGCCTCGTCCACCGTGCGCAGCGTGGCGAAGCGGCCTGCCAGCACGGTGGCGGTGCGGGCCTTGATGTCGGCAGCGGGCAGGGTGCGGCCATCGGGCTGCACCATGTCCCAGGTCAACGTGGCATCCACGACATAGTCCACCTCCCAGCCCAGGTCCGAGGCATGGCGCGTGGTGGTCTCGCAGCACTGTTCTGTGCGGATGCCGCTCACGATGAGGCGCTGGATGCCATGGCGCGTGAGCCAGACATCCAGGCCCGTGCCCACCAGCGCGCTGTGGCGCGACTTGGTGAAGGTGGCCGCCGCGTCGAAGGCGGCCAGCCCGTCGAGCGCCCGCACATGGCCGGATTCGATGGCGAAGGCATTGCTGGCATCGGCCGGGCCTTCACTGTGGAACACGCGCACCACGGGGATGCCCTGCGCAACGCAGCCCTCGATCAGCGCGTTCTGCGCCGCCAGGTAGGCTGGCAGATCGTCCGCCGTGAAATAGGGGCGCTGGCGGAAGGATTCCTGCACATCAATCACAATCAGACAGTTTTTCATGGGAGTGGCCTTCGGCTTCGGGTTGCAATCCACGTATCTTCCGCCTGAAAAATCGTACCGTCCCAACAGGCCTGGACATCTATCGATCAATTTCCGCCATGACTTAGGGGTGAGCGGCGATGGTGGAGGTCGTCCATCTGCCAAATACCCCGGTTTTCAGGTCGAGTGGCTTCAAGGCAAAGGCCTGCTTGCTATTGATTGGATAGCGTCAGGCGGGTGAAGCCATAAGCTGCTATGGTGTATAGGGTTTTCCCTATATATGGATAGCACCCGCACATCTGCCCATGGCCCGCCGCTCTCGCCTCTTCTCGCTGTCCGCGCTCACCCGCGCCTACCAGCGCAACCTCAAGGCCTTCGAGAAGGCGGCCAAGCCCATGCGCAAGCAGGCCGCCAAGGCCCTCAGGGCCGTGCCCAGGCTGGCCACGGCGGCCCAGCCCATGCCGCGCTTGCGCACGGTGGCACCCCGGCCGCGCAAGCCCCGGCCGGTGGCGGGCGAGTGGCTGGCCGGCATTGCGCCCGGGCCTGCCGGTGCGCGGCGCTTTCACCTCTACATTCCCCCCGGCCTGGCACTCGGCAAGGGTGAGACCCTACCACTGCTGGTCATGCTGCACGGCTGTGGCCAGACCGGGCGCGACCTGGCGCTCAGTTCGCGCATGAACCGGCTGGCGGCGCGCAAGCGCTTTCTGGTGCTCTACCCCGAGCAGGAGCGGCTGGCCAATGCCCATGGCTGCTGGAACTGGTTCGAACGCCGCAATGGCAAGGCCGACGCCGAGGCCGCCACCCTGCTGGCGGCCGTGGACCAGGTGGCGCGCCGCCATCCGGTGGACCTGGACCGCGTGGCGGTGGCGGGCCTGTCGGCCGGCGCCAGCATGGCGGCCCTGCTGGGCGCCACCTACCCGGAGCGCTTTTGCGCCGTGGCCATGCACTCGGGCGTGGCCCCCGGCACGGCCGAATCGGCTGCCACGGCCATGGCCGCCATGCACGGCAAGCGCGAGGCGCACCTGCCCGATCCGCCGGGTGCCAGCGCCCTGGTGCCGGGCCTGCGCATCGACGGCACACCCTTGCCGCGGCTGCCGCCCCTGATGATCCTGCACGGCGATGCGGACAACGTCGTGTCCTCGCGCAATGCCGCGGCCACGGCTGCGCTCTGGGCCGAGTCGCTGGGCGCGCGCGAGGGCATGGCGCGCACGCTGCAGCGCGGCAAGCGCCATGCCATGCGGGTGACGGAATACCGGGCGCGTTCGCGCAGCGTGGTGGTGGTGCGCGAAATCCTCGGCCTGGGCCACGCCTGGAGCGGTGGCACGGCCGATCTACCCTACAGCGATCCGGCGGGGCCGGATGCCTCGGCCCTGGTCTGGGCCTTTGTTTCGCGCCAGTTCATGCAAAAGTGAGCGATTGCTCACACCAGGCGCGCTGCAACCAGTTCCTTCTTCAGGTAGGCGTAGAACAGCGGGGCCGCTACCAACCCGGCGGGGCCGAATACTGCCTCGGCCACGAACATCACGCTGAGCAATTCCCACACGCCCATGTGCGTGCGCCGGCCCACGACCTTGGCGTTGATCACGTACTCGGCCTTGTGGATCAGGATCAAAAAGCCCAGGCAGGCCGCGGCCGCCAGCGGCGACACCGACAGGCCCACGATGGTGATCACCGCATTGCACAGCAGGTTGCCGACGATGGGCACCAGACCGGCCACGAAGGTCAGTGTGATCAGCACCGGGGTGTAGGGCAGCTCCAGCTTCCAGATGGGCAGCACGAACAGCAGGAACAGCGCCGTGAGCAGGGTGTTGAAGCTGGCGATCCAGAACTGCGCCGCGACGATCTGGCGGAAGGCCTCGCCCAGCAGGGTGATGCGCTGCTGCAGGGCGATGGCCAGGGGCCCGCGCGGCGGGGCCGGCGGCCGCACGGCCGCGAGCGCGCCGATCAGCAGGCCCACATAGGCAAACAGCAGCCCGGCCAGCCAGGCGCGCCCGGCCATGGCCAGGGCGCCGGCCTTGGCCCCCAGGTAGCTGGCGATGATGCGCTGGATCTCCGCCGCGCCCTCGGGCAGGTGGCTGGCCATGTCGGCCGGCAGCTTCAGGCGCAGCTCCAGCACCGTGCGCGCCATGTAGTCGAGCAGTTCGCGGTACTGCTGGGGCGCCTCCACCAGGTAGCCGCGTGAATGGGTGACACCGATGGCCAGCAGCACCAGGGGCGAGAGCATCACCACGGCTGCGGCGGCCAGTTCGGCCATGCGCGGCAGCACCGTGGCCTGCGGCGCCCCGCGGCGCTGGGCCAGTCGCGCCAGCCAGCGCGCCAGCGCCCGGGTGGCCAGGAAGCCCAGGCACACGCACAGCAGGCCAGGCAGCAGGTTGCGCCACATCACCAGCAGCAGCGCGCCGGCCATCAGCAGGTAGCTGGCCAGGGCCACGCCGCGGGGCAGCGGGCCGAAAGGGAGCGGACGGTCTGCCCCGGACAGGGTGGCCGGCACGGCAGGCGTGTCGGGCAGGGGTGCGGGCACGATGTCGGTGCCCGCTTCAGGCGGTTCCAGCGGTGGCTGCGCCATGGCGCTGGGCCGTCTCAGGCAACGACCACGGCGGCGCCGTCACCACGCGGTGCGATGGCACCGATGGTGTAGACCTTCTCGCCGGCAGCGGCCAGCGTGGCGGCCGTGGCGGCGGCGTTGGCGGCATCCACCACCACCACCATGCCGATGCCGTTGTTGAAGGTGCGGTTCATCTCGATGTCGTCGATGCCCGCGGTCTTCTGCAGCCAGGCGAACAGCTCGGTCTGGGGCCAGCTGCCCTTTTGCAGGTGCGCGGCCGTGCCTTCGGGCAGCACGCGCGGGATGTTCTCGAGCAGGCCGCCGCCAGTGATGTGGGCCAGCGCCTTGATGGGGTGGGCGGCCAGCGCGGCCAGCACGTTCTTCACGTACAGGCGCGTGGGCTCCATGATGGCCTGCTTGAAAGGCTTGCCGTCCAGCGTGGCAGGGGTGTCGGCGCCGGCGCGCTCGATGCACTTGCGCACCAGGCTGAAGCCGTTGGAATGGACGCCGTGGCTGGCCAGGCCCAGTACCACGTCCCCGGGCTGCACGTTCTGGCCCGTGAGGATCTTCGATTTTTCGACCGCGCCCACGGCAAAGCCGGCCAGGTCGTATTCGCCGGCGGGGTACATGCCGGGCATCTCGGCGGTTTCGCCGCCGATCAGCGCACAGCCGCTCAGTTCGCAGCCCCGGGCGATGCCGCCGACCACGGCGGCTGCCGTGTCCACGTCGAGCTTGCCGCAGGCGAAGTAGTCGAGGAAGAACAGCGGCTCTGCGCCCTGTACCAGAACGTCGTTGACGCTCATGGCCACCAGGTCGATGCCCACGGTATCGTGCATGTTCCACTCGAAGGCCAGCTTGAGCTTGGTGCCCACGCCGTCGGTGCCGGAGACCAGCACGGGTTCCTTGTAGCGCTTGGGTACTTCGAACAGCGCGCCGAAGCCGCCGATGCCGGCCAGCACACCTTCGCGCATGGTCTTCTTGGCCAGGGGCTTGATGCGTTCGACCAGCGCGTCGCCTGCGTCGATGTCAACGCCGGCGTCTTTGTAGGAAAGGGGAGTGGGGGTCGCGGAAGAGCTCATGGAGGGTGTGGGCTGGTAGGCCCGCAGGGCGGGCTGGAATCCGGGGATTTTAAGGGGCATCGCCGCGCCGGTCGCTCAGCCCTGCCCGGCCGGGGGCTTTGGCGCACGTGCGGCCCGGCGCGCCTGCAGCAGCACGCCGGCCAGCGCCAGGGCGGCAAACAGCATTCCGGCGGCAAACGTGGCGCCCGGACCCCACCGGTCCCACAGCAGGCCCGCCAGCACGCTGGCCACCAGCAGTGCCCCGCCGCTGACCAGGTTGAACATGCCAAAGGCCGTGCCGCGCAGGTCGGCCGGGGCGGTGGCGGCCACCATGGTGGCCAGCAACCCCTGGGTCATGGCCATGTGCAGCCCCCACAGGGCAATGCCCAGCCAGGCCAGCACGCCGTGGCCGCGCCAGGCCAGCAGGGCGTCGGCGGCGATCAGCACCACCAGCCCCCAGGCCAGCAGCGTGGTGTGGCTCATCCGGTCGGACAGCCGGCCCAGTGGATAGGCACCGAGCGCGAACACCAGGTTCATGAGCACCAGCACCAGGGGCGTCCACGCCAGCGGCAGTCCGTCCTGCTGCAGGCGAAGGAGCAGGAAGGCCTCGCTGAAGCGGGCCAGGGTGAACACGGCGCCCAGCGCCACCACCCACCAGTAGCGTGGCTCCAGGCGGCGCAGGCTCTCGCGGCGAATCGGGTTGGTGCGGGGCGTGCCCGCGGGGCGCTCGGGCTCCCGCACGCCGACCAGCAACAGCAGCACGCACAGCACGGCAGGCAGCACGGCCACCCAGAACACGGCGCGAAAATCGTTGGCCCAGAGCAACATCAGCCCCATGGCGATCAGCGGGCCCAGAAAGGCCCCTACCGTGTCGAGCGACTGGCGCAGGCCGAAGGCGGCGCCCTGCATGCCGGGCGGCGCGAGGTCGGCCACCAGGGCGTCGCGCGGTGCGCCGCGAATCCCCTTGCCGACGCGGTCCAGCAGCCGGGCCGCCACCACCCAACCCACGGTGGAGGCCAGGGCAAACAGCGGTTTCGCGAGGGCACCCAGCCCGTAGCCGAGCACTGCCAGGGGCTTGCGGCGCCCCCACCAGTCGCTCAGCGCCCCCGAAAACACCTTGAGGACCAGTGCCGTGGCCTCGGCAACCCCTTCGATGATGCCCACGGTGAGCATGCTCACCCCGAGTGCCGCGACCAGGAAGACGGGCAGCAGGCTGTGGATCATTTCGGAGGAAATGTCCATGAGCAGGCTCACGAATCCCAGGGCCCAGATGCTGGCGGGAAGGCGTCGGGGGCGGGGCGGAAGGTCGGCCATGGGGGGCTTGGTGGATGGCAATGGAGGTGCGCCGCGTGGCGACGCCGACAGGAGACTAAAATCGGCCATATTGTCGCTGCCGGGATCTTTCGCCGAAGGACCCCCGGGGCAACGCATCGGCCTTGTGCCGCTACCTCCGCCGCGTTCCGCCGCAGTCACCTACGGCCGGACACTTTCAATGCCACCTGTGATGCCGCTGCTGATCCTTTCCCTGCCCGCCGCTCTTGCACCCACCGCCACGGGTTGGCCCCTGCCGCCCGGGTGCCGCGCATGAAGCAACTGGCGCTCGACATCGGCCTGGCCACGGGGCCTACGCTTTCCCGCTTCTTCGCCGGCCCGAACGAGGCTGCCCTGCAACACCTGCGCCTGGCCGCCGGCGTGGGCAGCAGCAACCCGGCCAGCCGCTCGCCCGTGCCCACCTATATCTGGGGCGAATCGGGCAGCGGCAAGTCGCACCTGCTCAATGCCGTGCGCCAGACGCTGCGCGAGCAGGGCGACGCCGTGGGCTGGCTCGACCCCTCCGTGGGCGAGCCACCCGAGTTCGACGAGGCCTGGTCCGCCGTGCTCATGGACGACGTGCACCTGTACAGCACCGCCCAGCAGGCCATGGCCTTCAACTGGTTCGTCAACGCCATCAGCCCGGCCAGCGGCAGCCAGCGCTGGGTCCTGGCCGCAGGCGACCTGCCTCCGGCCGACCTGCCGCTGCGCGACGACCTGCGCAGCCGCCTGGGCTGGGGCCATGTGTTCCAGCTGCAACTGCTGGGCGAGCCCGAGCGCCGCGCCGTGCTGCGCCAGGAGGCCGACGCGCGCGGTGTGTTCCTGAGCGACGATGTCATGGACTACATGCTCAACCGCTTCTCGCGCGACCTGGGCAGCCTCATGCAGCTGCTCGACCAGCTCGATGCCTACGCCCTGCGCGCCCAGCGCGCCATCACCATCCCGCTGCTCAAGGCGATGCTCGAGTCCGAATGAGCACGCACAGCCACCTGCCGGCGCCGGCCGGCACCTGACCGAATGACCACCCCCGATTCCCCGGCCACCCGCCACCGGCTCGCGCTGTTCGACCTGGACCACACGCTGCTGCCGCTCGACTCCGACTACGAATGGGGTGAGTTCACCATCCGCATCGGCTGGAACGATCCCGTCGAGTTCGCGCGCCGCAACGGCGAGTTCTATGCCCACTACCAGGCCGGCACCCTCGACGTGCACGACTATGTGCGCTTTGCCACCGAGGCCGTGCGCCTGCGTGGCCCCGAGGCGGCAGCCGCCGCGCACGAGCAGTTCATGCGCGAGGTCATCACCCCGGCGATCAAACCCCAGGCCCTGGCCCTGGTGCAGCAGCACCTCGCCGCCGGGGACGAGGTGCTGATCGTCACCGCCACCAACGAGTTCGTCACCACGCCGATCGCCCAGGCGCTCGGCGTGCAGCAGCTGCTGGCCGTGCAGCTGGTGCGCGGTGCGAACGGCTGGTACACCGGCGAGATCGACGGCGTTCCCACCATGCGCGAGGGCAAGGTCACGCGCATGGAGCAGTGGCTGGCCGAGCGCCGGCTCACCTGGGGCGATGTTGAAAGCACGTTCTACAGTGACTCGATGAACGACGTGCCCCTGCTCGAAAAGGTCGACCACCCCGTCGCCACCAACCCCGACCCGCGCCTGCGGGCGCTGGCCCAGGAGCGCGGCTGGCGCATACTGGACCTGTTTACTGCACACCCATGATCAAGAAGTTCATCGACAAACTGCTGGGCAAATCGACGCCCGGCACCTCGGGCGGCAAGCCGCATTTCGGCAAGCGCGAAGAGGTGCCTGCCACCGTGCACGGCATCAACCCCGAGCTGGTGGACCGCCGGGCCGCCGAGGTCGTGGCCACGCTCAAGCAGGCCGGCTACGAGGCCTACATCGTGGGCGGCGCGGTGCGCGACCTGCTGCTGGGCCTGCGCCCCAAGGACTTCGACGTGGCCACCAATGCCACGCCCGAGCAGGTCAAGGGGCTGTTCCGCCGCGCCTTCATCATCGGCAAGCGTTTTCGCATCGTGCACGTGGTGCACGGCCGCGGCCGCGAGCACGAGGTGATCGAGGTCTCGACCTTCCGTGCCTACCTGGACAACGCCGCGGCCGGCCAGGTCGCGGGCAACGAGAAGACCAGCAAGCAGCAGCTGTCGGGCATGCAGCATGCCGTGGACGCCAGCGGCCGCGTGCTGCGCGACAACGTCTGGGGCCCGCAGGACGAGGACGCCACGCGCCGTGACTTCACCGTCAACGCCATGTACTACGACCCGGTCAGCCAGGTCGTGGTGGATTACCACAAGGGCATCCAGGACGCCAAGAAGAAGACGCTGCGCATGATCGGCGACCCGGCCACGCGCTACCGCGAAGACCCGGTGCGCATCATCCGCGCCGTGCGCTTCGCGGCCAAGCTCAGCGCGCTGGGCTTCACCATCGAGGCCAAGACGGCCGCGCCGCTGGTGCAGTCGCAGACCCTGCTGGCCGACGTGCCGCAAAGCCGCATGTTCGACGAGATGCTCAAGCTGCTGCAGACCGGCCATGCCATCGCCACCATCGCCCAGCTCAAGAAGCTCGGCATGGCCAAGGGCATCTACCCGCTGCTGGACGTGGCGGTGGAGCGTGCCGACACCCCGTTCGTGAGCGCCGCCCTGGCCGACACCGACCGCCGCGTGGGCGAGGGCAAGCCCGTCGCACCGAGTTTCCTGCTCGCCTGCGTGCTGTGGGAAGACGTGCGCAACGGCTGGGATGCACGCATGACCAACCAGCGCCAGCATGCCCTGCCCGCGTTGCAGGAGGCCATCGACGAGGTGTTCGACAAGCGCATCGGCGACGTCTCGGGCCGCGGCAAGCTGGCGGCCGACATGCGCGAGATCTGGGTCATGCAGCCGCGCTTCGAAAAGCGCGTGGGCAGCACGCCGTTCGGCATGGTCATGCAGCCGCGCTTCCGTGCCGGCTTCGACTTCCTGCGCCTGCGCGCCGACGTGGGCGAGATCGGCGAAGCTCTGGCCGAATGGTGGCAGGATTTCCAGGCCGCCGACGATGACCGCCGCGAAGACCTGATGGACCAGGCCCGTGAAGAGCAGAAGGCGCGCCAGCGCGTGGGCCAGCCCACGGCGCGCCGGGTGAAGGCGGCGCCCACGGGCGAAGGCCAGGCGACTCAAGCACCGAAGCCGCGTGCACCGCGTGCGGCCTCCGCTGACGGCGGGCAGGACGAGGGGGACGACTTCGGGCCGGACCACGGCGGCGATGCCGTGCCACCCGATGGCAGCGCCCCCAAGAAGCGCCGCCGCCGTCGCCGCAAGCCCACAGGCGGTGGTGGCGGTGAAGGCTCTGCCGCGCCTGCGGCCCAGTGAGCGCGCACGCCGGCATGGCTGTCGCGGCCTTTATCGGCCTGGGCGCCAACCTCGGTGACCGGGGCGCCGCGCTGCAGCAGGCGCTGGCCTCCCTGGCCGCCCTGCCGCAGACGCAGGTGCGCCAGGTCTCCTCGCTGTACCGCAGCGCGCCCGTGGATGCCGATGGCCCCGACTACCTGAACGCCGTGGCCGAACTGGCCACCGGGCTGTCGCCCACGGCCCTGCTGCAGGCCCTGCAGGCCATCGAGGCGGCCGCGGGCCGCGAGCGCCTGTACCGCAATGCGCCGCGCACGCTGGACCTGGACATCCTGCTCTACGGCGACGAGTCCATCGCCACCCCCACCCTCGCCGTGCCGCACCCGCGCATGGGCGAGCGCGCCTTCGTGCTGCTGCCCCTGTCCGAGATCGCGCCCGTGCGCGTCACGCCGGGCCAGCTGGCGGCCGTTGCCGACCAGCGCATCGAGCGCACAGACACCCTGCTCTGGCCAGTGGCAGGCGCCAGCCGC
>NZ_AKJX01000016.1 GCF_000276605.1 Acidovorax sp. CF316 | reverse complement strand
GGCGGTGGCCGGCGGCCAGCAGATGTTGCTCGTGATTGACAAGACCCCGCACGGGTTGAAACAAAGCGTGCTCGAGCCGGTTCATTTTGTCCCTCTAAAATCGGGGATTGCCTGAAGGGAAATGCTTATGTTGGTATCGCGTGGTCTTGTTGCAGGGTTTACCGTGGCGTTGCTGCTGGCTGGCTGTGGAACCCGAATGAACAAGGCCCCTGTGGAGGACCGGGGAACCTACGCCGGGGCCATGACCACGACCGGGTCGCCGCAGCCCGGTGGGGTGGCCGCGCCCATCAAACCCCTGCCTGGAGCGGAGAATGCCGGAAAGCCCGGTTACTACACCGTCAAGCCGGGGGATACGCTGATCCGCATCGGCCTGGAAAACGGCCAGGGCTGGAAGGACATCGCGCGCTGGAACAACCTGACGAACCCCGATCTGATCGAGGTGGGCCAGGTGTTGCGCGTCGTCGCGCCGGGCACGACCCCGCCGCCCGTGATCGCCGCCGATACCGGCGTGGTCACGCGCCCGGTGACCTCCACGACCATCACGCCATCGGCGCCGACGGCGACCCCGTTGCCGCCCGCCTCCACCGCCAGTGGCGCCAAGCCGACCACGCCGCCGCCGGCCGTGGTGGCCGCGCCCACGCCGGCACCGAGCGCCGGTGAGGACGACCTGAACTTCATCTGGCCTGCATCGGGCTCGCTGCTGGCCGGCTTTGACGAGGCCCGCAACAAGGGCTACGACATCTCCGGCAAGGCCGGCGATGCGGTGCTGGCAGCCGCGGATGGCCGCGTGGTCTATTCCGGTGCCGGCCTGCGGGGCTACGGCAACCTGGTGATCCTCAAGCACAACAACACCTTCCTCACGGCCTACGCGCACAACCAGACGCTGCTGGTCAAGGAAGACCAGTCCGTGCGCAAGGGCCAGAAGATCGCCGAGATGGGCAGCACCGACGCCGACCGCGTGAAGCTGCACTTCGAGATCCGCCGCAACGGCAAGCCGGTGGACCCCGCGCGCTACCTGTCGGCGCGTTGAGCGCCGTGGTGGTGGCGCCCGCCCAAGCCCCTGAATCCGGCCTGTCCGGCCAGCCTGGCAGCCCCGACGAGGAGTGGGCCGGCGAGGAGGCGGGCGGGGCCGAGGAGGCCGAGGTGCGCCAGATGCAGGTGGGCACGGCGCAGCATGCGGCGCGCCTGGACAAGGCGCTGGCCGAGCTGGTGCCCGAGTTCTCGCGCAGCTACCTGCAGCAACTGCTGGGTCAGGGGCTGGTGCGGATCAATGGGCAGCCGGCCACCAAACCCTCGCTCAAGGTCAAGGCCGGCGATGCCCTGGCGCTGGAAATGCGCCCCACGCAGCAAAGCCAGGCCTTCCGGCCCGAGGCGATGGACATCGACGTGGTCTACGAGGACGAGCACCTGCTGGTGGTCAACAAGCCCGCCGGGCTGGTGGTGCATCCGGCCCCCGGCAACTGGAGCGGCACCCTGCTCAACGGCCTGCTGGCGCGCGACGCCAAGGCGCTGCTGGTGCCGCGCGCGGGCATCGTGCACCGGCTGGACAAGGACACCAGTGGCCTGATGGTGGTGGCACGCGAGCGTTCCACCATGGACGCATTGGTGGCCATGATCGCCGCGCGCAGCGTGCACCGCCAGTACCTGGCGCTGGCCCACAAGCCCTGGGCGGGCCCGGCCCGCCGCACGGTGCAGGAGCCCATCGGCCGCGACCCGCGCAACCGCCTGCGCATGGCCGTGGTGGACCTGGCCAGCCATGCCGGCAAACCGGCGCGCACGGATTTCCGCCTGCTCGAAGGGGTGGGTGCGGGCTGCTGGGTGGAGTGCACGCTGCACACCGGCCGCACGCACCAGATCCGCGTGCACATGGCCTCCATCGGCCATCCGCTGGTGGCCGACGTGCTCTATGGCGGCACTCCGGTGGGGGCCTTGCAGCGCCAGGCGCTGCATGCCTTTCACCTGGCGTTCACCCATCCGGTCACCGGCCAGCCGCTGGAACTGCATGCGCCGCTGCCCCCGGACATGGGCGCTGCCCTGTCTTTCTGGGGCCTGCGTTACAATGGCGCATAGCGAAACGCAGTATCTGTGTTTCCAGGCCTGACCGGCCCTGGGGCGTGCACACCGCGCCCCGAACCCGAAGACGGAATCCCGCCGGGCCCCCAGCGTCGCGCCAGCGGCCGCGCAGTTTGCGCCCCTTGATGGATGAAATCCCTGCTGCTGGTGCGGCCCCTGTCACGACACGTGCCGCCTTTTTTCCCGGAATCGCTGAACCATGAACACGGTGGATGCCAAACGGGTCCTTGAGACTGCCCTGATTTGCGCGCAGCAGCCGGTGGCGCTGCGCGAGATGCGGGTGCTGTTCAATGACGCCCTGGGTACGGACACGCTCAAGCTGCTGCTGCTCGACCTGCAGCGCGACTGGGCCCACAGGGGGGTGGAGCTGGTGCAGGTGGCCACGGGCTGGCGCCTGCAGAGCCGCCCTGAAATGCGCGAGTACCTGGATCGGCTGCACCCCGAGAAGCCGCCCAAGTACACGCGCGCCACGCTGGAGACGCTGGCCATCATTGCCTACCGGCAGCCGGTGACGCGCGGGGACATCGAGGACATCCGTGGGGTGACGGTCAACAGCCTGATCATCAAGCAGCTCGAGGACCGCGGCTGGGTCGAGGTGATCGGCCACCGCGAGACGGTGGGCCGGCCTTCGCTGTTCGCCACCACGCGCCAGTTCCTCGATGACCTGGGCCTGGCCTCGCTGGACCAGTTGCCCATGCTGGAGGACGCCTCGGGCCATGCCAACGTGCTGGAGGCCATGGCTGCCGCGGCGCAGGGCGTGATCGAGGAGCCGGCGGAGGAAGAGGGCGCGGCGGAAGCTGCGCAGCAGCCCGAGGGCGATGCCCTGGAGCCGCCGATCGGCGAGCCGGCCGATGGCGGCGCCACCACGGCCGGGCCTGTCCAGCAGACCCTCGCTGGCCTGGAGGGTGGGGCTGTGCCGGAGGAGGACGCCGATGCCAACGGTTACCACGACGATGACGACGATGACGATGGGCTGGTGGCAGCCGCTGCTGCGTGGGCATTGGACGCCGCCGAGGTCTTGCTGCCGGACGATGTGCCGGGCGGGGCCGAGGAGGGCGGGGCTACGCAGTCGGGCGGAGCGGTGCGGCTCGATGGCGACAGCCATCTGGTGGCCGGCGACGATGCGGCCCAGGCAGGTACCGCTTTGAGTGCGGACGATTTGAACAAGACGGAGCGGGGCGACGATGCTTCCCGCGACGATGATGAGGATGCCCCACAGGGCGTCCCGGGAAAGCTGACATGAACGACGATTCGACGACCCCCGACCCCGCCACCTCCGGTGCCGAGGCTTCCACACCGCCTGCCAAGCCACGCCGCGCGCCGCGCAAGAAGGTGGTGGCCGACGATGCAGCCACTGCCGTGGCGCCCGCCGAGGCCGCGGTGCAGCCGGCTGCAGAGGCCGAGCCTGCGGTGAAAAAGCCCCGCAAGCCGCGCCAGCCCCGCGCAGAGGCCGAGGTGGCTGTGGTGGCCGAAGCGCCCCAGGCGCAGGAGCCCGCGCCGCAGCTGGCCGTGCAGGAGGTGCTGCCCCTGGTCGAAGTGCAGTCCGTGGCCGCCCAGGACGCCCCAGCTGCTGCTGGCGACGCAGAGGATGCGGCACCGCCGGTGCTGGTCGACCGCGCGCCCGGCGCGCGCATCTATGGCGATGCCCCGCGCGCCGAACGTGGCGATGGCCAGGAGCGCCGGGACGGCCGCAAGGAGGGGCATGGCAAGGGCCAGGCCCACCCTGGCCCGAAGGGTCCCAAAGGCCCCAGGCCGCAGCAGGGCGTGCAGGGCTACCAGTTCGAGGACGTGGTCTCCGGCCAGTTCGATGCGGATGAGGAATCCGACGAGGCGGTGCCCCTCAAGCGCGTGCTGCTGCCCCAGGTGGAAACGCCCAAGCTGCACAAGGTGCTGGCGCAGGCCGGCCTGGGTTCTCGGCTGGAGATGGAGCAGCTCATTCTGGAGGGCCGCATCTCGGTCAACAGCGAGCCGGCCCACATCGGCCAGCGCATCCAGTATGGCGACCAGGTCAAGGTCAACGGCAAGCCCATCCGCTACCGCATCGACCCGCCGCCAGCGCGTGTCATCGCCTACCACAAGCCCGTGGGCGAGGTGGTCTCGCACGACGACCCGCAGAACCGCCCCACGGTGTTTCGCAAGCTGCCACGCCTGCAGCAGGGCAAGTGGCAGTCCGTCGGTCGACTGGACCTGAACACCGAAGGCCTGCTGCTGTTCACCAGTTCGGGCGAGCTGGCCAACAAGCTCATGCACCCGCGCTTCGGCCTGGAGCGCGAGTACGCCGTGCGCGTGCTCGGCGCCCTGAGCAACGAGGAAAAAGCCAAGCTGATCGAGGGCGTGCGCCTGGACGATGGCATGGCCGCCTTCGGCTCCATCGAGGATGGCGGCGGTGAGGGTGCCAACTGCTGGTACCGCGTGACCATTTCCGAAGGCCGCAACCGCGAGGTGCGGCGCATGCTGGAGTCGGTGGGCCATGCGGTCAGCCGGCTCATCCGCATCCGCTACGGCGCCATGGTGCTGCCGCGCGGCCTCAAGCGCGGCGCCTTCCTGGAGCTGGACGAAAGCGACATCCGGGCCCTGGTGAAGGCCGCCGGTGCCGGGCGTGACCCGGTCGAAGACCGTGGCGATGCCGCGCCGGGCGAAAGCGCCCCGGCAGGCAACAAGCGCGGCAACAACATGCGCCGCGGCGGCCCGCGCGGCGATGGCAGCCGCCGTGACCAACCGCCGGGCGCGGGTGGTGGCAACGGCCCGCGCGGCCAGAAGCCCCGCCGCGATGGCGGTGGTGGGCAGGGCGGCCGGGGTGGCAATGGCGGTGGAGGCAACAACAATGCCGACCGCGCGCGCGGCGGCTCGGCCCAGCCCGATCCGATGAAGACCTCGGTCGGCTACATCGGCACCGACAGCCTGTCGCGCCATCGCCAGGCGCAACGCGCGCCCGGTGGCGGCGGCGGTGGTGGTCCCCGCCGCGGCCGTGGCCGTTGATTCACAGGGGTTTCCCCGTGCAAGGTTAGAATCGAGGGTTTTGTCCACTGGGCAAAAGAATCCGCACCGTTTATATCAATCCAATCAGGAAAATCACCATGGCAATCGAACGCACTCTCTCCATCATCAAGCCTGACGCAGTCGCCAAGAACGTGATCGGCCAGATCTACGCCCGTTTCGAAGCCGCCGGCCTGAAGGTCGTGGCTGCCCGCATGGTGCACCTGTCGCGCCTGGAAGCCGAGCAGTTCTACGGCGTGCACAAGGCACGCCCCTTCTTCAAGGACCTGGTGGACTTCATGATCTCCGGCCCCGTGATGATCCAGGCCCTGGAAGGCGAAAACGCCATCCTGAAGAACCGCGAACTGATGGGCGCCACCGACCCCAAGAAGGCAGAAGCCGGCACCATCCGCGCTGACTTCGCCGACAGCATCGATGCCAACGCCGTGCACGGTTCGGACGCTGCCGAAACGGCTGCCGTGGAAATCGCTTTCTTCTTCCCCGGCCTGAACATTTACACCCGCTGAGATGGTGGTCCCCATGCTAGAGCCCACCCCGGTGGGGCGGCCGCACCATGGGGACGACTGCGAGCGGTTACCCGAAGGGATGCCGCTATGACGACCACGACTGAAACGACCGCTGCGGTCGCCGTGCCTGCCGCCAAGGCAGTGGCGAGCCCGGCGACAGGCGCCAACCTGCTCGAATTCGACCTCGACGGGCTGGCCGCCTTTTGCGAGAAGCTCGGTGAGAAGCGCTTTCGCGCGACCCAGCTGTTCCGCTGGATCCACCAGCGCGGCGCGCACGATTTCGACGCCATGAGCGACCTGGCCAAGGCGCTGCGCGACAAGCTCAGGGGCTGTGCGCATGTGCAGGCGTTGCCGGTCATCACCGAGCATGTCTCGGCCGACGGCACCGTCAAGTGGCTGTTCGACGTGGGCGGTGGCAATGCCGTCGAGGCGGTCTTCATTCCTGAGGACGATCGCGGCACGCTGTGCATCTCCTCCCAGGCCGGCTGCGCCGTGGGATGCCGTTTCTGCTCCACCGGCCACCAGGGCTTCAGCCGCAACCTCACCACAGGTGAAATCGTGGCGCAGCTGTGGTTTGCCGAGCATGCGCTGCGCAAGCGCCTGGGCAAGGACGAGCGCGTCATCTCCAACGTGGTGATGATGGGCATGGGCGAGCCCCTGCAGAATTATTCGGCCCTGGTGCCGGCCCTGCGCGTGATGCTGGACGACCATGCCTATGGGCTGTCGCGCCGCCGCGTGACGGTGTCGACCTCCGGCGTGGTGCCCATGATCGACCGGCTGGCCCAGGACTGCCCCGTGGCACTGGCCGTTTCGTTGCATGCGCCCAACGATCCGCTGCGCGACAACCTGGTTCCCCTGAACCGCAAGTACCCGATCGAAGAGCTGCTGGCTGCGTGCAACCGCTACCTGGAACATGCGCCGCGCGACTTCATCACCTTCGAATACTGCATGCTGGACGGGGTCAACGACCAGATCGAGCATGCGCGGCAACTGATCGAGCTCGTGAAGCCCGCACGCGGCGAGGGCGTGCGCTGCAAGTTCAACCTGATCCCGTTCAACCCGTTTCCTGCGTCGGGCCTTTTGCGTTCTTCACACGCGCAGGTGCAGGCCTTTGGCAAACTGCTGAGCGACGCGGGCATCGTGACCACGGTGCGCAAGACGCGCGGTGACGATATCGATGCCGCCTGTGGTCAATTGGCCGGTGACGTGAAAGATCGCACAAAAGCCGCGGAACGCATGGCCAGACAGCGCACAATCGCGCTCAAACCGGTGACCTGACACAACAAACTTGAAGGAGGCTCTACATGGTGGGATTGGTTGAACGCTGGCAGCGCATGGGCCGCTCTGCGCTCCTGGCCTGTGGGGTGGTGGCATGCGTGGCAGGGTTTTCGGGATGCACGAGCACCAGCAGTGGCGGCACATCGGCCGCCCAGGGTGGTGGTGCTGTGTTCACCCCCTCCGACGAGCCCGAGGCGCGCCGCCGCGCGCGCATCCGCCTGGAGCTGGCGACCAATTACTTCGAGAACGGGCAGACCACCGTGGCGCTGGACGAAGTCAAGCAGGCCCTGGTCGCCGATCCTACCTATGCCGATGCCTTCAGCCTGCGCGGCCTGATCTACCTGCGGCTCAACGAGTTCGGCCAGGCCGAAGAGAGCTTTCGCCGCGCACTCGGCCTGCGCGGCAACGACCCCAACCTGCTGCACAACCTGGGCTGGCTGCACTGCCAGCAGCGCAAGTACGCCGAGGCCGACCAGAGCTTCGTGACGGCGCTGGCCAACCCGGCCTACACCGCGCGCGGCAAGACGCTGATGGCGCGCGGCCTGTGCCAGGTGGAAGCCGGCCAGGTGGCCGAGGCCGAGCAGTCGCTGCTCAAGGCCTACGAGCTCGATGCCTCCAACCCGGTGGTAGGCTACCACCTGTCCAATCTTCTGATGCGCCGCAATGAGCTCACGCGGGCGCAGTTCTACATCCGCCGCCTGAACAACAGCGATTTCGCCAACGCGGAAACGCTGTGGCTGGGCATCAAGGTCGAGCACGGCCTGGGCGATACGGTCGCGCTGCGCCAGCTGGGTGATCAATTGCGCAGGCGCTTCCCGGATGCGCGTGAGACGGGTGCCTATCAGCGTGGGGCTTTCAATGAGTGATTCGGTGGCAGGGGTTGCGGTGCACGAAGAGGCACCTGGTGGAACGGGGGGGCGCACGGCCGGGACATTGCTGCGCGAGGCGCGCATGGAGGCCGGCCTGCACATCGCGGCGCTGGCCGTGGCCCTGAAGGTACCGGTCGCCAAGCTGGAGGCCCTGGAGGCCGACAATTTCGCGGTGCTGCCCGACACGGTGTTCGTGCGCGCCCTGGCCTCGAGCGTGTGCCGTACCCTGAAGATCGACGCGGCGCCCATCCTGGCGCTGCTGCCGCAGAGCAAGAGCCCACGCCTGGTGGCGGGCAATGCCGGGATCAACGCGCCGGTCAAGGGCAGCAGCTCCAGCGCGGGCAATGGCTCCTTCGCACCGGCATCGTCGGGCGGCAAGAAGTCCTGGGCCATCACCGTGGTGGTGCTGGCCTTGCTGGCGGGGGCCCTGGCCATCATGTTTGTTCCTGCCGATCGCAATCCGTTCGGCAGCAGCGCAGGCGACGAGGCGCCGGCGTCTCCACCCGTCGCCGCCCAGGAGCCGCAGCCACCGGTGGCCGCGGCCTCTGCGTCCACCTCCAGTGTGGTGGTGCCTCCCGCGCCTGTCTCGGCGGCGCTGCCTGCGCCTGCGGCAGCTCCCCCGGTTGCGGTGGCGGCCAGTGCGGCCGCACCGGCCGTCGCTGCCGCGGCATCGACACCCGAAGCGGCTGCGGCCGTCTCGGCCTCCAGCGTACTGACGCTGAGCGCGCGTGGTGCCTCGTGGGTGCAGGTGCGCGATGCCAGCGGAACCATTGCCCTGCAGAAGAATCTGGCGGTGGGTGAGTCGGTGGCCGTCTCCGGAACCCTCCCCTTGTCTGTGGTGATCGGCCGGGCCGATGTGACCGATGTGTTTGTGCGTGGCAAGCCATTCGCGCTGACCACCGTTTCGCGCGAGAATGTTGCGCGTTTTGAGGTGAAATAAGTGGACAAGTCCCTGACCGATCTGGCCCCGGTTGCCATTGCCCAGCCAGCGCCCCGGCGTTCCCGCCAGGCCCGTGTGGTCTGGGGTTCGCGCGTGGTCACGGTCGGGGGCGATGCGCCGGTGCGCGTGCAGTCCATGACCAATACCGATACGGTGGATGCCATCGGCACCGCCATCCAGGTTAAGGAGCTGGCGCAGGCCGGCTCCGAGTTCGTGCGCATCACCGTCAACACGCCCGAGGCGGCGCAGGCGGTGCCCTACATCCGCGAGCAGCTCGACCGCATGGGCGAGACCGTGCCGCTGGTGGGGGATTTCCACTTCAACGGCCACCGGCTGCTGACCGACTATCCGGATTGCGCGCAGGCGCTGTCCAAGTACCGCATCAACCCCGGCAACGTGGGCAAGGGCGACAAGCGCGACCGCCAGTTCGGCCAGATGATCGAGGCTGCCATCCGCTGGGACAAGGCCGTGCGCATCGGCGTCAACTGGGGCAGCCTGGACCAGGAGCTGCTGGCCCAGCTGATGGACACCAACAGCCGCCGCGCCCAGCCCTGGGAAGCGCGCCAGGTGATGTACGAGGCACTGATCACCTCGGCCATCGAATCGGCGCGCCGCGCGGAAGAAATGGGCCTGAATGGCGACCAGATCATCCTGTCGTGCAAGGTCAGCGGCGTGCAGGACCTGATCTCCGTGTACCGGGCCCTGGCGCAGCGCTGCGACTATGCGCTGCACCTGGGCCTGACCGAGGCCGGCATGGGCACCAAGGGCACGGTGGCCTCGGCCACGGCGCTGTCCATCCTGCTGCAGGAGGGCATTGGCGACACCATCCGCGTGTCCCTGACCCCGCAGCCGGGCGAGGCCCGCACCCAGGAAGTGGTGGTGGCCTCCGAGATCCTGCAGTCGCTGGGCCTGCGCGTGTTCGTGCCCAGCGTGACGGCCTGCCCCGGTTGCGGCCGCACGACCAGCACCACCTTCCAGGAGCTGGCCAAGCAGATCGACGACTACCTGCGCGCGCAGATGCCCGTCTGGCGCGTCAAGTACCCGGGCGTGGAAAAGCTCAAGGTCGCGGTCATGGGCTGTATCGTCAACGGCCCGGGCGAGAGCAAGCATGCCGACATCGGCATCAGCCTGCCCGGCACCGGCGAGGCGCCTGCCGCCCCCGTGTTCATCGACGGCGAGAAGGCCCTCACCCTGCGTGGCGAGAACATCGCCACCGAATTCCACCAACTGGTGGAGAACTACATCGAAAAGCGCTTTGGCGGCTCCCATCCGGTGGCCGCTGCGGCGGTGGGTGCCCCCGACGGCGCACTTGCTTAGCCGGGCGGCCGACGCCCCTGCGACAATCGCACCCGACGGGCCTGACGGCCCAGCGAGGCGGCATTCCTCCCGGAGCCGTCTCCCGCCCCCTATCCAACTGGAAAGCCATTGCTGTGAGTAAAGACGTATCCGCTGCCGCCGCCAAGCCCGAGAAGCTGGTGGCGGTCAAGGGCATGAACGACATCCTGCCGCCCGACTCCGCCCGCTGGGAGTGGCTGGAGGACAAGGTGCGCCAATTGATGGCGCGCTATGCCTACCGCAACATGCGCACGCCCATCGTCGAGCCCACGCCGCTGTTCGTGCGCGGCCTGGGCGAGGTGACCGACATCGTCGAGAAGGAGATGTACTCCTTCGAAGACCGCCTGAACGGAGAGCGCCTGACCCTGCGCCCCGAGGCCACGGCCGGCGTGGTGCGCGCTGTGGTCGAACACTCCATGCTGTACGAGGGCGGCAAGCGCCTGTATTACATGGGCCCGATGTTCCGCCACGAGCGTCCCCAGCGCGGCCGCTACCGCCAGTTCCACCAGATCGGTGCCGAGGCCCTGGGCTTTGGCGGCCCCGAGGTGGACGCCGAGCTGATCCTGCTGGCGAATGCGCTGTGGAAGGACATCGGTCTGACCAACGTGCGCCTGGAGCTCAACAGCCTGGGCCAGCCCGAGGAGCGCAAGGCGCACCGCGCGGCGCTGATCGCCTACTTCGAGCAGAACGCCGACCAGCTCGACGAAGAGGCGCGCCGCCGCCTGCACGCCAACCCGCTGCGCATCCTGGACACCAAGAACCCGGCGATGCAGGCGCTGGTGAATGCGGCGCCGCGGCTCATCGACTTCCTGGGCGCCGAGTCGCTGGCGCACTTCGATGCGGTCAAGGCCATTCTGGACGCCAACGGCGTGGCCTGGACGGTCAACCCGCGCCTGGTGCGCGGCATGGACTACTACAACCTCACGGTGTTCGAGTTCATCACCGAGCAACTGGGCTCGCAGGGCACCATCTGCGGCGGTGGCCGCTACGACTACCTGATCGAGCAGATCGGCGGCAAGCCGGCGCCTGCCGTGGGCTGGGCCCTGGGCGTGGAGCGCGTGCTCGAGCTGGTCAAGGAGCAGGGCGCCGAGGTGCCGGCCCTGGTGCCGGATGCCTATGCCGTGATCCCCGGCCGCGCCGCCTTGCCGACCGCCATCCGCGTGCTGGAGCAATTGCGGGCGGCGGGCGTGCAGGTGCAGATGCATGGTGCGGCCACGGCCAGCGAAGGCATGGGCAGCATGAAGTCCCAGTTCAAGAAGGCCGATGGCAGCGGCGCGCAGTATGCTTTGGTGTTTGGCGACGACGAGCTCGCCCGCGGCACCGTCACCGTGAAGTCCCTGCGCGATGGCGCAGGGGGTGCCCAGGTGGAGCAACCGCTCGCCCATGTGGCCGATTGGGCCGCCACCCTACAATCCAACCGTTAATTCTTACCTACCTCCATGGCAAATCACTTAGACCTCGAAGAGCAGGAACAACTGGACCAGCTCAAGCATTTCTGGAACCAGTGGGGTACCCTCATCAGCTGCGTGCTGATCGTGGTGTGCGGTTCGCTGGCCGCATGGAACGGTTACCAGTACTGGCAGAGCCGCCAGGCCACCAAGGCCGCGGCGCTGTTCGACGCGGTCGAAGTGGCCAACCGCACCAAGGACCAGGCGCGTGTGGAACAGGCCTTTGGCGACCTCAAGTCCAGCTATGCCGGAACGCCGCAGGCGGCCCAGGCCGGTTTCCTGGTGGCCCGCGGCCTGGTTGAGGCGGCCAAACCCGATGAGGCGCGCGAAGTGCTGGCCTGGGTGGCCGCGAATGCGGGCGACGACGGCTTCAAGGCCCTGGCCAGGCTGCGCCTGGCCGCCGTGCTGACCGAACAGAAGAAGTACGACGAAGCGCTGGCCCAGCTGTCGGGCTCGCTGCCCGCGGCGTTCGACGGCGTCGCAGCCGACCACCGGGGTGACATCCTGATGCTGCAGGACAAGCGCACCGAGGCCCTGGCCCAGTACACCAAGGCCTACAAGGCCATGAGCGAAGACGTGGAATACCGCCGCCTGGTGGAAGTCAAGCTCAACGCACTGGGCGCCAACCCCGCCGCCGAGACCGTGGCTGCCGCCAAGGCGGCGGAGGCCGCCAAATGAGCGCGCGCAATCCATTGCGCCCGGTTCGTGGCCTGGCCTTGCTGGCCCTGGCGGCCGCGCTGGCCGGTTGCTCGATGATGCCCAGTGGCTCGTTCTGGGGCGGCTCGCCCAAGCCCGTGCCGGCCGACCTCGGCGCCAACGTGCCCGTGCTCGGCGTGCGCCAGGCATGGACCGGCAAGGTGGGCGCGGTGGCAGGCCTGTCGCTGGACGTGCGCGTGAGCGGCACCACGGTGACCCTGGCCTCGGCCGATGGCACGGTGGCCGCCATCGACGCCCGCACGGGCGGCGATGTCTGGCGCCTGGCCCTGGCCGAGCCGCTGTCTGCCGGTGTCGGCAGCGATGGCAAGCTGGCTGCCGTGGTGGCGCGCAGCAATGCGCTGATCACCATCGATGCCGGCCGTGAGCGCTGGCGCCAGCCCATGGCCTCGCAGGTCTTCACCGCTCCGCTGGTGGCCGGTGGCCGCGTGTTCGTGCTGGCTGCCGATCGCACCGTGACGGCCTTCGATGCCGCCACGGGCAAGCGCCTGTGGACCCAGCAGCGCCCCGGTGAGCCCCTGGTGCTGCGCCAGGATGGTGTGCTGCTGGCAGTGGGTGACACCCTGGTGGTGGGCCTGTCCGGCCGCCTGGTGGGCCTGAACCCCGACAACGGCAGTGTGCGCTGGGAGGCCCCGCTGGCCACCTCGCGCGGCACCAACGACGTGGAGCGCCTGGTCGAGCTGGTGGGGCGCAGCAGCCGCGTCGGCGAATCCGTGTGCGCCCGGGCCTTCCAGTCGGCCGTGGGCTGCGTGAACACGGTGCGCGGCAACGTCGCCTGGACCCAGCGTGCCGCGGGCGCCGAGGGCATCGACGGCGACAAGGACGCGATCTTCGGCACCGAAAGCAATGGCGCGCTGGTGGCCTGGAACCGCAATGACGGTACGCGCCTGTGGGGCTCTGACCGCCTCAAGCACCGCAAGCTGACCTCGCCGCTGCTGCTGGGCCGCTCGGTGGTGGTGGGCGACGACACGGGCCTGGTGCATCTTCTCTCGCGCACCGACGGGGCCCCCCTCAACCGCCTGACCACCGATGGCTCCGGCATTGCCGCGGCACCGGTGGCGGCGGCCGACACCCTGGTGGTGGTCACCCGCAACGGCGGAGTGTTTGGCTTCCGCCCGGAATAATGGATCGTATTCAATGAAGCCAGTTATCGCCCTCGTGGGGCGGCCGAATGTCGGTAAATCCACGCTGTTCAACCGCTTGACGAAGTCCCGCGACGCGATCGTGGCGGACTTCGCCGGGCTCACGCGTGACCGCCACTACGGCAATGGCAAGCAGGGCAAGCACGAGTACATCGTCATCGACACGGGGGGCTTCGAGCCCGATGCCTCCACCGGCATCTACCGCGAGATGGCCAAGCAGACGCAGCAGGCCGTGGCCGAGGCCGACGTGGTCGTCTTCGTCGTCGATGCGCGCGCCGGCGTCTCGGCACAGGACCATGACATCGCCAATTACCTGCGCCGGCTCTCCAAGCCCTGCGTGCTGGTGGCCAACAAGGCCGAAGGCATGGTCGAGGGCGTGCAGCTGGCCGAGTTCTACGAGCTCGGCCTGGGCGAGGTATTCCCGGTGTCTGCCGCACACGGCCAGGGCATTCGCAGCCTGGTGGAGATTGCGCTCGAGCCGCTGAACCTGCCCGACCCCGACGAGGCCGATGCCTCGGACGACAAGAGCGTCATCAAGCTCGCCGTGGCGGGCCGCCCCAACGTGGGCAAGTCCACGCTGATCAACACCTGGCTGGGCGAGGAGCGCCTGGTCGCCTTCGACATGCCGGGCACCACGCGCGATGCGATCACCGTGCCCTTCGAGCGCAACGGCCAGCGCTTCGAGCTGGTGGACACGGCCGGCCTGCGCCGCAAGGGCAAGGTGTTCGAGGCCATCGAGAAGTTCTCGGTGGTGAAGACGCTGCAGGCCATCGAATCGGCCAACGTGGTGCTGCTGCTGCTCGATGCCACGCAGGGCGTGACCGATCAGGACGCGCACATCGCGGGCTACATCCTGGAGAGCGGCCGCGCCGTGGTGCTGGCCGTGAACAAGTGGGACGCCGTGGACGAGTACCAGCGCACGCTGCTGGAGCGTTCCATCGAGAGCCGCCTGTCCTTCCTGAAGTTCGCCTCCATGCACTTCATCTCGGCCAAGAAGCGCCAGGGCCTGGGCCCGCTGTGGACCTCCATCGTGCAGGCGCACAAGGCGGCCACCTGCAAGATGTCCACCCCCGTGCTCACCCGGCTGTTGCTGGAGGCGGTGCAGTTCCAGGCGCCCAAGCGCTCGGGCATGTTCCGCCCCAAGCTGCGCTACGCGCACCAGGGTGGCATGAACCCACCGGTGATCGTGATCCACGGCAACTCGCTGGAGCACGTGACCGACGCCTACAAGCGCTTCCTGGAAGGGCGCTTCCGCAAGGAATTCGATCTGGTGGGTACCCCGCTGCGCATCGAGGTCAAGACGTCCCACAACCCCTTTGTGGACAAGGACGAAGGCTGATTCCGAAGTCCCCCGACCGTATTCGCGGTGGGGGATGGGTAATGCAAGTGCTGCACTGCAGCATGGTTATTGCAGCGACATGATTCTGTGCATGGCACTCAAGAGTAACCATCTGTTTCTTTGGCTGCATAATCTCCAGAGGCATTTCCCTGGCAAGCACCCCGGTCCGGCGTGAAGAAAGGCCGGGTTGGCGAAAGGCCATGCCAACCGGCGGCAAAACTCTGACTTTGCTGTGGTAAGGTGGTGGTTTACAACAACATTTTTGAACACGGAGAATATCGTGAGCAATAAAGGCCAACTTTTGCAAGATCCTTTCCTGAACGCACTGCGTAGGGAGCATGTGCCCGTTTCCATCTACCTGGTGAACGGTATCAAGCTGCAAGGGCAAATCGAATCGTTCGACCAGTATGTGGTGTTGCTGCGCAATACCGTCACGCAGATGGTCTACAAGCATGCCATCTCCACCATCGTGCCTGGCCGGGCGGTCAATTTCTCGACGGCCGAAACCCCTGATGCAGACGGCGCCGGCAACTGAGTTGCGGCATCCAGTTCAGCATTCAATCCTGGGTCTGATGGTCATGGGCGGAGGCCATCCGCTTTGAGCGCTCCCGCATCTTCTGACGCGGGTGGTGGTGCCTCGGTATTGCTGGTGGGGGTGGACTTCGGTCTTCCCCATTTCGATGGCGAGCTCGAAGAACTGGGCCTGCTCGCGCAGACGGCGGGGCTCAACCCCGTCGCGCGCCTGACCTGCAAGCGCAAGGCGCCCGATGCGGCCCTGTTCGTGGGCAGCGGCAAGGCCGACGAGATCCGCACCCTGGCCCAGATGCACGGTGCGGTGGAGGTGCTGTTCGACCAGTCGCTGAGCCCTGCACAGCAGCGCAACCTGGAGCGCCACCTGGAGTTGCCGGTCTCCGACCGCACCTTCCTCATCCTTGAAATCTTTGCCCAGCGCGCCCGCAGCCACGAGGGCAAGCTGCAGGTGGAGCTCGCCCGCCTGCAGTACCTGAGCACACGCCTGGTGCGCCGCTGGTCGCACCTGGAGCGCCAGACCGGCGGCATCGGTGCGCGTGGCGGTCCGGGTGAAAAGCAGATCGAACTCGACCGCCGCATGATCGGTGAGGCCATCAAGCGCACGCGCGAGCGCCTGTCCAAGGTCAAGCGCCAGCGTTCCACGCAGCGCCGCCAGCGCGACCGGCGCGATACCTTCACCATCTCGCTGGTGGGCTACACCAACGCCGGCAAGTCCACGCTGTTCAATGCGCTCGTGAAGGCGCGCGCGTATGCGGCCGACCAGTTGTTCGCCACGCTCGACACCACCACGCGCCAGCTGTACCTGGGCGATGCGGGGCGCTCAGTGTCGCTGTCCGACACCGTGGGCTTCATCCGCGACCTGCCGCACGGCCTGGTCGATGCCTTCCAGGCCACGCTGCAGGAGGCGGTCGATGCCGACTTGCTGCTGCACGTGGTCGATGCCTCCAACCCCCATTTCCCCGAGCAGATGGACCAGGTGCAGCGCGTGCTGCACGAGATCGGCGCCGCCGACATTCCGCAGTTGCTGGTGTTCAACAAGCTCGATGCACTCGATGCCGAGCAGCAGCCTGCGTTGCTGGAAGACCAGTACGAAGTGGAAGGGCAGATGGTGCCCCGCCTGTTCGTGAGTGCACGCTCCGGCCAGGGGCTGGACAACCTGCGCCGCGTGCTGTCCGCGCGGGTGCTGGAAGCCCGGGAGGACATGACCCCAGCTGATGCTGCCCCATTGCCAGCCCACGAGGGGTGATTGGGCACAATGCCGTTTTGATCGATGCCACCAGAGAACCAGAGACTTTGCGCATGAATTTCCAAAATCGCACCCTACGCTGGGCTTCGCTGCCAGAACGTATCCGGGGCATGTTCAATCTGAACGACCCCCGCTGGGGCCGTGGCGAAGACAAGCCGGACGACGGCGCCCGCCCGGACGACCGCCAGCCGGCGCAGCCCCCCGCAGGCAACCGCGGGCGCGAGAACAACAAGGGCCAGGGCAACGGCCAGCCGCCGGACCTGGACGAACTGTGGCGTGACCTCAACCGCAAGCTCGGCGGCCTGTTTGGCGGCAAGGGTGGCGGTGGTGGGCGCGGCACGGGGGGCTCCGGCAACGGAGGCTTCCAGCCGCCCGACATGAAGAGTGCGGGCGTGGGCGTGGGCCTGATCGCCGGCATCGTCTTCGTGATCTGGATGGGCACGGGCTTCTTCATCGTGCAGGAAGGCCAGCAGGCCGTGATCACCCAGTTCGGCAAATACAAGAGCACGGTGGGTGCGGGCTTCAACTGGCGCCTGCCTTACCCGATCGAGCGCCACGAGCTGGTGTTCGTGACGCAGATCCGCTCGGCCGACGTGGGCCGCGACAACATCATCAAGAGCACCGGCCTGCGCGAGTCGGCCATGCTCACCGAAGACGAGAACATCGTCGAGATCAAGTTCGCCGTGCAGTACCGCCTGAGCGATGCGCGTGCCTGGCTGTTCGAGAGCAAGAACCCCTCGGACGCCGTGGTGCAGGCCGCCGAGACGGCGGTGCGCGAAGTCGTGGGCAAGATGCGCATGGACACGGCCCTGGCCGAGGAGCGCGACCAGATCGCCCCGCGTGTGCGCGCGCTGATGCAGACCATCCTGGACCGCTACAAGGTCGGTGTCGAGGTCGTGGGCATCAACCTGCAGCAAGGTGGCGTGCGCCCGCCCGAGCAGGTGCAGGCTTCGTTCGACGATGTGCTCAAGGCCGGTCAGGAGCGCGAGCGCGCCAAGAATGATGCCCAGGCCTACGCCAACGATGTGATTCCGCGCGCCGTGGGCTCCGCCTCGCGCCTGAACGAAGAAGCGGCCGCCTACAAGGCCCGCATCGTGGCGCAGGCACAGGGTGATGCGCAGCGCTTCTCGTCCGTGCTGGCCGAGTACCAGAAGGCGCCCCAGGTCACGCGCGACCGCATGTACCTGGAAAGCATGCAGCAGATCTATGGCAACGTGACCAAGGTGCTGGTGGATTCCCGCCAGGGCTCCAACCTGCTGTACCTGCCGCTGGACAAGATCATGCAGAGCGTGGCCACGGGCACGCCCGCGACGCTGGAGTCGCCGCCGGCCAATGCCGCATCGACCGTGGTGCCAACCTTGCCACCGACGTCCACTTTTTCGAATGACCCCCGGGCGCGTGACAGCAGTCGCACACGCGAACGTGAATCCCGCTAGGAGCAGCTCGTGAACAGAGTCGGATTTATCGCATCCACCCTCCTGGTGGTGCTTGCACTCATGAGCTCCATGCTCTTCGTGGTGGACCAGCGCCAGTTCGGCGTGCTCTACGCGCTCGGGCAGATCAAGGAAGTGATCACCGAGCCGGGCCTGAACTTCAAGTTGCCGCCGCCGTTTCAAAACGTGACCTACATCGACAAGCGCCTGCTCACGCTGGACAGCCCCGATACGGAGCCCATGCTCACGGCCGAAAAGCAGCGCGTGGTGATTGACTGGTATGTGCGCTGGCGCATTTCGGAGCCCACCCAATACATCCGCAATGTGGGCCTGGACGAGAGCGCCGGGGCCATGCAGCTCAACCGGGTGGTGCGCAACGCCTTCCAGGAAGAGATCAACAAGCGCACCGTGAAGGAGCTGCTGTCGCTCAAGCGCGAAGCGCTGATGGCCGACGTGAAGCGCGAAGTGCTGGAAACCGTGCGCGGTGCCAAGCCCTGGGGCGTGGATGTGGTGGACGTGCGCATCACGCGCGTCGACTATGTCGAGGCCATCACCGAGTCGGTCTACCGCCGCATGGAGGCCGAGCGCAAGCGCGTGGCCAATGAGCTGCGTTCCACCGGTGCGGCGGAGGGCGAAAAGATCCGCGCCGATGCCGACCGCCAGCGCGAGATCGCCATCGCCAATGCCTACCGCGATGCCCAGAAGCTCAAGGGTGAAGGCGATGCCGAAGCTGCCCGCATCTACGCCGAGGCGTTTGGCCGCGATCCGCAGTTTGCGCAGTTCTACCGCAGCCTGGAGGCCTACAAGTCCAGCTTCAACAAGAAGAGCGACGTGATGGTGGTGGACCCCTCGTCGTCGGAGTTCTTCAAGGCCTTCCGCGGTGGCACAGCGCCCGCGGCGCAGCCTGCGGCACCGCGCAAGTAACACCCCGCGCCTGCGCTTGCCAGGCGCACAGCGGCAGCCCTGCACCGTGGGGTTGCCGCTTTTTTTTGGGGAGCCGCTCCCGTCCGGTGGGACGCGGCCGGCTCCCCGGGTTTTTCCGCCCCGGTCACCCTCGCGGCAGGCCCCCATTTGGGGTGCTTTGCCGGTGCCGGTAGAATCACGGTTTTAACAGCCTCCCCTTTTCTCCATGTCTGCTTGGGTCCTGCCGGATCACATTGCCGATGTCTTGCCGTCCGAAGCGCGGCACATCGAAGAATTGCGTCGCGGGCTGCTCGACACGGCGCGCTGCTATGGCTATGAGCTGGTCATGCCGCCGCTGTTGGAGCACCTTGAATCCCTGCTGACGGGCACTGGCGAGGCACTGGATCTCCAGACCTTCAAGCTGGTGGATCAGCTGTCGGGTCGCTCCATGGGCCTGCGTGCGGACACCACGCCCCAGGTGGCCCGCATCGATGCCCACCTGCTCAATCGCAAGGGCGTGACGCGGCTGTGCTACTGCGGCCCCGTGCTGCACACCCGCCCCGATCGCCCCCATGCCACGCGCGAGCCGCTGCAGTTCGGCGCCGAGATCTACGGCCATGCCGGGCTGGAGGCCGACCTCGAAGCCCTGCAGCTGGCGCGTGAGTGCCTGCGCGTGGCCGAGGTGCGCGACACCACCATCGACCTGGCCGACGTACGCATCGTGCGCAGCCTGCTGGCCGGTGTGGCGGTGGATGCACCGCTGCTCAGCCGTATCCATGCCGCCCTGGCGGCCAAGGACGCGAGCGAACTGGCGACGCTGACCCGTGACTTCCCTGCGGCATCGCGCCAGGGGCTGCTGGCGTTGCTGCAGCTGTATGGCGACGAGTCCGTGCTGGCTGAGGCCGACAAGGCCCTGAAGCACATCGCCGGCGTGTCCGAAGTGCTGTCACACCTGCGCTGGCTGGCGTCGCGCCTGGACGGTGCCGTGGTCACCTTCGACCTGGCCGATCTGCGTGGCTACGCCTACTACAGTGGCACCCGCTTTGCCATCTACGGCAAAGGCGCCAGCGATGCGCTGGTGCGCGGCGGGCGCTATGACGAGGTGGGTGCCGTGTTCGGCCGCAACCGGCCTGCGGCCGGCTTCAGCCTTGACATCAAGCAACTGGTGAGCGTGGTGTCCCCGCGCGCCCTGAAGGCTGCCATCCGCGCGCCCTGGGGCGAGGCGAGCGATGTGAATGCCGCCATTGCCGCGCTGCGCCGTCAAGGCGAGACGGTGGTATGTGTTCTGCCTGGGCATGGGAGCGAAGTCGATGAGTTCCACTGTGACCGAGAGCTGGTGCAGATTGCGGGCCAGTGGGTCGTGCAGGCTGTTTGATCGAGTTAATTGCAATTGAGAATTGGGTCTGAGATGAAAGCAACCAAAGGTCGCAACGTAGTGGTGGTCGGAACCCAATGGGGTGACGAAGGCAAGGGCAAGCTGGTCGACTGGCTCACCGAGAGCGCGCAGGGCGTGGTCCGGTTCCAGGGTGGTCACAATGCCGGCCACACCCTGGTCATCAACGGCGTGAAGACTGCGCTGCACCTGATCCCCAGCGGCATCATGCGCCCGGGCGTCAAGTGCTACATCGGCAACGGTGTGGTGCTGTCGGCCGCCAAGCTCTTCGAGGAAATCGAAGGCCTGGAGAAGGCGGGCGTCGAAGTGCGCTCGCGCCTGCGCATCAGCGAGGCCTGCCCGCTGATCCTGCCGTTCCACGCCGCCATCGACGTGGCGCGCGAGGCTGCACGCGAGCAGGGCGGCGCCGAGAAGATCGGCACCACCGGCCGCGGTATCGGCCCCGCCTACGAAGACAAGATCGCCCGCCGCGCCCTGCGCGTGCAGGACCTCAAGTACCCCGAGCGTTTCGCCGCCAAGCTGCGCGAGCTGCTGGACCTGCACAATCATGTGCTCACCACCTACCTGGGCTCGTCCAAGTTTGTCTTCGGCGATGCCTTGAAGCCCTACATCCAGGACGGCAAGGTGCAGTTCGACGTGGTGTACGCCGAAGCCATGCGCCATGCCGAGCTGCTCAAGCCCATGATGGCCGACGTTTCGCGTGAACTGAACGAAGCCAACAAGGCCGGTGCCAACCTGCTGTTCGAAGGCGCGCAGGGCACGCTCCTCGACGTGGACCACGGCACCTACCCGTATGTGACTTCCAGCAACTGCGTGGCCGGCAACGCTGCTGCCGGCTCGGGCGTGGGCCCCGGCATGCTGCACTACATCCTGGGCATCACCAAGGCCTACTGCACCCGCGTTGGTGGCGGTCCGTTCCCGACAGAGCTCGACTGGGAAGTGCCTGGCACGCCCGGCTACCACATGAGCACCGTGGGTGCCGAGAAGGGTGTGACCACCGGACGCAGCCGCCGTTGTGGCTGGGG
>NZ_AKJX01000015.1 GCF_000276605.1 Acidovorax sp. CF316 | reverse complement strand
CCCGGGACCCCACGGCGGCGGCCGCCCGCCGCGGCGCCCAGGCCCTGCCCCCTGCGGCGCGCAAGGCCGCCGGCGTGGTGCAGAAGAACGTGCGCCGCGCCGCCACCGGCATGCTCGGCCTGTCGGGCGAGCGCATGAGCAAGGTCGACACGGCCTGGCTGCGCATGGACTCGGACAGCAACCTGATGATGATCAACGGCGTGTGGACGCTGGCCCCCGGCATCGGCTGGGAGGCGCTGTGCGAGCGCGTGCAGCAGCGCCTGCTGCAGTACCCGCGTTTTCGCCAGCGCGTGGTGGAAGACGCGGCCGGTGCCACCTGGGTCGAAGACCGGCAGTTCGACATCGCCGCCCACGTGCTGCGCGAGACCCTGCCGCAAGAGCCCGGCCAGAGCATGCAGCGCGCCCTGCAGGACCGCGTGGGCGAACTCGCCATGGAGCCGCTGGACCCGCGCCGCCCGCTGTGGCAGATGCACCTGGTCGAGAACTTCCGGGGCGACGACGGCCAGCAGGGTAGCGCACTGATCGTGCGCATCCACCACTGCATTGCCGACGGCATTGCGCTGATCTCGGTCACCATGTCGCTGGTGGACGGTGGTTCCGAGCCGCCCAAGCGCAGCCGCAAGGAGCGCGAGGCAGCGGCCACGGCCGAGGACTGGATCGCCGACGCGTTGATCAAGCCCCTGGCCGGCCTCACCGTCAAGGCGCTGGACCTGGCGGGTGACGGCGCGGCGCGCTCGTTCAAGGTGCTGGGCGATCCCGAGAAGGCCATGCAGCACGGCCTGGCCGGCACCATGGACATGGCGCGCGTGGCCTACCAGCTGGTGAGCGACGCGGCGGCCCTGGCGCTGATGCCCGATGACTCGCCCACACGCCTGAAGGGCCAGCCCGGCCAGGCCAAGCGCGTGGCCTGGTGCCCGCCGATCCCGCTGGAGGAGGTCAAGGCCATCGGCAAGGCGCTCAACTGCTCGATCAACGACGTGCTGCTGTCCTGCGTGGCCGGCGCCATCGGCGGCTACCTGCGCAGCCAGGGTGACGACCCCACGGGCCAGGAGATCCGCGCCATGATCCCCGTGAACCTGCGCCCCATGGAAGAGGCCTGGAAGCTGGGCAACCGCTTCGGCCTGGTGCCGCTGGTGCTGCCCATCGGCGTCGCCAACCCGGTGGAGCGGGTGTACGAGGTGCGCCGGCGCATGAATGCCTTGAAAGGCAGCACCCAGCCCATCCTGGCGTTCGCCATGCTGGCCGTGGCCGGCCTGATGATCAAGCCCGCGCAGGATGCGCTGCTCAACCTGTTCGGCCGCAAGACCACGGCCGTGATGACCAACGTGCCCGGCCCCAAGGAGCAGCTCACGCTGTGCGGCGCGCGCGTCACGCAGTGCATGTTCTGGGTGCCGCAGTCGGGCGACATCGGCCTCGGTGTCTCGATCCTGAGCTATGGCGGCGGCGTGCAGTTCGGAGTGATCACCGACACCACGCTGTGCCCCGAGCCCCAGCTCATCATCGACGCCTTCGCGCCCGAGTTCGATCAGCTCTCGCTGCTCACGCTGATGCTGCCCTGGGGAGACTGAGACCTTGCGCAGGCTTGCCGTTCTGGCGGCAGCAGCAGCGGTGCTGCCGCTGCTGCCCGCCCGCGCCGCCGTGGTGCAGGAGCATGTGCATCGGCCCTACACCGTTCACCTGCAAACCGGGCAGACATTGCGCCAGGCGCTGCAGGCGGCCACGCCCATCGTGGTGGATGGCCGGCGCTTCCATGGCTACACGCGCTGGCATGTGCGCTGGAGCTACCGCTGGTGGCGCGAGGCCTCGGGGCGCTGCGCGATCACGGAGGTCACCACGCGCCTTTCCACCGAGGTGCAGTTGCCCGAACTGCACAACGCCTCGCCGCAACAGCAGGCCGCCTTTGACCGCTACCTGCGCGCCTTGGCGCAGCATGAGCAGGGGCATGCGCAGTTCGGGCGGGATGCGGCCCAGGCCATCGACCAGGGCATTGCCCGGCTGCCGGCAGCCGCCGATTGCGCCACCCTGGAGCGCGAAGCCGACGCGCTGGGGCGCCGCCTGCTGCAGGAGCACGTGGAACGCGAGAAGCAGTACGACCGGGGCACCGGCCACGGCGCCACGCAGGGCGCACGGCTGGAGTAGGTCAGCGCCGGGGCAGCAATGCGGGCAAGAGGTGCGACACGCTGGCCAGCACCGCAGGCACCGGCTCACCCAGTTGCGCCCGCACGATGGCACCCTCCACCACCAGGGCCAATGCCTGCGCATCCTGCGCTTGCGTGGCCGATGGCGGCAACAGCATGGCCAGCAGGTCTGTCATGTCCTGCTTGTGGCGGCGGGCAATGGCATTCACTTCGGGCACCGTGTCGCCCAACTCGCTCACGCTGTTGATGAAGGCGCAGCCGCGGAAGTCCTCGCGGGTGAACCACTCGCCCAGCGCGGGCGCCAGGGCGGCCAATCCGGTGCCGGCCTTGCCATGGCGCGCCAGCGCATCGGCGAACCAGGCCATCCACAGGGCGTGGCGCATCTCCAGGTAGGCGCAGACGAGGTCGTTCTTGCTCGGAAAGTGCCGGTAGAAGGTCACCTTGGTCACGCCCGATTCGGCGATCACCTTGTCGATGCCCGTGGCGCGGATGCCCTCGCGGTAGAACAGCCGGTGCGCCGTGTGCAGCAGGCGCTCGCGCGCGGGCAGGTCCTGGACGTCGATGGGGGGAGCAAGCAGCATGGGGCCATTGTAGACAAGTCTGTCTACATGCGTTTATGATGACGACGTAGACAGACTTGTCTACACCTTATCGACTCTGCCCATACCGAGGTGCCGCCCATGGAATCCCGCCCGCCCCTGCCCCCCTTTTCGCTGGAAACCGCGATCCAGAAAGTCCGCCTGGCCGAAGACGGCTGGAACTCGCGCGATCCGGCGCGCGTAGCGCTGGCCTACACCGAGGACACACGCTGGCGCAACCGCGCCGAGTTCCCGGTCGGGCGCGCGGCAGCGCAGCAGTTCCTCGAGCGCAAGTGGGCGCGCGAGCTCGACTACCGGCTCATCAAGGAAATCTGGGCGTTCAGCTCGCACCGCATCGGGGTGCGCTTCGCCTACGAATGGCACGACGATGCAGGCAACTGGTTTCGCAGCCACGGCAACGAGAACTGGGAATTCAACGACGCCGGGCTGATGGCCGTGCGCCATGCCAGCATCAACGACCAGCCGATCAAAGCGGCCGACCGGCTGTTCCACTGGCCCCAGGGCCGGCGCCCGGATGACCATCCAGGGTTGACCGAACTGGGCCTGTAAGTCAGTTGCTCAAGCCGTCCACGGCTTGGAACATCGACTGGCGGGCCTGGCTTACGATCTGACCCTTCCAGGCGTCGGTGTCGGTGTAGAAGGCTTCCAGCATCTGCGCCTTGATCTGTTTCGCCTGTTCGGCCGGTGCATCCGGGTGCAGGTTGAGCCACTGTTCGGCGCGGATCGCATTCATCACGTCGAGCACCGGCACGGTGCCGTACTCCATGGCGATGCCCGTGCTCTCGGCGTGCGGGCATTCGTCGTAGATCGCGTTCCACATCAGCCCGGTGAGGAAGGCCGAGGTCGAGGAGCCGTCGTAGATCGAGGTCACCGGCGTGGCACCGCCGCCATCCCACCAGGCGCGGGCACGGGCCACCGAGGCAGCGTCGTCCTTGCCCGCGTAGATGCGCTCGCCATGGCCGTTCGGGCCCAGGCCGGTGTGCAGGTCGATCCAGGCGATCTGCGAGGCGCCGGCGCCATGCTGGCGCAGCACCTGGCGCAGCGTGCGGTTGCTCCAGCTGGGCTCGGTGCCGCCGAAGAACAGGCCCTGCGGAAACTCGTGCTGGCCGCGCGATATTGCGGCCTGCCAGGCACCCTCGCCATGCGTGTCGATGTACTGCTGCACGGCAGCCAAGTTGTCGGCACCGGGTGGCCATTGCTCGGGCAGCAGCAGGGGCTGCACCTCGCGGTAGGCCTCGTTCACGGGCAGGGGCTGGCTGAAATCCTGGAAGTTGCGGTTCAGGTCCACGTTCTCGTGCGTGAAGCGGCGCACGTGCGAGAAACCATAGGGGTTGAGCGCATGGATGTAGAGCGTGGCCACACCGGCCGCGTGCGCCTTGTCGCGCCACTCCTGGTCGTGCAGCGAGAACACCTGCACGCCTGTGCCGCAGTAGCCTTCCACCCCGTGGCAGGCGCTGCTCACGATGAGCAGCTTCTTCGCGTCGGCCGGACCATCGCGCACCACGTCCATGGCCAGGTCCTCGCCATCGCGGCCCTTGAGCGGGTGGGCATGCGACTCGATGGGCAGGCCGGCCGCCGCCGCGCCCTCCAGAAACTTCTTGCGGGCCTGGGCGTAGCTGGGCGAAAAGGCGTCGACGATGCCGATCATGGGGCGGTTGCTTTCGTGGGTGGGGTTGGGAACAAAAGAAAACCCGGGGCACGCAGGGGTGCCCAGGGTTTCAGGACAGAAACGACAACCGGTGTCAGTCAGGCCGCCGTGGGCTGGGCCAGCCACTCTTCGGCCAGCTTGACCCAGTAGGTCGCGCCCAGCGGGATCAGGTCGTCGTTGAAGTCGTAGCTCGGGTTGTGCAGCGTGCAGGGGCCGCCGCCATGGCCCATCTCGCGGTGGGCGCCGTCGCCGTTGGCGATGAAGCAGTAGGCACCGGGCTTGGCCTGCAGCATGAAGGCGAAGTCCTCGGCGCCCATGGTGGGCTCCTGCACCATCACATTGGCCTCGCCGACGATGCCGGCCATGACCTTGCGCGCGAACTCGGCCTCGGCCGGCGAGTTCACGGTCGGCGGGTAGTTGCGGTGGAAGTGGAATTCGCAGGTGGCGTCGTGCGCGGCGCAGGTGTGCTCGGCCACCTGCTTCATGCGCTTTTCGATCAGGTCCAGCACCTCGATGGAGAAAGTGCGCACCGTGCCCTGCAGCTCGCAGCTGTCGGGCACCACGTTGGTGGCTTCGCCCGCGTGCACCATGGTCACCGAGATCACGCCCGCGTCCACCGGCTTCTTGTTGCGGCTGATGATGGTCTGGAAGGCCTGCACCATCTGGCAGGCGATCGGCACCGGGTCGATGCCGTTGTGCGGCAACGCGGCGTGGCTGCCCTTGCCGCGGATGGTGATCTTGAACTCGTTGCTCGACGCCATCACCGGCCCCGGGCTCACCGCGAACTGGCCCACGGGCATGCCGGGCCAGTTGTGCATGCCGTAGACGGCCTGCATGGGGAACTGCTCGAACAGGCCGTCGGTGATCATCTCGCGCGCACCGCCACCGCCCTCTTCGGCCGGCTGGAAGATCAGGTACACGGTGCCGTCGAAATTGCGGTGCTTGGCGAAATGCTGCGCTGCAGCAAGCAGCATGGCCGTGTGGCCGTCATGCCCGCAGGCGTGCATCTTGCCGGTGTGCTTGCTGGCATGGGCAAAGGTGTTGAACTCCTGCATGGGCAGGGCGTCCATGTCGGCGCGCAGGCCGATGGCCCGGCCGCTGGCCCCCCCGTCACGCCCCTTGACGATGCCGACCACGCCCGTGGTGCCCAGGCCGCGGTGGATGGGAATGCCCCATTCGGTGAGCTTGTTGGCCACCACGTCGGCCGTGCGCACCTCTTCGAAGCACAGCTCGGGGTGGGCGTGAATGTCCCGGCGCACCGCTGCAATACTGGCCGCCTGGGTGACGATGGAGTCAATAACGTTCATGATATGTGTCCTTACGATTTCACAGTCTAGCCCGAGAGCAACCTATGTGCCAACCCGGGTTAATCACCAGTCCATGCCCATGATTTCCTCCCCCGCCCTCGACCTTGCGCAGACCCTGGTGCGCATGAACACGGTGAGCCAGAACTCCAATCTGGAGCTGATCCACTTCATCCGCGACCACTTGGCAAAGCTGGGCGTGAAAAGCCGCCTGACCTACAACGCCGACAAGACCAAGGCCAACCTGTTCGCCACGCTGGGCGAGGGCAAACAGAACGGCATCATCCTCTCGGGCCACACCGACACCGTGCCCTGGGACGGCCAGGACTGGACGATGGACCCGCTGAGTGCACTCGTCAAGGACGGCAACCTGTACGGCCGCGGCAGTGCCGACATGAAGGCCTTCATCGGCATCGCGCTCTCGCACGCCGCGCAGTTCCTGGCCAGCGACGCCCCGTTTGCCGTGCACTTCGCCTTCAGCTACGACGAGGAGGTGGGCTGCTTCGGCGTGAAGGAGCTGATCGCCGACCTGCGCGACGCCAACATCCGTCCGCTGGCCTGCATCGTGGGCGAGCCCACGAGCATGGTGCCGGCCATCGCCCACAAGGGCGTGTACCGCTACAAGTGCTGCGTGCGCGGCAAGGAAGCGCATTCCTCGCTCACGCCGCATTCGGTGAACGCCATCGAGATGGCGGCGCGCGTGGTGGGCCGGGTGCGCGACATGGCCGAGGGCTTCGAGCGCAGCGAGCCGCGCTTCGAGGGTTTCGACGTGCCATTCTCCACCGCCAGCGTGGGTCAGTTCCACGGCGGCATTGCCGACAACGTGGTGCCGCGCGACGCCGAATTCCGCTACGAATTCCGCGACCTGCCGACGGCCAACGCGGCCCAGATGCAATCCGAGGTGCTGGCCTACGCGCGCTCGCTCGAACCTGCGATGCAGAAGGTGGCGCCACAGACCGGTTTCAGTTTCGAGACCATCTGCGAGATCCCGAGCTTCCTGGGCAGCAAGGACGACGCCGTGACCCGCCTGGCGCAGGAACTGAGCGGCGAGCAGGGCACCACCCTGGTGGCCTTCGGCACCGAGGCCGGGCTGTTCAAGAACGCCGGCATCCCCACCGTGGTCTGCGGCCCCGGCAGCATCCAGCAGGCGCACCAGCCCGACGAGTACGTGAGCCTGGAACAACTGGGCCGCTGCGAGGCCTTCATGCAGGGCCTGGCATCGACCAAGGCCTTCGGCTGACGCGCAAGGGGCGTCAGGTCCTCACGCGCCCATCACCGGTCAGCATCGACATCTCGACGAAGTTCGAGGCCGCATGGTCGGTGGCGCTGTAGGACACCTGGAAGCCCGAGATGGCCTGGCTGCCCAGGCCTTCGAGCCCGGCGATCAGGCCGTCGCGGGTGATCTTGCCGTTGGCCTGGCGCAGGCCCTCGGCAAAAACGCGGGCCGCCACGAACCCCTCCATGCTGGAGTAGTTGGCCTGCACCTTGTCGCCGCCCTTCTTGATGGCCTCCAGGAACTCGCGCGTGATCTGGCGCGAGGGCTGGTAGGGCGAAGGCATGACCTGCGAGACCACCACGCCGGCGCCGTCCTTGCCCAGCTCGTCGGCCAGGGCCTGCGTGCCCACGAAGGACACGTTGTAGAACGTGCCGCCAAAGCCCGCCTTGCGCGCGGCCCGCACGAAGGCGGCGCTGCCCGCGTACGCGGCGATCTGCACCACGGCGTCGGGCTTGGCGGCCACCAGCTTCTCGACGGCGGCCTTCACATCCACCGAATTGCGCTCCACCGTCGCCGTGGCCACGGGCGCCAGTTTCTGCTCGGTCAGCGCACGCACCACGCCATCGAGCCCGGCCTTGCCATAGGCATCGTTCTGGTGGAAGACCGCGATCTTCTTGAGCCCCAGGTTGGTGAGCTGGCGCACGATGAGCGCGGTTTCGTCGTAGTACGAGGCGCGCACATGGAACACCAGCCGGTTGAACGGCTGGCGCAAGGCCTCGGCCCCGGTGAACGGGCCGAAGAACGGCACCTTCTCCTTGGTGAACAGTGGCAGCGCCGCCAGGCTGGTGGGGGTGCCGATATAGCCGAACAGCGCGAACACGTCGTCGGCCATGAGTTTTCGGGTGTTTTCGGCGCAGCGGTCCGGCTCGTAGCCATCGTCGAGCGTGCGGATCTCGATCTGCCGCTTGCCCACGCCGCCCTGGGCATTGAGCTGGTCGAAGAACAGCTTGGCCCCCTGGTGGAACTGGATACCGAGCTGCGCCGCCGGCCCCGTGAACGGGGCCGACTGGCCCAGCACGATGCGCCCTTCGCTCTGCGCCCGGGCGGTCTGAAAGCCGGCGAGTGCCACGGCACCCAAGCCCACGGAAAACTGCCTGCGCCCCAATACAACGTGGTTCATGGTGAAATCCCGGTTCTAAGAAAATCCCAAGAGCGGTGCGTCCGCGATACGCCCGGACGGGCCGCGCCACAAGCGCGCCACCAGCCCTGCATGCCAGTTTAACGACCAGCCCCACCCATGCCTACGATTTCGGCCCCTGTTTCCCCTGAATCCGTGTCCCTGATGGTACGTGGCGCCTGCCCCCACGACTGCCCCGACACCTGCGCGCTGCTGACCACCGTGGTCGATGGCGTGGCCACCCGGGTGCAGGGCAACCCCGCGCATGCGCACACCGATGGCGTGCTGTGCGCCAAGGTCTCGCGCTATACCGAGCGCAGCTACCACCCGGAGCGGGTGCTCACACCGCTCAAACGCAGCGGCCCCAAGGGCAGCGGGCAGTTCACGCCCGTCAGCTGGGACGAGGCCCTGGGCGACATCGCACAGCGCCTTTCCACCATCGCCGCGCACGACCCCGAGGCCATCCTGCCCTACAGCTACGCCGGCACCATGGGCATGGTGCAGGGCGAGAGCATGGACCGGCGCTTCTTCCACCAGCTCGGCGCCTCGCTGCTGGACCGCACCATCTGCGCCTCGGCCGGCGCCGAGGCCCTGGTGCAGACCCTGGGCGGCAAGGTCGGCATGAAGGTGGAGTTCTTCGCCGAGGCACAGCTCATCCTGATCTGGGGCAGCAACTCCATCGGCAGCAACCTGCATTTCTGGCGCTATGCCCAGCAGGCCAAGCGCAACGGTGCGAAGCTGGTCTGCATCGACCCGCGCAAGACCGAGACAGCCGACAAGTGCCACGAGCACATCGCCCTGCGCCCCGGCACCGATGCCGCGCTGGCCCTGGCGCTGATGCACGAGCTGATCGCCCACGACTGGCTGGACCACGACTACATCGCACGCCACACCCTGGGCTGGGAAGGCCTGCGCGAGCGCGCCCTGCAGTGGCCACCCGAGCGCGCGGCCGAAGTCTGCGGCATCCCCGTGGAGCAGATCCGCCAGTTGGCCCGCGAATACGGCACCACAAAGCCCGCCGCCATCCGCCTGAACTACGGCATGCAGCGCGTGCGCGGCGGCGGCAATGCCGTGCGCGCCGTCACCTGCCTGCCGGCGCTCACGGGCGCCTGGCGCCACCGCGCGGGCGGCATGCTGCTGTCCAGCTCGGGCCAGTACCCGGTGCAGCGCGCCGTGCTGCAGCGCCCCGACCTGCTGGCGGGCCGCCAGCCGCGCACCATCAACATGTCCACCATCGGCGACGACCTGCTGCGCCCGGCCTCGCCCGGCTTCGGCCCCCAGGTGCATGCCGTGGTGATCTACAACAGCAACCCCGTGGCCGTGGCCCCCGAGTCGGGCAAGGTGGTGCAGGGCTTTGCGCGCGAAGACCTGTTCACCGTGGTGCTGGAGCACTTTCACACCGACACGGCCGACTATGCCGACTACATCCTGCCGGCCACCACGCAGCTCGAGCACTGGGACGTGCACCTCTCCTACGGCCACACCGATGTGGTGCTCAACCGCCCGGCCATCGCCCCGCTGGGCGAGGCGCGCTCCAACGCCCAGATCTTCCGCGACCTGGCCGCGCGCATGGGCTACACCGACCCGTGCTTTGCCGACGACGACGCCACCCTGTGCCGCCAGGCCTTCGGCGATGCGGTGGACTATGCGCTGCTCGAATCGCAGGGCTTTGCCACGCTGGCCATGCCCGACGCGCCGTTTGCCGAGGGCCAGTTCCCCTCGCCCTCGGGCAAATGCGAGTTCTACAGCGCGCGCCTGGCCGCCCAGGGGCTCGATGGCCTGCCCGACCACCTGCCCAACTACGAGCTGCAGGGCAGCTCGGCTGCCTACCCCTTGGCGATGATCTCGCCGCCCGCGCGCAACTTCCTGAACTCCAGCTTCGTCAACGTGAAGACCTTGCGCGACATCGAAGGCCGGCCGCTGCTGGAGATCCACCCCGACGACGCCGAGGCGCGCGGCATCGCCAACGACAGCATCGTGCGCGTGTTCAACGCCCGGGGCAGCTACCGCTGCCACGCCAGCGTGTCGCGCCGCGCCCGGCCCGGCGTGGTCAACGGCATGGGCATCTGGTGGCGCAAGCTGGGGCTCGACGGCACCAACGTCAACGAGATCACCAGCCAGGCCCTGACCGACCTGGGCCGCGCCCCCACCTTCTACGACTGCCTGGTGGAGGTGGAGGCCGTGGACGACCAGGCCGCCTGAGCCCTCAAGCCCCTGGCGCCAGCGCCAGGTAGTGGTGCACCACGGGCTTGCCGGGCCCCTGGTGGAAGCGCAGCGCCTGGGCCTGCAGGTCGGCATCGGCCTGGGAGACGCGGTCGTGCTGGCGCAGGTGCTCGGCCCAGGATTCGACCAGGAACCATTCGATCACGCGCTCGGGCTCGCCCGTGTGCTCGGCCACGCCCCAGGCATAGGCCCCGTCGCGCCGGCGTTCCATGGCCACCAGCTGCATGGCGGCCAGGAAGGCCGCTTGGTCCTCCTTGCGGATGCGGTACTCCACCTGCACCATGACCGGGCCGCGGTCGTGCGCCACGGGTTCGGCCAGCAGGGGCTCGGGCCAGTGGCGCGAGGGCTGCAGGTCCGCCTCGCCCGTGGGCAGCTTCACGCGGTGGAACACGAAGGCCACCAGCACCAGCCCGGCCGCGCCGATGAGCAGCGTGGTCGCCAACCCCAGTTGCCCCGCCACCAGGCCCCAGCCCAAGCTGCCGGCCGCCATGGCGCCGTTGAACACCATGAGGTAGATGGCCAGGCCACGCCCGCGCACCCAGTTGGGCAGCACCGCCTGGGCCACACCGTTGAGGGTGGTCAGCGCGATGATCCAGCCCAGGCCCAGCACCAGCATCAGTGCCACGGCGGCCCATTGCGGCGGCGCCAGCGTGAGCACCGCCATCACCATCGCGGTGAGCAGCGAGGCCGTGAGCACCAGGCCATCGGTGTCGAGCCGGCGACGCAGCCGGGGCAGCAGCACGGCGCCCAGGATGGCGCCCGCACCCACCGCGCCCAGCAGCACGCCATAGAACCCGGCCGAGCCGCCCAGCATGCGCCGGGCCACCAGCGGCAACAGTGCCCACACCGAGCTTGCGAACAGGAAGAACACCGCCGCGCGCAGCAGCACCACGTGCAGCTCGCGGCTGGCGCGGGCATAGCGCACGCCAGCCCGGAAGGCGCCGAAGAACTGCTCGTTGCGCCCCGTGTCCACGGCCGGCGGCCGGCGCCACCACAGCAATGCAGCCACAACGAACACGTAGCTCAGCACGTCCAGGCCATAGGCCGCGGCCGCACCGAAGCTGGCCAGCAGCAGGCCGCCCACCGCCGGGCCCACGGCACGGGCGATGTTGATGCCCAGCGAGTTGAGCGCCACGGCATTGCGCAGCTCGCTGCGCGGCACCAGCTCGGGCACGATGGACTGCCAGGTGGGGCCCATCAGGGCTGCGCCCACGCCGCCCAGGAAGGTCAGCGCGATCAGGTACTCCACCGTGAGGGTGTGGGTGTGCGCCAGCAGCAGCAGGGCACCGCTCACGCCGGCCAGCAGGATCTGCACGCCGATCAGGAAGCGCCGCCGGTCGAGGATGTCCGACAACACGCCGGCCGGCAACGCCAGCAGAAAGATCGGCAACGTGGCCGCCGTCTGCACCAGGGCCACGGCCGTGGGGCTGGTGGACAGCTCGGTCACCATCCAGGCGCTGGCCACATCGCGCATGAAGCTGCCGATGTTGCCCAGCACCGTGGCCGCCCAGAGCACCGCGAACACCGGCAGGCGCAAGGGCGCGAAGCTGCCGGACGGCGCTGCAGGCGCAGCCGCTGGCGCAGAGGTTGCAGGGTGGTGGTGGTCGTCGTGTTCATGCGCCATGAAGGCCTCCCAGGTCATGCCAGGCCACGAGCACGAAACCGCCCGCCAGACCCCAGTGTTCGAAGAATGCGTTGGCCGCGCGCCGGCGCTCTGCCGGTGCGGCCTGCCAGAAGCGGTCGGCCACGAAGGCCGCCAGCACCGTGAAGCCCGCCAGGGCCAGCGCCCCCAGCCACCGGTGCCAGCCCGAGACCACCAGGGCCGAAGCGCCCAGTTGCAAGGCAATCGTGGCCAGCGCCAGCGGCGCGGCCGGCGCCAGGCCGAAGTGCCGCATCTCGGCCACGGCACCTGCGAAGTCGCGCGCCTTGGCCAGGCCGCCCTGCAGGTAGGCCGCACACAGGCACAGCAGGGCCAGCGACTGCACCCAGGGCGCGGTCGCTGCGGAGTGAAGGGCCTCGGCCATCACACCGCCCAGCAGGCGCAGCCCAGGGCGCCCCAGAAGCCCTTGAGGTCGGCAATCGGCAGCTGGCTGCTCCAGGCCGTGGCGTGCTGGTGGCCGTGCACATTGCAGTCATTGGCGCAGGCACAGGCGGCAGCCGCCTGGCGCAGGGCCGCCTGCAGGGGCTTGCCTTCCTGGTCGCCCCAGCCGGCGTAGCCGCCGAAGGTGCGCACCGGCGACCAGTCGGGCATGGCGGGCGGCGGCGCGGCACCGTCGGGCGCGGCGAATTCGCCCACGCCGTAGACCACCTTGCCACCCACCACGGTGAGCAGGGCCGTGGTGTCGGCGATGTCGGATTCGGGGCAGGCGAAGAAGTCGCGGTCGGGCACCACCAGGTCGGCGAGCTGGCCCACCTCGATGCGGCCCTTCTTGCCCTCTTCGTTGGAAAACCAGGTCACGTTCTCGGTCCACATGCGCAGTGCGGCCTCGCGGTCCAGGCAGTTGCGCTGCGGGGTCAGTTGCAGGCCACCCACGGTCTTGCCGGTGACCAGCCAGGACAGCGAGACCCAGGGGTTGTACGAGGCCACGCGCGTGGCGTCGGTGCCGGCGGAGACCTTGACGCCTTTCTCCAGCATGCGCTTGACGGGCGGCGTGGCCTCGGCCGCGCCGGCGCCGTAGCGCTCGACGAAGTACTCGCCCTGGTAGGCCATGCGGTGCTGCACGGCCACGCCGCCGCCCAGGGCCGCGATGCGGTCGATGGAGCGCTCGGAGATGGTCTCGGCATGGTCGAAGAACCAGTTCAGGCCGGCCAGCGGCGTGTCGCGGTTCACCTTCTCGAACACGTCGAGCGCGCGGGTGATGGTCTCGTCGTAGGTGGCGTGCATGCGCCAGGGCCAGCGGTTCTGCGCCAGGATGCGCACCACGTCCTCGAGGTCGTCCTCCATCTCCGGGCCCATCTCGGGCCGGGGCTGGCGGAAGTCCTCGAAGTCGGCAGCCGAGAACACCAGCATCTCGCCCGCGCCGTTGTGGCGAAAGTAGTCCGTGCCCTGCTTGTACTGCGAGGTGGCTGTCCAGTGCAGGAAGTCCTCTTTCTCCTGCTTGGGCTTTTGCGTGAACAGGTTGTAGGCCAAGCGGATGGTGAGCTGGTCGGCGTCGGCCAGCTCCTGGATCACGGCGTAGTCGTCAGGGTAGGCCTGGAAGCCCCCGCCCGCGTCGATGGCGCCCGTGACACCGAGGCGGTTGAGCTCGCGCATAAAGTGGCGCGTGGAATTGACCTGGTAGTCGTGCG
The DNA here is from genome assembly GCF_000276605.1 of Acidovorax sp. CF316. Taxonomy (GTDB): domain Bacteria; phylum Pseudomonadota; class Gammaproteobacteria; order Burkholderiales; family Burkholderiaceae_C; genus Acidovorax. Next base: position 18,141 of record NZ_AKJX01000015.1, on the reverse strand, counting down.
GCAGCTTCGGGCCCTTGGCCAGCGTGGCGTAGAGGATGGCGGCATTGGGCTTGGCCAGCAGCAGGCCCGTGGGGTTGCCCGCGCTGTCGCGCACGATCTCGCCGCCCGGGGGCGCGGGCGTTTCGCGCGTGTAGCCCACGGCGCGCAGCGCGGCGGCGTTGAGCAGGGCGCGGTCGTACAGGTGCAGGATGAACACCGGCGTGTCGGGCGCCACGGCATTGAGCTCGGCGATCGTGGGCAGGCGCTTCTCGGCAAACTGGTGTTCGGTGAAGCCGCCCACCACGCGCACCCACTGCGGCGCGGGCGTCACCGCCACCTGGCGGCGCAGCATGGCCATGGCGTCGGCCAGGCTGCGCACGCCGTCCCAGCGCAGTTCCATGTTGAAGTTCAGGCCGCCGCGGATGATGTGCAGGTGGTTGTCGATGAGGCCGGGCAGGACCGAACGGCCCTGCAGGTCGATGACGCCGGTGCCGGGGCCGGCCAGCGGCAGGATCTCGCGGTCCGTGCCGACCTGGATGAAGCGGCCACCCGCGATGGCCACGGCGCTGGCCGTGGGCTGGGCCCGGTTGAGCGTGGTGAAGCGGCCGTGGTGCAGGATCAGGTCGGGCGTGCTGGTCTGGGCCATGGGAAGGATTCTTTCAGAAGCGGGAATTGAGCGGATGGCACTTGCGGCCACAACGGCGCCTGGAGGTTACCCCCGGCGCGGCTGAGAAAACTCAGCGAAGCGGTTCTGGCTAGGCGCTGCGTCGCAGGCAGTACGCGAGTACGACAAGACGCAGCAACGACGCCAGAAGAGTTTTATCAGCCGCGCTCAGCCTTCGTGGGCGTTGAACATGGTCTTGGCGTAGGTGATGCCAAGACCGTAGCCCCCGCCGAACTTCTTGGCGATGCCCGTCGTCATGTCATAGGTCTCCGTGCGGGCCCAGTCGCGTTGCAGCTCCAGCAGGTACTGCAGCGCGGTGATGGGCCGTGCACCGGCCTGCACCATGCGCTCCATGGCGCGGTTGTGGGCCTCGGTGGAGATGTCGCCGCTGGCGTCGGCGATCACGTAGACCTCGAAGCCCTGGTCCAGTGCCGACAGGGCCGGCCCGACGATGCAGACGCTGGTCCACAGGCCGGCCAGCACGATGCGTGGCTTGCCGATGGCGTTGATGCGATCGATCACGCCGGCATCCTCCCAGGTGTTCATGGAAGTGCGGTCCAGCAGCGCCTGGCCGGGGAACGGGGCGGTGACTTCCTCGAACATGGGGCCCGAAAAGCTCTTTTCGGCCACGGTGGTGAGGATGGTCGGCACCTGGAAGCCGGCCGCCGCGCTGGCCACCAGGCCGGCGTTGGAGCGCAGCGTGATCGCATCGATGGAATGCGTGGCAAAGGCCATCTGCGACTGGAAGTCGATCATCACCAGGGTGTGGTCGTTCGGGGTCAGCAGCGTGGAACCGGCGGTGGGCTTGGCGATGGGCGTCATGGGAATCTCCTGAAAAGTGAAAAGGCTTTGAAAAAAGGGGGCGAACTCAGCGGGGCATCACTGGCAGCTCGTTGGGGCGCAGGTCGAACACAAGCACCTCGGCCTGCTCGCCATCGGCAAAACGCAGCTCCCTGGGCTCGCGGATGCGGGCCCCGTCGCCTTCGGACAGGCGCTCGCCGTTGACCGTGAGGCTGCCGCGGGCCACGTGCACATACACATGGCGGTCGGCGCCCACGTCCAGCGTGGCCGACTCGGCGCCATCGAACAGGCCGGCATGGACCCGGGCGTCCTGGTTCACGGCCAGGGAGCCGTCCGTGCCTTCGGGCGAGATGATCTGGCGCAGCCGGCCGCGCTTGTCGGCTTCGCTGAAGTGCACCTGCTGGTAGCGCGGTGCGGCACCGCGCACACCGGGCACGAGCCAGATCTGCAGGAAGTGCACGGCTTCGTCACCCGAGTGGTTGAACTCGCTGTGCTCCACGCCGGTGCCGGCGCTCATCATCTGCACGTCGCCGGGGCGGATGACCGAGCCCGTGCCCATGGAGTCCTTGTGCTCCAGCGCGCCTTCAAGCACGTAGGAGAAGATTTCCATGTCGCGGTGGCCGTGGGTGCCGAAGCCCTTGGAGGGGGCGACGCGGTCGTCGTTGATCACCAGCAGGTCCGAAAAGCCTTGCTGCTTGAGGTCGCGGTAGTGGCCGAACGAAAAGGTGTGGCGCGAATGCAGCCAGCCGTGGTTGGCGTTGCCGCGTTGGTGGGCTTTGCGGATGTCGAGCATGGTGGTGTCCTTTCTTCAGATTCGATGGGGTTCACACTGAATTCCTGGTCTGCCATCTGGCAGTTGTCAGAGAGCTGCAGTGCTCGGGTGAAGAAAGTATCTCGCCGCAGAGGGGGCCATAGGTTGAAACATCAACGGCTCCATGATCGATAATTTCGATGATGGAAATTCTGCCCGTTTCGCCATGCTGAAACTGACCCTCGACGCCATCGAACTCGTGGACGCCATTGCCCGGCACGGCTCCTTTGCGGGAGCGTCCGAGCAACTGCACAAGGTGCCCTCCACCATCTCCTATGCCGTGGGCAAGCTGGAGGAGCAGTTGGGCTTTGCCCTGTTCACGCGCAACGGCCCGCGCGTCACGCTCACGCCTGCGGGGCAGGAGATGCTCAAGGAAGGGCGTTGGCTGCTGGTGGCGGCCGGCCACCTGGAATCGCGCATGCGCCAGATCGCCACGGGCTTCGAGTCGGAACTGCGCCTGGTGCACGACTCGCTGATCCCCACCAGCGCCTTCAACGACGACATCTGCGCCTTCGAAGACCTGAACTGCGGCACGCGCCTGCGCATCGGCTGCGAGGCCCTCACCGGCACCTGGGAGGCGCTGCGCGAAGGCCGGGCCGACATCATCGTGGCGGCGGGTGAAGGCCCGGCCGGCGGTGGCTACAAGGCGGTGGCGGTGGGCAGCCTCGAATTCGCCTTCTGCGTGACGGCCACGCACCCGCTGGCGCAACTCAAGCGCCCACTGGCACGCAACGACCTGCTGGAGCACACCGCCGTGGTGGTGGGCGATGGCGCTCGATCATTGTCCGACCGCACGGTGGGCCTGCTGGCGGGCCAGCGGCGCATCACCGTACCCTCCATGGCGGCCAAGATCGCCTGCCAGAGCGCCGGCCTGGGCCATGGCTTCGTGCCGCGCGCCTGCGTGCGCCATGAGCTGGAGAGCGGCATCCTGGTGGAGCTGGCGGTGCAGGAGCCCCGCGCCGACGAAACCTTCTGGCTGGCCTGGAAACCCGAGCACATGGGCGAGGCGCTCAAGTGGTGGCGCCAGCGGCTGGCCCGGCCGCTGCTGCCAGGGATCCTCCCCCATTGATCTGGCCCGGGCGACGCCCAGGGCCAGGCTTCAACCCAGTTGCTGAAGCACGGCGTGCGCGCCCCGCTCCGACGAGGCCGGGTTCTGGCCTGTGATCAGGTTGCCATCGGTCAGCACATAGGGCGCCCAGTCCGCCCCCTTGGAATACTGGCCGCCATTGGCCTGGAGCATGTCTTCCACCAGGAAGGGGACCACCTTGGTCAGCTGCACGGCCTCTTCCTCGGAGTTGGTGAAGCCGGTGACCTGGCGGCCAGCGACCAGGGGCCTGCCGTCCGGTGCCTTGGCATGGCGCAGCACGCCGGGCGCATGGCAGACCAGGGCCAGGGGCTTGCCGGCGGCGAAGGTCTTCTCGATCAACGCGATGGACTGTGCGTCCTCGGCCAGGTCCCACAGCGGGCCATGGCCGCCGGGGTAGAACACGGCGTCGAAGTCCTCGGCGCGCACGCTGGCCAGCGCCACGGTGTTCGCCAGCACGCGTTGCGCTTCGGTGTCTGCCTTGAAGCGGCGCGTGGCATCGGTCTGTGCGCCCGGGTCATCACTCTTGGGGTCCAGCGGTGGCTGGCCGCCCTTGGGCGATGCCAGCGTGATCTGCACGCCCGCGTCCTTGAACACGTAGTACGGCGCGGCGAACTCCTCGAGCCAGAAGCCCGTCTTCTTGCCGGTGTCGCCCAGCTGGTCGTGCGAGGTCAGGACCATCAGGATCTTTTTCGTCATGGTGTGGCTTTCAGGGGTGGTGGGTGGAGTGGAAGGTTCTTACAGTGCCGCTTCGAGCACGCGGCGGCTCACCGCCAGCGTCACGTCGCGGTGTTCGCCCAGCGTGACCATGCCGTGCGCTTCGAGCTGCGCCACCAGCTTGGCCACGCTGTCCGCGCCCACGCCGTAGGCCGACAGGCGTGTGGGAATGCCCATGCGCTCGAAGAAGTCGCGCGTGGCGGCAATCGTGGCGTCGATGCGCTCGTCGTCGGTGCCGCTGCGGATGCCCCAGACCCGCTCGCCGTACTGCAGCAGCTTGGCAGCCTTGGTCGCGCGCTGCGCATCGAGCAGCGAGGGCAGCACCACCGCCAGCGTGCGCGCATGGTCGATGCCGTGCAGGGCGGTCAGTTCGTGGCCGATCATGTGTGTGGCCCAGTCCTGCGGCACGCCGGCGCCGATCAGGCCGTTGAGCGCCAGGGTGGCCGTCCACATCAGGTTGGCGCGGTCGGCGTACACCGGCTCGGGCGCGGCCAGGATGCGCGGGCCCACCTCGATCAGCGTCTGCAAAATGCCTTCGGCGAACCGGTCCTGCACCGCGCCGTCCACCGGGTAGGTCAGGTACTGCTCCACCGTGTGCACGAAGGCATCGACCACGCCATTGGCCAGCTGCTGCGGCGGCAGGGTATAGGTCTTGGTCGGGTCCAGCACCGAGAACACCGGGTAGGTGTGCTTGCTGCCGAAGGCCAGCTTGGCGCCCTTGGCACGGTGCGTGATGACGCCGCCGTTGTTCATCTCCGAGCCCGTGGCCGGCAAGGTGAGCACCGAGCCGAAGGGCAGCGCGCCGGTGACGTTGCGGCCATGCTGCTCCAGGATGGCCCAGGGATCGCCGCCGTCGAACTGCACGGCCGCGGCGATGAACTTCACCGCGTCGATCACCGAGCCACCGCCCACGGCGAGCAGGAAATCGAAGCCGCCGCCCTTGATCTGCGCCACGGCCTTCATCGAGGTCTCGTAGCTCGGGTTGGGCTCGATGCCGCTGAAGGTGGAGTGCTGGCGTGCGCCGAGTGCCGTGCGCACCTCGGCCAGCGTGCCGGTCTTCTCGGCGCTGGCGCCGCCCACCAGGATGAGCACCTTGGCCGCGGCGGGCACCAGGGTGGCGAGGTCGGCAATGCGGTCCTTGCCGAAGGCGATGTGGGTCGGGTTGTGGAAATCGAAGTTGAGCATGGGGGTTCCGTGGGTTGTGGTGGTGAAGGGTGGAAAGGAATTCGATCGAAGTAGACCGGTCGGCTAGTTATTCAAATGGGCACCGCGAAGTACTGAAACGACTGCTTTCAGGCGGACAGACGCGGCGCCTTGCCTTTGCCCGCGCGAGGCGCCGCCCGGCCTCCCTGCGCATGTGCGACTTGCGGCCTGGCCGGCGCCGATGGAGCACCGGGCCTGGGATCCGCGCCGCCCAGCAAGGCATCCGTGGCGCGCAGCGCATGCTCGAACGATGAGCCATCGCGCCGCAGCTTGGCCAGCAGGCTAGCGCCCAGCCACATTTCGTAGAGCGTGAGCGCCATGGCCTCGGGGTCCGTGGCGGCCGGCACCGAGCCGTCCTGCACGGCCTCGCCCAGGCAGACGGCGAGCCGCGCGACGATCTGCGTGGTGCCATCGCGCAGCGCGATGCGCATGGTGTCCGACATGTCGGCCACCTCTGCGCTGAGCTTGACGACCAGGCACTTGCTGCCTTCGCCGGCACCGGCATCGCAGGCCGGGCCGTCCACCCCGCACTGCGATACGTTCCAGTAGGCCCAGTAGCGCATCAGCCGCACACGGGCAGGCTGGTCATCGGGCGCCAGCATCTGCTCGAGGTGGGTCAGGTAGCGCTCCATGTAGCTGGCCAGCAGGGCCTCGCCGAAGCGCTCCTTGGAGCTGAAGTAATGGTAGAACGAGCCCTTGGGCACGCCGGCCGCCGCCAGGATCTCGGCCAGCCCCACGCCCACAAAGCCCTTGGTGGCAATGAGGCGCTCGCCACAGCGAAGGATGTGGGTCTTGGCGGAGGGTTGGTCGGTGGTCACGGGGCTATTGTGCGTCGATTAGACCGGTCGTCTAGTACCCTGGCGCGCCGACCCTGCCGGCAGCAGGGTCAGCGTGCATCGAGCAACGGCGGCAGGCGTTCGACCAGCATGTCGATGACCACGCGCGTCTTCAGCGGCAGCGCCCGCGCCTGCGGCCATACCGCGCTGAGCGCGTAGCCAAAGGGCTGCGGCTCCTGCAGCACCTTCTGCAGCCGGCCCTCGGCCACGGCATCGGCCACCAGCCAGGCGGGCAGGCGTGCCAGGCCCACGCCTTGCATGGCGGCCATGGCCGCGACCTCCAGGCTGTTGCAGCTGAAGTGAAAACGCGAAGGCGCGATGAAGTCGACCACACGCCCCGCAGCGTCGTTGAATTGCCAGGGGTGCGGCCCGGTCTCGCGTGCATAGCCGACAAAGCTGTGCGCCGCCGGCTCGGCAACCAGTGCCTGCATGTCCGCCGGCCGGCCATGGGCCGCCAGGTAGGCCGGCGAAGCATACACACCCATCCACTGGTGGCCGAGCGGTCGCGCAACCAGCGCCGCGCTGTCGCCCAGCGGGCCGCTGCGCACGGCCAGGTCGATGCCCTCCTCGACCAGGTCGATGCGCCGGTCGCTGAAGGCCAGCTCGAACGCCAGCTGGGGATGGCGCTGACCGAGCTCCATGAGCAGCGGTGCCAGGCGCACGCGGCCGATCAGCTCGGGCGCCGTGATGCGCACGCGGCCACTGGGCACGAGCCGCCCGGCTTCGAGCGCAGCATCGGCCGCATCGAGTTCGTCGAGCGCGCGGCGGCAGCGCTCGTAGTAGGCCTGGCCATTCTCGGTGAGGCTCTGGCTGCGCGTGGTGCGATGGAACAGGCGCGTGCCCAGGCGCTCTTCCAGCCGCGCCACCGCCTTGCCCACGGCCGATCGCGTGAGCTGCAGGCGCTGCGCGGCCAGCGCGAAATTGCCAGCCTCGACGGCCGCGACGAAGGCTTCGATGCCTGCTAGGCGTTCGCTCATTGGTTCTTTTCAGTCGCTATTTATCGGAATAAACGGCTTCACTACGGAATGAAGATAGCCAATAGCATGGCCCATCTCTTCATGAACCGCAAGGCATCCGACATGGCAGACACCACCCTTCCCCACCGCTGGCAGATCACCGACTTCGGCCGCCAGCACCTGCAGCGGGCCGAGGCGCCCGTGCCCCAACCCGGCCCGGGCCAGATCCTGGTGCGCGTGGAAGCCGCCTCGCTGAACTACCGCGACCTGATGGTCACCGACAACGCCTACGGCTGGACGCCGCCGCTGCCCTTCGTGCCGGGGTCCGACCTCGCCGGCACGGTGCTGTCCGTGGGCGACGGCGTCACACGCTGGCGTGGCGGAGAGCGCGTGATCAGCACCTTCATGGCCGGCTGGCTCGATGGCGCCATGCCGCCCGAGGCGTTTGCCCTGGGAGGCCCGGGCCCCGGCACGCTGGCCTCGCACGTGCTGCTCGATGCCCAGTGGGCCGTGGCCGCGCCCCGCACCCTCAGCGCGGCACAGGCCAGCACCCTGCCCTGCGCCGCGCTCACGGCCTGGTTCGCACTGGTCGAACAGGGGTCGCTGCGCGCCGGCCAGACGGTGCTGATCCACGGCACGGGTGGCGTTGCGCTGTTCGGCCTGCAGTTCGCCCGCATGCATGGGGCGCAGGCCATCGTCGTCTCGGGTGCCAAGGACAAGCGCGACAAGGCCCTGGCGCTGGGCGCCAGCCATGTGCAGGCGCGCGACGCGGACTGGCCCGCTGCCGTGCGCGAACTCACGGGCGGTCGCGGTGCCGACCAGGTGCTGGAAACCGTGGGCGGCGCCAACCTGGGCCGCTCGCTGGAGGCGCTGGCGCAGGGCGGCCGGCTGTCGGTGATCGGCGTGCTGGCGGGTGGCGAAATCAGCGGCTCGGCCTACCACGCCATCCGCAGCCGCGCGACCATCCAGGGCCTGAGCGTAGGCCACCGGCGCGCGCTGGAGGACATGGTGCGCGCCATCGACGCGAACGCGCTGCAGCCCGTGGTGGCGGCCGAGTACGGCTCCGACCAGGTGCCCGAGGCCTTTGCGCACCTGGAACGCGGCGCCTTCGGCAAGGTGGTGGTGCGGTTCTGACGCACACAGAAGCAGTCAATCCGAGGTCAGTTGCTTGGCGGGCTTTCGGGTTGCGCTGCTAGGCCGGCCTGCGCGCTCTTGAGATCGGAATCTGTCTTCCGCAACCTGCGCACCCCGGAAATGATGCTGACAACTACACACGCGATGAGCGCCGCCCCAGCGAAACCAACGATCAAAAGCTCTCGAAGCCACATCGCCACAAAGCGCCAGACATCAAATCTCTGATCACTTGGATACAGACATACTGCGGAGTAGTACATCAAGGCAATCATCAAGCCCACGATGCCAGCGAAAAAGGCGATAGTTCGCAAGAACAGCAGCGCAGTGCCTCCTGACGCCTTGGGCGCCGAAGAGGAGGAAGGAGGAGGTTCGGGGCAATGCGTATCAGGCGGCATTCGCACAGCCTTACAGCGATAGCGCATTGCAATGCATCAGCAACGCTGCACCATCCGGGGTGACGACCTCCCCCACCGGCCAAAAGCCCGCATGGGTGTAGCAGCGGATGGCGCGCGCATTGTCCGGGCGTGGGTCGGTCTGCACCAGGGTCACCGTCGGGTCGGCCAGCAGTTGCTGGACGAAGGCCCGTACCATCGCGCGGCCGATGCCTCGGTTCAACTGATCGGCATGCGCGAGGAACTGGTCAATGCCGCGCACGCCGGGGTCGGTGACGTCCTCCCACCAGCCATCGCCCGAGCCCATGGCGACATAGGACTGGATGAAGCCGATGGGGGCTCCGTCGAGCGAAGCAATATAGGCCAGCGTGGCGCCAGGGGCGCCCTGCTCCGCCACCAGGTCTTCGTGCAGCTCATTGATGCTATCGGGCGGCTCCCACCACTGCGCGACATGGGGCTGCAGCAGCCAGCCATGCAGCAGAGGCAGGTCCTGCGCGCGCAGCAGGTCAAAGCGAAAGCCGGTCACTGCACTCCCCGCGCTCAGGCCGGGCGGCGCGCCATCAGTGCCCACAGGCCCGCAGCCCCCAGCAGAGAGCCCCCGGCGAGGTTGAAACGGCGCTGCGCACGCGGCGAGGCCAGCAGCCGGCTGGCCGAACCGGCGAACACGGCGTAGGCCGTGGCATTGAGCGCCGCCAGCGTGACGAAGGTGGCCGCCAGAATCCACAGCTGCTGGGCGATGGGTGCACCGGGGCGGATGAACTGCGGCAAGAACGCCACGAAGAACACAATGCCCTTGGGGTTGAGCGCCGTGACCAGGTAGGTGTTGGCGAACAGTTTCCAGCGCGAGCCTGGGGCCTTGGGCGCGGCCAGTTCGGCCACGCCCACGCCGGCGCGCAGCATCTTGAAGGCCAGGTACAGCAGGTACAGGCCGCCGGCCCACTTGATGACCGTGAACCAGAAGGCCGAGGTGGCCAACAGCGTGCCCAGGCCCAGCAGCGACACGGCGAGCGCCGTCGAGTCACCGAGCGCCACGGCCGCGACCAGCGGCACATTGGCACGGCGCCCGTGGGCCATGGAATAGCTGATCACCGTGAGGATGGTGGGACCGGGAATGATGAGCATCACCGCACAGGCGGCGACGAAGGCGAACCAGACTTCGAGGGACATGGGGTTGGCTCCTTGGGACGCATGCCCCATCACGGGCCACGCAAAGCGCAAGTATGTCAAAAAGCCTGCCGCCCGCCTGGACGGCAGCAAGCGGCCGCTCAGTACCCAGCCGGGATATCGGGCTCCACCAGCTGGAGCAGCAGGGTCAGCGACTCCTGCCAGCCCAGGTAGCACGACTCTACGGGGATCACGGCGGGAATGCCTTCCTGCACCACGCTCATCTCGGTGCCGCAGGACACCGGCGTCAGCGTGACCGTGGTGGTCATCTCGCCGGGCAGGTTGGCATCGTCGAAGCGGGCGTTGTAGCGCAGGCGCTCGCCCGGCACCAGCTCCAGGTAGGTGCCACCGAACGAATGGCTACCGCCCGCCCCGTGGTTGGTGAACGACATGCGGTATGCACCACCTACGCGGGCGTCGAGCGCGTGCACCTCGGCCGTGAAGCCGTGCGGCGGCAGCCACTTGACCAGGGCCTGCGGCGTGAGGAAGGCGCGGTAGATGCGGTCGGGCGTGGAGCGGATGACGCGGTGGAGACGAACGGTGCCGGTGGTGGTGCTCATGATCGAATGCCTGTGAAGAAGCAGAGGACGGCCCTCTAGAACCTACGACGTTCAACCATGGCGGATATCGACACGGCTCAGACCAGGGGAAACCCTATTTCATGGTGTGCGTGCAAGGTCCAGCAGCAAATCCAGCCGTCGCACCTGTGCCCAGGTGTCCCGCTTGAAGGCGCGGTGGTAGGCATCGATGGCCGCCACGGAGCGCGCGGCCACCTCCTGCGCCCGCTGCTGCGAGCCCGAGCGCATGTAGTAGACGAGGAAGTCGCCCTCGCCCCCCGAGTCGAGGAACACCGACTCCACCGTCACGCCCTCGGCCGCCAGGGTCTGCAAGGCCTCGTCCCGGTGGGTGCGCAGGTGCTCCGCCCACGCGCGCACCCTGGGCAGGGAATCCGGCTGGAGCTGGATGCGGGCACAGACGACGTCTTCGGTCGGGGTCATGGGTGTTGTGCGGCTGGCGCCATGAAAAAAGGGCCACTATCGCCGGTGCACCCGGCGATGGCAACCCTTTGGCACAGGGGCAGAGAGCCCCGGTGAAGACCACTCAGTCGAGTTTCACGCCCGCGGCCTTGATGATCTCGCCCCAGCGCTTGGATTCGGCGCGGGCGATGGCGCGGAACTGCTCGGGCGTGCCGGTCAGCGGCTCCATGCCGAAGTCGGTCATGCGCTTGAGCACCGCGGGGTTGGCCAGCGCCTTGTTGAGGTCGCCGTTCAGGCGCGCGGTGATCGCGGCCGGCAGGCCCGCGGGGCCGAGGATGCCCTGGAAGGCATAGACCTCGGTGTTGGGCACGCCGGCTTCGGCCAAGGTGGGCACGTCGGGCAGTGCCGAGACGCGCTTGGCCGAGCCGATGGCCAGGGCACGCACCTTGCCGCTGGTGATGACCGGCAGGCCGGCGGCCAGGTCCAGGAACATGCACGGCACCTGGCCGCCCATCACGTCCTGCAGCGCGGGGGCTGCGCCGCGGTAGGGGATGTGCGTGAGGAAGGTCTTGGTGCGGTTCTTGAACATCTCCATCGCCAGGTGGTGCGGCGAGCCGTTGCCGGGCGATGCGTAGTTGAGCTTGCCGGGATTGGCCCGCGCGTAGGCCAGGAATTCCTTGAGCGTCTTGGCCTCGAAGGACGGGTGCACCACCAGCGCCAGCGGAAAGCGGCTGATGCCGCCCACGTAGGTGAAGTCCTTCTCGGGGTTGAACGGCAGCTTGGTGAACAGGTGCTCGTTGAAGGCCAGCACGGCGTTGTCGGCCGACATGAAGGTGTTGCCGTCCGGCTTGGCCGTGGCCACCATCTGCGCGCCGATGTTGGTGGCCGCGCCGGGGCGGTTGTCCACCACGATCTGCTGGCCCAGGGTCTGGCGCATGGCCTCGGCCACGGTGCGCGCCAGCACGTCGGTGCCGCCGCCGGCCGGGTAGGGCACGACCCAGCGCAGCGGCTGGTCGGGCCAGGCGGCCTGGGCCTGGGCCCAAGGGGCTGCGGCGGACGCTCCGGCGGCAGCCAGGGCGGAAAGAACGGTGCGGCGTTGCAGGGTCATGCTTGTCTCCATGATGGATAGAAAAAAGAAAGAGGGGAACGCGGCGGCTCGCTAGCGCGCCGTCGATGGCCTGTCGGCCCTGGCCCCGGGCAGGGCATGGGGTACGCGCGTCACGCGAAAGCCCCTGGACTCCATCAGTGCGGGCAGGCCCTGGACGCCCACCATGTGCAGCACGCCCACGGCCGCGAACACCGAATGGCCCGCCGCATGCTGGGCGGCGATGCCGTTGGCCAGGGCGGGGTTGCGCCCGTCCACGATGCGCGCGAAGTCGGCGCGGTCCTCGGCCGTCTTCAGGCAATCGCACCAGTCGCCATAGTCGCGCAGGGTCTCAAGTCGGCCCTCGGCCCAGGCGCGCGTAAGCGTGGCGATGATCTTGCGGGCCTGCCCGCCTTCGAGTTGCCTCAGGCCCTCGTCCAGCGTGCGGGCCACCTTGGCCGGATCGTCCGAAACCAGCAGCGCGATCTGCGCCTCGGCCGACTCCAGCGAGACGACCTTCTTGTCCATGGCGCGCGCCAAACCCGCGAGGAACAGATCGATGCCATAGGCCGGGTCGATGCCCGTGGTGCGCGCGGCCAGGCCGACCAGCGACACGAGCTGGATCTCGGGCCGCAGGCGCGCCAGGGAGGCATCGGCGCACAGCGCTTCGCTCTGCACGCGCAAGCGCCTGGCCAGGGGTTCGGGCAAGGGGGGCGTGTTGGGGCCAGGCATGACGGCGGCGGCCAGCCCACCGGCGATCGCCGGGTCCATCAGGTCCACCTCCAGCGCAATGCGGTCGGCGCGGCGCAAGGCCTCGCGCACCGCAGGGCCGGGCAGCACCCAGCCGCGCTCGGCGGCATGGATCGTGCCGTAGAGCCAACTGGTGCGGCCATCCTTCTCGATGCGCCAGAGCAGGCCGCGGTCGCGGTCGTCGCGTCGGGCGGCCTCGGCATCGGCAGGGCCGATGGGGGTGGCGGCGGGTGGGCAGGCGGGGGCCGGATCGGCCTTGCCCTGTGCCTGCGCAGCCAGCGCCGGAATGGCCAGGGCCACGCACGCCGTGCCTGCACGCAGCTGCCGCGCAAGGGCTCGCCAGGTGGCCCCAGGCATCAGACCGGCTCCGTGATCGCCTGGTCGATGGCGCCGAAAATGCTGGCGCCGTCCTTGCCCTTGACCTCGATGCGGATGGTGTCGCCGAACTTCATGAACTCGGTGCTGGGCTTGCCGTCCTGGATGGTCTCGATGCAGCGCTTTTCGGCGATGCAGCTGTAGCCCTTGGGCCACTCGGTGCGGCCGTTCTGCTCCACGCCCTTGTTGCTCACGGTGCCGCTGCCGATGATGGAGCCGGCGCGCACGTTGCGCGTCTTGGCCACGTGGGCGATCAACTGGCCGAAGTGGAAGGTCATCTCGGGGCCGGCATCGCACATGCCGACCTTGCGGCCGTTCCAGGTGGACTGCACCACCAGGTCCAGGCGGCCCTGGTTCCAGGCGTCGCCCAGCTCGTCGAGCGTCACCGCCACGGGGCTGAAGGCGGTGGCCGGCTTGCTCTGGAAGAAGCCGAAGCCCTTGGCCAGTTCGGCCGGGATCAGGTTGCGCAGGCTCACGTCGTTGGCGACCATCACCAGGCGGATGCCGTCCAGGGCCTGCTCGGGCGTGGTGCCCATCTTCACGTCGCCGGTGATGACGGCGATCTCGGCCTCGAAGTCGATGCCCATGGCTTCGCTGGGCACCACCACGTCATCGCAGGGGCCGATGAAGTCGTCGCTGCCGCCCTGGTACATCAGCGGGTCGGTGTAGAAGCTCTCGGGCACCTCGGCGTTGCGCGCCTTGCGCACCAGCTCCACGTGGTTGATGTAGGCCGAGCCGTCGGCCCATTGGTAGGCGCGCGGCAGCGGGGCCATGCACTGGGCCGGGTCGAACGGGAAGGCATGGCGCGCACGGCCGGCGTTGAGCTGGTCGTACAGGTCCTGCAGCTGGGGCGAAAGGAAGCCCCAGTCGTCCAGCACCTGCTGCAGCTTGCTGGCGATGCCGGTCGCATAATGGGCCGTGCCCAGGTCGCGCGAGACGACGACCAGTTGGCCGTCGCGCGAGCCGTCTTTGTAGGTAGCAAGTTTCATGGGTGAAGGCCTCTTGTCTCTGGAACAGCGGTGGTGCCGACGGCACAGTACACGCCGGGCATGAATTACGCTTGGGTAAATTGATTTAACTAAACAAAACCAGAGAATTTTAGTGCACATGGACAAAGAACGTGCAGGTATCCAGTCCGTGGAGGTCGGTTTTGCGCTGCTGGAGGGCCTCACGCGCGCCCGCGGGCCGCTCATGCTCAAGGACCTGGCCGCGTCTGCCGGCATGAGCGCCGCCAAGGCCCACCGCTACCTCGTGAGCTTTCAGCGCCTGGGCCTGGTGACCCAGGACAGCCGCACCGCGCGCTACGACTTGGGGCCCGCGGCGCTCAAGCTCGGCTTGGCGTCGCTGGCACGCCTGGACGCGGTGCGCCTGGCGCGCGAGCGCATGCCCGCGCTGATGGAGAGCATCAACCACACGCTGGCCCTGGCCGTCTGGGGCAACCATGGCCCCACCATCGTGCACTGGGAGGAGTCGGCCCAGGCCGTCACCGCCAACCTGCGGCTGGGCGACGTGATGCCCTTGCTGGCCTCGGCCACTGGCCGCTGCTTCGCCGCCCACCTGCCGCCGGAGGTCGCCGCCCCCCTGCTCAAGGAAGAACTCGCCCGCGCCAGCAAGATGCGCCGCACCGACCTGCCCACCACCATGGCCGAGGTGCAGGCCGTGCTGGCCGAGGTGCGCGAGCGCGGCGCGGCGCGCGTGGTGGACACCCTGCTGCCCGGCATCGTGGGCTTCTGCGCCCCGGTGTTCGATGCCGACGGCCACCTGGAGCTGGGCATCACCACGCTGGGCTCGGTCGCCACCTTCGACCCCGAGTGGGGCGGCGCCATCGACGCGCCGCTGCGCGCGGCGGCGGCCCAGCTTTCGCGCGACCTGGGCGCGGGCGCGGTCTGATGCCGGGGCTGCCGCGCTGATGCCACGGCGCACGCTGATTGCCCTCACCGCGCTGGTACTGGCGCTGCACTGGCTGCTGCTCAGGGGCGTGCCCCTGGTGTGGGACAGCCCGGCGGCACCCACGGGCCAGGTGTTCAGCACGCGCACCATCACGGCGGCGCCTGCGCCCATGGCGGCACCGGCACCCGCACCGTCGGCCGCCCCGGCTCCGCCACCCGCCGCACCGGCACCCGCGCCACGCAAGCGCCCCCCACGCGCCACACCGGTTGCCGAGGCGGCCCCCGCCGAGCCACCCGCGACGACGCCAGAAGCCGTGCCCTCCTCCGACCCGGCCATGCAGGTGGCGGCAGCGCCCGCAACGGCCGCCCCCCCTGCCCCGCCCGAGCCCGCGGCCTCTGCCGCCGTGGCTGCCGCATCTGCACCGGCCGCACCCGCGCCCCTCCCTGCGGAGGTGAACCCCACGGCGGCCGGCATCGACATCGCTCCGCCCGGCAGCGGCACGGGCCAGAACGCCAGCGCCGCAGCGCCGCCGGTGCAGATTCCGGCCCCCGTGCGCCTGACCTACGAGGTCAAGGGCCAGGCCAAGAAATTCGACTACACGGCCCGGGCCGAGCTGCTGTGGCAGCACGACGGCAGCCGCTACGAGGCGCGCCAGGAAGTGAGCGCCTTCCTCGTTGGCTCGCGCACCCAGCGCAGCACCGGCCTGGTGAGCGCCCAGGGACTGCAGCCCGAGCGTTTCGGGGACCGCTCACGCAGCGAGCAGGCCGCACATTTCGACTATGCGCAAGGCCGCGTGACCTTCAGCGCCAACACGCCGCAGGCTGCCATCGGCCCCGGCGCGCAGGACCGGCTGAGCATGTTCATCCAGCTCGCAGCCATGCTGGCGGCCGACCCGGCCCGCTACACGCCGGGCACGCAGATCACGTTGACCACCGTGAGCGCGCGCAATGCCGACCGCTGGACCTTCAGCATCGAGGCCCCCGAAACCCTGCACCTGCCCGTGGGCGCCACCCCCACCTTGAAGCTGCTGCGCCTGCCGCGGCGCGACTACGACCAGAAGGCCGAGCTGTGGCTGGCGCCGGGCCTGGGCTACCTGCCGGCGCGCATCAAGCTCACCCAGTCCAACGGCGACTTCGCCGACCTGCTGCTGCGCGGTAGCGACAAACCCTGAGCCTCCGTAAGCACGGGCGCGGCCGTGCACCGCTTGATCGCCGGATGCGTTGTAGGAGAGTGGCCCGACAGGTGTTGTGTTCTCCCCCACCCCCGGTGAAATACCCCTGCGAGGCCACCGCTTCGCGCAATTCGTGAAATACTGTTACCACGCAGGGCCAGCCCACAAGCCTTGAACTCTGCCGACCCGCTGTCATCTGACATTCATATCGACAAAGGGAACACGATGCACATGCTCTACGACTCCGAATCCTTTGTGGTGGTCCACATGCTGCCCGACGCCCGGGAGTCCGTTGGCCAGGCGCTCAACGACACGGCACCGCCCAAGCCCCAGCTGGCGCGCCATGGCTTCGAGATCGTGGACAAGCGCTCCGGCAAGGAGGTCTACCTGGACGGGTCGTGGGCAGAGATGTTCCAGCAGCAGATCCTGGCCTGGCAGCGCGACACCCCGACGCAGGAAGAAGTGGAAGATGCGCTGGACCGCTACGCGGGCCTGGCGCAGAACCCCGTCGTGGTGCACTGAGCGCTCTACGCCAGCGCTCACTCCACCGGGTAAATCCGCCGGAACAGCGGCTCTACCAGGATCAACACCGCAATCAGCCGGCACACCTGGAAGGCCGTGACCACCGGCACGCCCAGCTGCAGCACCTTGGCCGTGATGGCCATCTCGGTGATGCCACCCGGCGACGTGCCCAGCAGCAGCGTCACCCAGGGCAGGCCCGTGCCCCATGCCAGCACGGCGGCGAACAGCGCACAGATGCCCATGAGCCCCAGGGTTCCCACGGCCACGCTGGCCAGCCAGCGCGGCGCAGTGCGCAGAAAATCCGCCCGAAAGCGCACCCCCAGGCTGACCCCGATCACCAGCTGCGCGGCATTCACCAGCCACTGCGGTACGGCCGAGAAGGTGATGCCCGCCATGGCAAAGCCCATGGACACCACCAGCGCGCCCATGAACCAGGGGTTGGCGCGGCCCAGCCGGTCCATGGCCAAGGCCCCCGCGCCGGTGAGCAACGCCATGAGGGCGAGGCCGGGCCAATCCACCACGCGCGTGGCGGGCGGCAGGATGTCGATGCCATGCAGCCCGCTCCACTGCAGGGCGAAGGGAATGGTCACGGTGACGATCAGCAAGCGCAGGCTGTGGCTAGCGGCCACGAGGTCGGTGCGCGCGTTCTCACGCTCGGCCAGCAGGGTCATCTCCGACGCGGCGCCGATGGCGCCCGAGAAATAGCTGGTCGCACGCATCATGCTGGCCGGTACGCCGTGCATGCGCGGCGCATGCACCCGGTACAGCCAGGCACCGAACAGCCAGCCGAGCACCAGCGCCCAGACGATGCCCAGCGCGATCGCCCACCACAGCCCTGCCACCAGGCCCATGACCTGGGGCGTGAAATACAGGCCCAGGGCCGCGCCGATGGTCCACTGCCCCCCATTGCGCAAGGGGCCCCAGCTCTCGGTGGGCGCGCCGGCGATGGACAGCAGCGAGGTGGCCAGCAGCGGCCCGATCATCCAGGGCAGCGGGGTCTTGAGGGCCACGCAGGCAGCGGCTGCCGCCCATGCCACGGCAAGGGTCAGCACCACGCGGGTGGCGAATTGGAAATAAGTACGCATACGAAAGGCGGGCACCCGCGAGTATCGCTTGCGCCCACAGAGGTGCCCGAAAGCCCTCCACTGCCCGTAGGGCATGGCAGGCATCGCCAGCCACGCGGGCGGGGCGGCCGCCTCAACCATCCCGCTGGGCTGCCTGCGCCAGCAGCGACAGCCGCTGCACCAGCGGCGCGAACAATTCCACGGGCGTGTGGCCATAACCCAGCACCAGCCCGTTGTCCTCGGGCCGGGGCTGCAGGGCGAAGGCCGACAGCGGCGCGGGCGCCATGCCGTGCCCGCGCGCGGCGGTGGCGATGGCCTGGTCCGGGTAAGCGGGCGGCAGGCGCACCAGCAGGTGCATGCCGCAGTGCCCGCCCTCGATGCCATGCGGCACCACGAAATGCTGCGCCAGCGCGGCACGCAGCTGCTGCTGGCGCTCGCGGTACAGGCGGCGCATGCGGCCCAGGTGGCGGCTGAACTGGCCGCTGTCGATGAAGTCCGCCAGCGCCAGCTGGGCATGCCGCTGGCCGCCGCGCAGCATTTCGGCCAACGGCTGGCGCACGGCAGCCA
>NZ_AKJX01000014.1 GCF_000276605.1 Acidovorax sp. CF316 | reverse complement strand
CGCCGCGCGGCCGGGCGTTGGCCGGCCCTGTGGCCCGGCTGCTGGACGACGCCCGGGGCATCGTTGCGCCCGCCGTGTTCGATCCCGCCTCGGCCTCGGGCCGGATCACCATCGCTGCGCACGACCACCTGGCCCTGGTGGTGCTGGCCCAGTTGATGGCCCGCCTGGAGCGCCACGCGCCCGCGCTGAGCCTGCACATCGCGCCACCGGTGGGGGACAACGTGCGGCTGGTCGAGCAGGGGGGCGCAGACCTGGCCCTGGGGATTTTCGAGGCACTGCCTGGCAGCTTCCATCGGCGTGGCCTCTACACCGACCACCTGGTGTGCGTGGTGAGGTCCGGGCATCCCGCCGCGGCAGACGGGTGGGGCCTGGAGCGCTATGTGGCCCTGCGCCACGTGGCCGTGACCATTTCCGGCGTGGGAGAAAGCGCGGTCGACGTCGCCCTCGCGGCACGGGGCCGCAGCCGCCATGTCGCGCTGCGGGTGCCGCATTTTCTGGCGGGTGCGATGCTGGTGGCCGACAGCGACATGGTGCTCACCTTGCCCAGCCGCCTGGCGCACCTGCTGGCACAACGGCTTGCGCTGGCGCTGCTGGATCTGCCGCTGCAGGTGGCACCCCTGTCACCCGCGATGGTCTGGCACGAGCGCTTCCACGGCGACCCGGCCCATGGGTGGGTGCGGCAGCAGTTGGTGGATGTGGTGGGAGCGTTCGCGGAGCTGGGGTAAGGCGCCCGGCTTGTCTGGTGGACTTTGCCAGGGGGCGTCAACCATTGCCCACGCGGTCCTGCCCCGCCACTCAGCGCTCGGTATCGTTCCCCTGCTTGCCCGTCATGGCCGAGACAATCACCTCGACCACGAAGGCCAGCAGGAGGACGGCGCCGGCAGCCATGGCGTGGCCCGTGAAGTACAGCGCGAGTGGGATGAGGATGCCTGCAATGATCAACAGAGCGTAGTGCCTGGGTTTCAAACCGTGCCTCCTGGGGTGGTGTGCTTGCTTGCTCAGGTGCGGGGCAGCTCGCGCAGGTCCACCGTGCCGCCGGCGTCAAAGACCGGGTTGCCGGCCAGAAAGCGCTTTGCGTCCTCCATGCTGTCCGCGCGCACGCGGATGAAGCCGCTCGGGGCGCCAGTGGCGGCCTGGCCGGGTTGGCCCTTGCGCAGGCGCTCGCCCGCGCCGATGGCGCTGCCGCCGTCGAACTGGCCGGTGGCGCGCAACCGGGCAAGGTAGTCGGCCCAGCGCTGCGGGTCGTTGGCGGCTGCGGTGTCCGGGGCGTCCTCGTGCATCAGCAGGATGTATTCGTTCACGGTCTGGTCACTCCCTGTGGGTTCTTTCACAGCGCGAACACCTCCACCGACAGCTGCTGCATGCCACCCACCAGGGCGACCAGCGGGTCGGTGGCCACGGGCAGGGCGGCGGCTGCGGCGATGATCATGGCGACGGTGGCAAAGGGCTTGTCGCTACCCACCATGGCCGAGAACTGGGCCACGAAGGCGTCGTCCACCGGCGTGTTGAGCAGGTTGGAGCCCACCAGCCGTACCAGGGTGGTGGTGGACGCGCCAGGCAGCAGGGTGTCGATCATGTTCTGCGCCAGGGCGTTGTAGTTGCCCAGCTCGTCGGCCTTGCGCACCCAGACCGAGAGTTCATGCCGGTCGGGGCTGCGGTCGGTGAGGGCGTTGAACAGGGTGAAGACCTGGCCCACGTGGCCGCCCTCGGTCACGCCCAGGTTGGGCAGGGCGGTGTCGAAGGCGAGCACGCTGTCCTTGAGCTCAATGCGCTCCACGCCGCGCAGCGTGGCGGGCGTGCTGCCTGTGCTGCTGCCGGCAGGGGTGAAGGTGATCACGCCGTCGCTGCGCTGCAGCAGGCCCAGGGCCTGCAGACCGGCATAGGGCGTGTCGAGCACCACGGTGTCGACGTTGCTGCTGCCAGTGATCTGGTCGGCCCCGCCCTGGGAGATGAAGCGCGTGCGCCCGCCCTGGGCCGCGGCCAGGGTGTCGGCGCCAGCGCTGCCGGTGACCGTGGCCTGCACATGGGCGGTGGTGGTGGCGATGGTGCCCAGCTCGTCGTAGGCGGATACGTACGCGCCGTCGCCCGCCGTCCAGCCGATGGCAAAGCTGCCGTCGGCAAAGGCCTGCGTGGCCGTGCCCACGGAGAAGGTCTTGTCCACGATGCGCACGTAGGAGTGGGCATCCACCAGGATCTCGCCGCCGAACTTGCTGCCGTTGGTGTTGAAGATCTGGCCGCGGATTTCGCCGCCCAGGTTGCCGTTGATGTCGACGGTGCTCCAGAACACGACGAAGCGGCCGCCTGCCAAGGTCTGCACGGCCTGCGGGCTCTGGCTGCCCGTGGCACCGGCCGTGTTGACCACGAAGGACGCACCTTGCGGGGCGCCCTGCGCGTCGAGGAACTGGCCATGCACGTCGATGCTGTCGTTGGTGCCGGGGCCCGTGCCGCTACTGCTGGTGAGCTGAAGCAGGCGGCCGTCGCCCAGGGCCTGGATGAGGGCGCGCCCGGAGTGCACGCCCAGGTTGATCTCTGCACCGATAGGGGATCCCGTGTCGGCGCTGTAGAACTGCAGCCAGTTGACGGCGCCCGTGAAGTCGGCCGTGTTCGTGGTGCGCAGGCCGGCAAAGCGCGTGGCGTCCACCGCGAAGAAGCTGCTGTTGGTGGCGTAGGTGATCGGCGCCCCCACGGCGGTGCCCGCCGTGTCGTACAGGCCGCCGTAGGTCGTGACACTACTGGCGTACTGCCCCCAGGAGACAAAGTACTTGCCATTGGCCAGGGCCAGCGTGCTGATGCCCGAGATGCTCTCGCGGTTGCCGACCAAGGTCTGCTCGCTGCCGATGCGCGCGCCGTCTGCACCGAAGCGCTGGGCCAGGATGGCGTTGCTGGCGCCCGGCTGCCAGGTCACCAGCACCGTGCCATCGGTGGCGGTCTCGGCGTTGGCGCCGTACTGGTGGTTCTGTGTGACCGTGTTGACCACGAACTCGCCCCCGGCCAGCGTGCCGGTGCTGCGGTCTGCAATGCGGCCGATGATGGCCTCGCCATCGCTGTCATCGGGGTGGCGGCCGCCGTAGACGATGAGCAGGCGGTCATTGGCCAGTGCGGCGATGGACAGCGGGCCGGCGGCCCGCGGCGTGTGCAGGTTGGTGTGTGCCAATGGCATGGACGAGGATCTCCCTGGGTTGCATTGTTTTGGGCCTGCCGGTTCGGGGCGCTTGCACGCATGGGCCTGCGCGAGCGAACGGGGATGGCGCTGCAGAGAATGCCGCAATCCGCAGGGGCGGTCGAGTTCTTGAGCGCAACAGAATGTTGGCCGCAAGTTCGGCAGCGGGTTTGGCAGCAAGTGTCAGCCCACTCCTACACGCAAGGCGCCCGGCAAAAGTTACCCTCCGCACTATTTGCCGCATTTGCCGCCGCCCACTCCATGACCCCGTCCATGCCCCTGAGCTACAACCTGCTGCTGGTAGCGGGCTCCCTGGCCATGGCCATGTTCGCGTCGTACGTGAGCTTCGACATGGCGCGCCGGGTACGCACCTCGCAGCGCGGCATCGGCCTGGCCTGGTGGGCCGCGGGCTCGCTGGTCATGGGCACGGGCATCTGGGCCATGCATTTCATGGGCATGCAGGCGCTGGAGCTGCCCATCGCCATCGGCTTCTCCCAGGGGCTGACCTTCGTGTCCTGGGTGGCGGCGGTGGCCGCGTCCGGCGTGGCGCTGGAGCTGGCCAGCCGCAAGCGCCTCGATCGCCCGCGCATCCTGCTGGGCGCCGTGGCCATGGGGGCGGGCATCAGTGCCATGCACTACGTGGGCATGGCGGCCATGGGCATGTCGCCCGCCATCAGCTGGGATGTGCCGCTGGTGGCGCTGTCGGTGCTGGTGGCGTTTCTGGCGTCGGCGCTGGCGCTGGTGATCTTCAAGCTGCTGCGCCGGGTGGAGCGGCCCCGGCGCATGGGTTACCAGCTGGCGGCCTCGTTCGTGTTGGCGCTAGCGATCTGCGGCACGCACTACCTGGGCATGGCGGCCGCGAGTTTCGCGGTGGGCTCGGTCTGCCTGACGGCCGGCGAGCTCGGTGGCCCGGGCCTGCAGACTGCGGTGGCGATGATCGCCGGCGCGCTGCTGGTGATCACGCTGCTCACCTCCATCGTGGATTCGCGGCTGCAGCGTGCCACGCGCACGGCCTCGCACTCCATGCACGAGAGCAATGCCCGGCTGCAGGCCGCCAACGAGGAGCTGCAGCAGCGCGCCTTTGCCGACCCGTTGACCGGGCTGCCCAACCGCCTGCTGTTCGAAGACCGCCTGGCCCTGGCCACGCGCCGGCTGGAGCGCAGCAACCGTGAGGGCGTGGTCGAACGCATGGCGGTGCTCTTCGTCGACCTGGACGGGTTCAAGCCCATCAACGACTCCTTCGGCCATGCGGTGGGCGACGTGGTGATCCGCAAGGCGGCCGCGCGCCTGCGCGACGAGGCGCGCGACAGCGACACCGTGGCGCGCGTGGGCGGTGACGAGTTCCTGATCCTGCTCAACGACGTGGCCGACGAGGAGGCCTGCGTGCTGGTGGCCCGGCGCGTGCTGGCATCGCTGTCGCAGCCCTTCGAGGCCGCGGGGCGGCGCATCGAGATCTCGTGCTCCATCGGCATCGTGGTGCACCCCGGCCCTGGCGAGCCGGGCAAGCTGGTGGCGAATGCCGACGCCGCGATGTACGAAGCCAAGCGCGCGGGCGGCAGCTGCTATGCGCTGTTCGAGCCGCACATGGTGTCCGACGTGTCCGAGCAACTGGAGCTGCAGGGCGAGTTGCGCCATGCGCTGGAGCGCGGCCAGCTGTCGCTGCACTACCAGCCCAAGATCGACGGGCGGCGCGGCCAGATCAGCGGCGTGGAGGCGCTCTTGCGCTGGAACCACCCGCGCCACGGCCAGGTCAGCCCGCTGGTGTTCATACCGCTGGCCGAGCGCATCGGCATCATCGGCAAGCTGGGCCAGTGGGTCATCGACGAGGCCTGCCGCCAGATCGTGGAGTGGCGCCATGACGGCCTGCGCATGCGCGTGGCGGTCAACCTGTCGGTGCACCAGCTGCGCGACAAGGGCCTGGTGGCGCGCATCGGGCAGACGCTGCAGGAGCACGGGCTGGAGGCATCGCAGCTGCTGTGCGAGATCACCGAAACCGTGGCCATGGAGGACATCAAGGCCGTGCACCGCACCTTCGAGGGGCTGGGCGCCATCGGTGTGTTCCTGTCCATCGACGACTTCGGCACCGGCTATTCGAGCCTGCGCTACCTGACCCAGCTGCCCGCACAGCAACTCAAGATCGACCGCAGCTTCGTGGGCGACCTGGAGCACAGCGCCAATGCGCGCGCCGTGGTGGCCGCCATCGTGGGCCTGGCGCACGCGCTGGGCCTGCGCGTGGTGGCAGAGGGGGTGGAGACCCCGGGCCAGCGCGACGTGCTGCTGGCCATGGACTGCGATGAGCTGCAGGGCTTTCTCTTCGCCCGGCCGCTGCCGCCCGCTGCGCTGCTGGCCTGGGCCCATGGCGCCCGGCCCGAGGGCGGGGCGGACTTCACGCCCTCGCTGGTGGGCGCGCTCTCGCCCCTGTGACGGCCAGGCGCTTGCGCGGTGTAGGACTCCGGTCCCTGCCCGCCGGGGCCCATCGGGCCTGTCCAGGGGCCTGTGCTCCTACAGCCCGGCACCTCGGGGCGGGCGATAGTGGAAACGCCGTTCCATGGTGCGGCGCCACGTGGGTAGACGTGGCTGGATAGATGACGCGTTCGTGATCTTGCGCTCTCGCGCGTTTGCCGGGTACTCCAGCCGGCCTCTGTCCGTTCGCCCGCCCCTCGGGGCGGGCGCTTTTTGCGGGCAGCAGCGCAGGCGGCTCGCTCAGTAGCGCAGGCGCCCGTCGCTGCCGATCACGCCGATGTCCACGAAGCGGCTGCCCACATTGCCCTTGGAGAAGTCGACCCGAAAGCCGCCGAAATCGATCTCGCCCATGGAAGTGAGCGTGGCGGCCAGGCTGGCGGCGCCGGGGTTGGCGTCCTTGCTGCGCTTGAGCGCCTCGCCCACGGTGCGGGCCGAGAGATACCCTTCGAGGTGGAACGAGGTGTACTCCTGCACGGCAGGGAAGGCCTCCTTCATTGCAGCCTGGAACTCGCGGTGCAGGGGCAGCGTCTTGCCGTTGGGGTTGGGATAGGTCTGGGCAATGCCCACGCCGCGAGCGCCTTCCACGCCCGCCAACTTGACGATGAGGCCGGCCGGCACGTACGACAGCACGAAGATCGACTGCCTGACGCCCGCCTTGCGCAGCGCGGCGACGCCCTCGGCCATGAAGCGCGGTGCGCCCAGCACCAGCACGCCCTGGGCGTCCTGCTTGGCCACCTGCTGCGCGGCAGCATCGAGCGCGGCCGCGTCGGTGGCGGACTTGGTGCCCTGCAGGGTGAGCCCCTGCGTGGCCTTGGCGGCCTCCTGTGCCATGGCCATGCCCGAGGTGCCGATGGGCAGGTCCTGGTACAGCGCCGACAGGCGCGCCATGCCCAGGGTGCGGGTGTGGCTCACGATCTTCTCGATCTGCTGCTTGTCGCCCGCGCGAATGTGGAACAGCTTGGCGTGGCCGGGGGTGCGCAGGCTCTCGGCGCCGGGCACGGCGTTCATCACCACCACGGGCGCGGCGTCCAGCAGCTTGTCGTCCAGCATGCGCTTGATGGCGGCCGAGCCGATGGG
>NZ_AKJX01000013.1 GCF_000276605.1 Acidovorax sp. CF316 | reverse complement strand
GCCGGCAGGCCCTGCCAGTGGCTGGGGCGGGCTCGTAGTGGGGTGGGCCTGCATGGTGGCGCCTGTCTCCTGGGATGTTGTTGTGTTCGCTCGCTCGATCGATCGGCTCTTTGGCAGGCGGCATGGTACGCAAATTCGCCCCGCAGGAGTTGAGGGGCATGGTCAGAATCCGGTTTGCGGGGGCGTGCCGAGGTGGTAGGCTGGCCGAGTGCCTGGCCCGTCCCCTTGCCAATTCGTTCATCCATGGAACCTGCCATCCACTTCCTCACCCGGCTCTTCGACGTCTCGCGGGAGCCCGAGAACCCCATCAACCCCATCCGGGGCCATTCCCTGCTCGAATGGCTGCGCACGCGCGTGCCCGCCCACCTGGACATGACCGACGCAGACGCCGAAGACTGGGGCTGGTACGCGCATGTGAGCTGGGAGGGCCGCACCTACATGGTGGGCGCCGCCGCCAACGAGAGCGAAGACGGCAAGCACGAATGGGTGCTGTCGCTGACCAAGCACCGCTCGCTCAAGGAGCGCGTGCTGGGCAAGGCGAAGATGGCCGGTGCCAGCGATCCGTGCTTCGGGTTCTTCCATGGCCTCATCGCGCAGGAGCCCGCGTTCGAGAAGGTTTCCGTGGAGGGGGCGAAGTGAGGCCTCAGGTTTTCGAGTCCACTTCGCTCGCACGCTGCACCTGATGGGCTGGCGCCTTGCGGTTTTGGCCGCCCTGGTATTGGTGCTGGGCTTTGCCCTGGCAGCGGGGGCTGTTGGCGAATGGCTCAGCCACCCGGCCACCCGCACGATGGGTCCGCCACCGCCGGATTTTTCAGCGCACGAAGTCCGCATCGACACAGCACCTTCGGGCCACGTGGCGGGCTGGTTTGCACCGGGCCAGCCAGACAAGGGGGCCGTGCTGCTGCTCCATGGCGTGCGCTCGGACCGCACCCAGATGCTGGGCCGCGCCAGGTTCCTGAACCGGGCGGGCCATGCCACCCTGCTGGTCGATTTGCAGGCGCACGGCGAGAGCACCGGCGAGCGCATCACTTTTGGCGCGCGCGAGGCGGCTGGGGTGCAGGCGGCACTTGCGTTCCTGCGGCGTGAATGCCAGGGCGAGCGCATCGCGGTCGTCGGCGTGTCGCTGGGCGCCGCCGCCACCGTGCTGTCACTGCCTTCCCCCGCGCCCCATGCGGTGGTGCTCGAATCCATGTACCCCACGATCGAAGATGCCGTGACCAACCGGCTCACCGGGGTGCTGGGCCCTGCGGGTGCAGTGTTGGCGGGTCCCCTGCTGTGGCAGCTGCCGCTGCGTGCCGGGGTCTCGACCCGTGACTTGCGGCCCATCGATCACATTTCCAGGCTGGGGGCGCCCGTGCTCATTGCCTCGGGGGCGCAGGACAGGCACACCACCTGGGCTGAAACCCAACGGCTTTTCGACGCGGCAGTCGAGCCCAAGGAACTCTGGCGCGTAGAGGGCGCTGCGCATGTGGATCTGCACGCCTTTGCCCCGCAGGCTTACGAGGGCAGGATTCTGGAATTTTTCGCAAGGCACCTGGGCACGGGCAGGTGAGCCTGGGGCCCGGATTGCCGGCATCGCACGCCGGGCAGCGGGCACTCGGGTGCAGAGAGGGCTCTTGGCTACCATCAGCCCATGTCCCGCTCCGAACGCCTACTCGCCCTGCTGCAGGTCCTGCGCCGCCACAGCCGGCCCATGAGCGGGCAGGCGCTGGCGGCGGCCCTGGACATCAGCCTGCGCACGCTCTACCGCGACATCGCCACATTGCAGGCCCAGGGCGCCATGATCGAAGGGGCACCGGGCGTGGGCTATGTGATGCAGCCTGGCTACATGCTCCCGCCGCTGATGTTCACCCCCGAAGAGATCGAGGCCTTGGCCCTGGGCCTGCGCTGGGTGGCCGACCGGGGCGATGTAGGCCTTGCGGGCGGCGCACGCGATGCCATGGCCAAGATCGGTGCGGTGTTGCCGGCCCCCTTGCGTCGTGAACTGGAGGCGTCGGCTGTGCTGGTGGGAGCGCGCGCCAAGCCTTCGCCCGCCATGGTGGTGGCGCAGGACCGCCTGCGTGCCGCCATCCGGGCCGAGCACGAGCTGCGCATCGTCTACCGGGACCCGCAGGGCGTGCAGTCCGAGCGCGTCATCTGGCCGTTTGCACTGGTGTATTTCGAAGAAGCCCGGGTGCTCTCGGCCTGGTGCGAACTGCGTGGCGATTTCCGCAACTTCCGCTCTGACCGCATCGTCGAGGCCGAGATGCTCGATGCGCGCTATCCCCAGCGCCGCCAGGCATTGCTGAAAGCCTGGCACCAGCGGGTGCGCGCCAGCGGTCGCACGATACTGCCAGAATTTGGCACCATGCCTTCCTAAGCTCGCTCCTTTCTTACCAAGGAGTCACGCATGAAGTTCGCATCCGTTCGCCTCGTCACCCAGCAGTTCGAAGCGCTGCTGGCCTTTTATACCCGCCTGTCGGGCACCACGGCGACCCGCCTGGCCGATGGCTTTGCCGAGGTGCGCCTGGAGGGCGCCACGCTGGCGATCTCCGAGGAGCGCCTGGTGCAATTGTTCAACCAGGGCGCCGCCACGGCAGCATCGAACCGTTCGGCCATCCTGGAGTTCGAGGTGGCCGACGTGGATGGCACACTGGCACGCATGGAGGAGGCCGCCGCCGAGATCGTCATGCCAGCCTCGGTGATGCCCTGGGGCAACCGCTCGGCCCTGCTGCGCGATCCCGACGGAAGTTTGGTCAACATCTTTTCCAGGCCCGTGGCTCAGGTGCCCTCTACCTGACCTGCCTGGGCTCCATCGACAATGGGCCATGGACATCACTATCGAAAGCATCGATGCCAGTGCGATGAAGCCGCTGGGGTTCACGCAGCTGCCCAGCTATCCAGTGCGGTTCTCCTCGGCCCTGGTCAGCGGCGCTGCGCGCCTTGTGCCCTTTGGGGATGACGCTTCGGAGTATCTTGGTCGAACGCTGTATGTGGAGCTTGCTCAGGAGCGGGTGAGCGGTTTTGAACGGGCTGCACCACCGCATTTTGAGGAGGCAATGGTCGCGCTGGAGGAGCAAGGTTCATTTCAAGTGCATGGCCGGATTGCTTCGGCAAGGGCTGCCTCCGATTCTTGCGGTTCCGTCGTGGTGACTGCAGTCGCTGGTGCTGCGGCTTTTTTCCTGTCGGACAAGGATTTCGCAGACGAGTCTCTTCAAGAAGGTGACGCGGTTACCTTCCGTGTCCATGGACTGTCTTTCTGGGACGAGCAAATTTAGATCCGCCGAACCTCTGCCTCATGAGACAACTGTCTTCTTCCTTGTCTTCCCGTTCCAAGTGGGGCCGCTTTCTCATCATCGTGTCGGGACTGCTGGTACTGGCTGCTGTTCGTTTGATGGAAGATGGGTTGTCCTGGCGGTTGGTCATTGAAGCGTGCGGAATGATTGCATTCTTCTGGGTAATGGACATGGTCTTTTCCTCCGATTTGGCAGATGAAGTGCAGGACTGCGGAGATCATCTGATGGTCCGTCGTGGAGAGGTCACGGAGCGAATCCCGCTGACCAATCTGCGCTCTGTCGAGGTGGACCCTGACGGGGAGGTCATGACGCTCCACTTTGTGAGATCCACTGCGTTCGGCCGGAAGATTGCGTTCAATCCGGTGGCAAGCTTGCGGCTCAACCCCTTTCGCGAGCATCCGCTGGTCGAGGACCTGATGAACCGCGCCCATGCGGCCAGGCTATAGCTGGAGACATCCACCCATGCACTTCACCCCCGTCAACTCCCCTTTGGCCCCCGCGCCTTCCGGCGGCTACTCCCAGGCCCTGGACGTGCAGGGCGCCACGCGCTGGCTGGTCATCAGCGGCCAAATCCCTGTTGACCGGGCTGGCGTGGTGCCCGCCAACTTCGCGGAGCAGGCCGATCTGGTGTGGAAGAACATCCTGGCCCAGCTCGATGCGGCCGGGATGGGCGTGGCCAACCTGGTGAAGGTGACCACGTTTCTCTCATCGCGGCAATACGCGCAGGAGAATGGCGAGGCGCGCCGGCGCGCGCTGGGCGCTCATGCACCGGCGCTCACGGTCATCATCGCCGGCATCTACGACGAGGCCTGGTTGCTGGAGGTCGAGGCCGTGGCGGCGGGGTGACACACCTCGCTCTGTTGCCTGCGCACAGGATCGCTGGGATCAACGCGGTCCCGGCTTTCGGGTGGCACAAGGCAAACACGGTCAATGTCGAGCACTTCGCATCTCAAGGGGCATCGCCCCGCTGAAGCCTGGTTTGAAAATCGCAAGCGGGCCTTGGGGTGTGATGGAGGATAATTTGGCTCTTATAAATGTGGCCTATTGAATCACTGGGAAAACAACGTGCTGTTAACTGATATCGCCGTCGAGCACACGCTGGCGTCTAAAAATGGAGGGCCTCGTGAGACGTTTTCTGTGCATCCCTTTACGAACACTCAACGGGATTCTCTTGGTAAGTTTGAGATCGTACGTAGCGTCCGTAAGCTTGGGGATAAAGAAGTGAAGTGCTCAACATTCGTTTCGTTTCAGCAGTTGGCGGAGTTATACGCAAAAGGGGTGCTCGACGAATTCGGGTTTTCCGTTCGTATGTGTGCTGCTGGTGGCAAGTACCCCAGTACGAATCCCGTAAAAAAAATACTCCCAACCAGTATCAAACCTGGCTCACCGTTCGACCTGGCGGTTCAAGGCATCGATGTTTCAAAACCAGCTACCCGCGAATTGAGAACAGCGTTGCTTCGCACTGACATCAAGCTTTAAGGGCACACCTGTGAGTCCATCTGTTGCCGATTTAGAAATCGTCGCTACTTTCAAGCGGGCCGAGGCAGATGCTGCCCACAAGTCCGGATTGATCAAAGCTGCTGCGAAAAAGGGCCCGAAGGCCATCCAGGCAGCCGTCGACGCAGCTGCAAAGGCGGCAAAACGCCGGGACGCATACGCAAAGAAGCTGGATGCCTTGGGCGTGAGTCTCAAGGATTGAGGCATCATCCGCCGATTTCCGGGACCAGCCGCTGAGCGCAACGGTCGTCGGGACGATCATATGGCCGCTTGTGGAGCAGATCCGGGTGCTCTTGGTACCACTCTTTCATGGCCTGCATCGGCGTCCGCTCTGCCCAAACGTTGGGCGACCGCTTTCCGGAAGAGGTGACTGTCAGCTTTGGGGCACGAGCCTGCCCAAAACCCCTGCCATACTTGATCTGGTGTGGTTGATTTTTCTATCCGTCGGCTTCACCTGACTCCCTTTTCGCGACAGCCCTGCATGCCTACCCCTCTCACGCCGTCCGCAAAGCTACTGCAACTGCTACCCGAGGCGGTGGTGCAGACCGATGCGCTGTGGGAGATCACTTACCTGAATCCGGCGTGGACAACGCTCACCGGCCATTCGGTGGAGGCAGCGCTCGGCAGGTCCCTGCTTGAATTTGTGCATCCCGGCGACATTGGCACCATGCGCTCGGGCATGCCGGTGTTCCGGTTGCGATTTGCCGACGCGAACTATCGCTGGGTGCGTCTGAAACTCCACCCGGAGACGGATGCGGCGGAGCGGGTGATCAGCCGCCAGGGTGTCCTGATCGAGATCACCGAGGTCACCGAGCAGGTGCTGGTGGAGATTCGCCAGCGCTTTTTGCGCTTACTGGAAACCATTGATGGCGTAGTTTGGGAAGCTGAAATCGGCGTGGGCAATACTTTCCTGAGCCCGCAGGTCGAACGGTTGTTCGGTTTCTCCGTGGAGGAGTGGCGGTCTGACCCGGGCTTTTGGCGGGCGCATGTGCATCCCGATGATCTGGCGCAGGCCCTGCTTATCGATGATGCCGCCTACAACGCGACGCACAGCTATGCCTACGAGATGAGTTATCGGCTGATTGCAAAATCCGGCAAGGTCGTGTGGGTGCGCGATCTGTGCCGCGCAGTGGTCGAACCGGGGCGGCCGAACCGCATGATCGGCCTGATGATCGACGTCACCCAGCAGAAGAACACCGAACTTGAGTTGTTGCGCTCCGAAAACCGCTATTCGCTGGCGACCCTTGGATCCAATGACGGCATCTGGTACTGGGACTTGCGAACTGACGCCCTGCATGTGTCCGGGCGCTTTCACCAGATCGTCGGGCTGGGTAGCGGCGATCATGTACACGACGGTGGATGGAGCTTTCTGGAGCAACTCATCGATCCCGAAGATCGCGTGCGCGTGCAGGCGGCCTACCGCAGGCATCTGTCGGGGAACAGCCCGAACTTTTCGGTGGATTTCCGCGCGTTCCACGCGGCTGGACGGCTGATGTGGGTCAATTGGCGCGGGCTCGCCGAGTTTGAAGACGGCGTTGCGGTGCGCATGGCGGGCTCGTTGAGCGATCTGGCTGACCGTGGCAGTTCCTACGATGCGCTGACCAGCTTGCCCGGCCGGCCGTTGTTCCGCGATCGCCTCGCGAATCTCATGGCGCTGCACCAGCACGAGGCTGCGAATGGTGATGGCGTGCCAACACGCGATGGAACCACCATGTTCGCCGTGCTGCTGCTGGATCTCAACGGGTTCAAAGCCGTCAATGACAACTACGGGCATCATGTGGGCGACCGGCTGTTGCAGCAGGTGGCGCGGCGGCTCGAATCCTGCGTGCGGGCGGTTGATCTGGTCGCCCGCATGAGTGGTGACGAATTCAATGTGCTGTTGGAGTCCATTGATCCCGCTGAGGCCAGCAACCGCGCTCAACAGATCGCCGCCGCCCTCGCAGCGCCTTATGTGGTCGGCGAACACACCGTGATCAGTGGCGCGAGCATTGGACTTGTCAGCAGTGCATCCAGGCTGGCGACGGTGGACGACTACCTGCGCGCCGCAGACACCGCGATGTACCAGGCCAAAAGCCAGTCATCGGGCGTGTGCGTGTTTCAATAAAAGGTGTCAGAGACGACTTCCTGCGCGGCTGTCGCATGGCTCGTTTCACCCGTCCCCTTTTGGTCCGGACAGGACATGAACCTGCCCGCGTTTTGTGCCAAAGGTCGCTGTTGTGGAGACTAGCTGAATGACCGCAAACGAGCTACGAGCTTCGCAACGATTGGACGCAGCCATCACCGAATGCCTCAGTTAAGCCTGAAGCGGCCGTCAACTTTTCACTCCCCAAATGGCAGCTTTGGCCGATTGCCGGCATCGAAGCAGGGGCAGTATCGGACCCAAAGCGGACCTCGGCTGAAGCCCTAATTCGCAACCTGACGCTGCTTGCGCGCAAGCGAGGCGCAGCGATGCCGCAACGATTGATGACTACGATGGAGAGTCTCCGCAGTCGCCTGCAGTTGCCGAGCGATTGCGTCGCTTGAAAGAGCACCGCGCTCTAGCCATTTCAGCGCAAGATCAACCCAGTAGCTTGATGAGCTGGTGAGTCCCGCCAATGTAACTTGCTCAAGCGTCGCTATTCCGCTGTATTCGGCGTGCGGACGCTCCAGATGGATGAGTAGGGTGACGGGATTGATCGCATCTTCATGCATGGCAAAGTCCGCTTTTGGCCGATGGCCGCCATCGTATCAGCGGCTGCCACGGGCCCCTTGCGGCCACCGCTTCAGGACGAGCGCGTCTTGCCGATAACCAGAAGGTTACGATGAAAAGCCTACTCGCTCTGCTGCTGGTCAGCGCCTGCTTCCAGGCGCAGTCCGCCAACCTGCCTCCCTGCAACAAGGCGGTGCGTTTCAGTGCGGCTTGGTTCGCCGACCCGGAAGTGGACAACGCCAAACCGGCCGCCGAACTGACGAAGATCGGCGCGGGCGCCGGCCGCAGCGGTACGCAACTCGGCCACGTCGTTGTCGAGACCAAGCTGGCGGTGATGCCGCAGACCAGTTGCCAGGGCGTCGTCGTGCGGCTGGATTACATCAAACCGGTGCTGCGCGTGGCCAGCGAGCTCCCGCCGGGCAGCTGTGCCTATGCGCACGTGATGAAACACGAGCAGACGCATGTGCGCATTCACCGCGACATCGCGCGCCAGTTCCGCGAGCTGGACTATCCCTGGGCCTCAGGCGGCAACAGCGCGGGCATTCTGGTCTACGCGAAACAGGAACTCGACCGCCTGATGCAAGCCCAGGTGATGTTCGACAACCCCGAGGAATACGCCAGCAACTTCAGCGCGTGCGGTGGTGAGATTGCGCGGCTGGTGAAGCCAGCGGCGTCTACCAAGTCGGGGCAGACACCGGGTTGAGGCAACCGCCTTCCGCGAAGGCTGATTGGTCGCGCCTTGGGCTGGACCAGGCTGATGCCGACGGTCAGGCTTGCTGCCGCCGAGACCGGAGTGAGCCACCGCGCCGACCTTCCAGAATATCCCGCAGGTTTTGCGATGTACATCACGTTGGGCCGCACGGCAGGCTCAACATCGTGTATCTGCTGCTGCTCGCTCCGTCCTTCGCTCTGCGGTCTAAGCCCTCGATCAAGCGGAGCACTGCCGGAAGGCCACGAGGCCCGAGCTGGCTGTCCACGGTACGGGCGCTAGCTCGGGCCAAGCCCGCTTACCTCGAACGCTGAACCTCCGCTTTCAGCTGCCGCGACCGGCTGCTTCTGGCCGATAGCGGCAGTCTGGCTGGTCGCGCCCGTGCCCCGTGTCACCCCCAGAAGGCGGGTCAGCGAAGCTGAGCAGATGTCCATCGCCGACAACCCCCCGGCCTCGCCGCTCAGGGCGCATCTGGAAACCGCTCCACATACACCTCCCCCTTGCGGCCGAAGTAGCTCACATGCCGCCCGGCGATCCACACCATGTAGCCCACGCAGCCCGCGGCGCGGGAGAGCTTGAGGAACTCCGGGTACATCACCTCGCCGCACTGTGCGCCGCGGATGGCGGCCTGGATGCCTGCAGCGTCGAAGGCCTCGCCGATGGGCGTGGCTGGCGGTGGCGGCAGGGCCACGGCATGGGTTTCCCCGCCGGGCAGGTAGTAGGTGGTGGCCTCGCTGCGGTAGTCCGCAAAATACGCCTCCACGCCGGCCCCGGTGAGCGCCTGCACGATGGCGCCGAAATGGGCCGTGCCGTCCTTGGAGGCCTGGGCGCAGCGTTCGATGGTGGCGATGGTCGTTTCGTTCATGGGGGTCTTTCAGGGATGGGTTCTTGGATTCAACTGCGCGGCACCTGCTGCCATTGGTGCAGGCGCACCATCTCCTGCAGCAGGCGCGCCAGCCGCTGGCGCTCGGCTTGGGGCAGGTGGCCGAAGAACTTCTCGTCGTTGGCGTCGGCTTTGGCGGCCAGCACGGGCACCAGGGCGCGGCCGGCCGGGGTAAGCGACAGGGTGTGGCTGCGCGCGTCCGTTGGCGCACCCGCGCGTGCCACCAGGCCCTGGTCCTCCAGCCGGGCCACGACCTTGGAGACGGCGCCCTTGGTCATGCCCAGGGCCTGGGTCAGCGTGGCGTGGGTGGCCGCGCCTTGCGGGCCGCCATCGCTGGCGTCGAACAATGTGCGCAGCGCCACCCAGTCGGTGACGGACACGCCCGATGCCTCCACCGCCTGCTGGAACCCGGCCGACACCTGGTTGGAAACAAAGCGCATCCAGTAGCCCAGGTGGGCTTCGAGGGGGCTGGGCGGGTTGGTTTTTTTCATGATTGGTTTTTCAGGAAACTATTTCGTTGGCGAGTTTGGTTTCCTTGGAAACAAAATACAAGACCCACGTTCGTGTAGCCTGCCGCACCATGGATTCGCTGATCACCGCCGCCGCCCGTGCGCTTGCCGCCGGCGATGCGCTGGGCGCGCTGCAGCGGGTGGCCCTGCGCGATGACCCGCCTGCGCTGGCGCTGCGCGGCATTGCCATGGCGCAGCTGGGCGAGCACCCCCGGGCGCGTGAGCTGCTGCGCCGCGCGGCCAAGGGGTTTGGCGCGCACGAGGAACTGGCCCGCGCCCGCTGCGTGGTGGCCGAGGCCGAGGTGGCCCTGGCCCAGCGCGACCTGAACGGCCCGCCGCATGCCCTGGTGGCCGCTGCGGCGGCGCTGGCGGTGCGCGGCGACCGGGCCAACGCCCTGCAGGCAAGGCTCATCGCGGCGCGCCAATGGCTGCTGATGGGCCGGCTGGGCGAGGCCGCGGCCCTGCTGGCCCCGATCGACCTGCAGGAGCCGGGCATGCCGCCCGCGCTGGCCGCGGTGGCGGGGCTCGCACTGGCCGAGCTGGCCCTGCGCTCGCTGCGCGTGGCCGCGGCGCGCGAGGCGCTGGCCCAGGCGCGCGAAGCGGCCGCGCGGGCCCGCGTGCCGGCACTGGCGGCCGAGGTCGTTGAAGCCCTGGCCGCGCTGCAGCGCCCTGCGGCGCGGCGCCTGCTGCCGGGCGATGGCGGGGCCGCACAAGAGCAGCCGCTGCGCCTGGACGAGGTGGCGGCGCTGCTCGCCTCGGATCTGCTGGTGGTCGATGCCTGCCGGCACCGGCTGGGCGCTGGGGCGGCGGAGGCGCCAGAGGGGCAGGGCGGTGGTGCGGCCCCGACCTGGCTGTCCCTCGCACGCCGGCCCATCCTGTTTGCCCTGGCCTATGCCCTGGCCCAGGCCTGGCCCGGCGATGCGGACCGCGATGCGCTGATCGCCAGCGCCTTTCGCACGCGCGAGCCCGACGAAACCCACCGTGCCCGGCTGCGCGTGGAGCTGGGCCGCCTGCGTGCGCTGGCCAAGCCCTGGGCCCGCATTGAGGCCACGGCGCGTGGCTTTGCGCTGCGGCCCCTGGATGGGCGCGAGGTGGTGGTGCTGGCGCCGCCCATCGCTGGCGAGCAGGCCTCGCTGCTGGCACTGTTGGCCGATGGAGCGGCCTGGTCCACCTCGGCCCTGGCGCTGGCGCTGGGCGACAGCCAGCGCACGGTGCAGCGCGCCCTGGCCGAACTGCAGGCGCAAGGCCGCGTGCGCTCCATCGGCCAGGCACGCACGCAGCGTTGGCTGGCCCCGCCCCTGGCGGGATTCACGACAATCTTGTTACTCCCTGGCGTTCGCTCATTTGAATAGAGTTCATCCATCGCCCCCCACAAGCCGGGGTCGAACCCCAAAGGAGTACCCCATGCCCATCACCGACTGCAGCCCCGACAGCGCCAGCCGCACCGCGCCCACGGGCGTCCCCGCCCGCCCCGCCGAGATCGTGCGCGAGTACGGCCCCTTTGCCGGCGCCCGCACCGTGGCCGGCGTCACGCACGACGGCCAGCGCGTGTGGGCCGCCACGGGTGCCAGCCTGGTCGCCTTCGACCCCGCCAGTGGCGAGACCACGCGCACCCTGGGCCTGCCCTGCGATGCGGGCACGGCCTTCGATGGCCAGCACCTGTACCAGATCGCCGAGTCGCGCATCGACAAGATCGACCCGGCCACGGGTGCTGTGGTGGCCTCCATCCCGGCCCCCGGCAAGGGCGCCGACTCGGGCCTCACCTGGGCCGAGGGCAGCCTGTGGGTGGGCCAGTACCGCGACCGCAAGATCCACCAGATCGACCCCGCCACCGGCGCCATCCGCCGCACCATCGAATCCAACGCCTTCGTGACCGGCGTGACCTGGGTCGATGGCGAGCTGTGGCACGGCACCTGGGAGGGCGATGCCAGCGACATCCGCCGCATCGACCCGCAAAGCGGCGCCGTCATCGAGCGCCTGCAGATGCCCGCCGGCACGGGTGTGAGCGGGCTCGAATCCGACGGTGCCGACCTGTTCTATGCCGGCGGTGGCGAAAGCGGAAAAGTCCGCGCCGTCCGCCGCTCCAAAGCGGCATAGCGCCCGGCGGGCCAACCGCGGCCCGCTCTCCCTCATCTCACCAAAACCCTGTGCAGCAATTGCCCCATGTCGGGCAGTTGGAGCCGCCGCATGGGCCCCTGTTCGACAACCCCGTGAAGGAGCACCTTATGACCGAGACCCAGACAACACCCACCCACCACCCCGTCGTCCCGCGCAGCGAATGGCTGGCCGCGCGCCGGGCCCTGCTGCTGCGCGAAAAAGAGCTTTCGCGCCAGCAGGACCGCATCGCCGTCGAACGTCGCGCGCTGCCCTGGGTGCGGGTGGACAAGGCCTATGCCTTCGACACCACCGCCGGCCCGCGCACCCTGGCCCAGCTGTTCGACGGGCGGCGCCAGCTGCTGGTGCAGCACTTCATGTTCGGCCCCGGGTGGGAGCAGGGCTGCCCGAGCTGTTCGTACATGGCCGACCACATCGATGGCATGAACATCCACCTGGCGAGCCGTGACATCACCCTGGTCGTCGTGTCCCGCGCACCCCTGGACCAGATCGAACGCTTTCGCCAGCGCATGGGCTGGCGCTTCCACTGGGTGTCGTCGCACGGCAGCGACTTCAACCACGATTTCGGCGTGAGCTTCAGCACCGAGCAGGTGGCGCGCGGCGAGGTGCCCTACAACTACACGGTGCAGCGCTTTCCGGCCGAGGAGGCGCCGGGCATCAGCGTGTTCCACAAGGAGCCGGGCGAGGGGGCGGAGGTGTTCCACACCTACTCCACCTACGGCCGCGGGGTGGAGGTGATGATGGGCACCTACCCCCTTGTCGACCTGACCCCCGTGGGCCGCAACGAGCCCAACCCCGAGTACACGATGGACTGGGTGCGCCACCACGACCGCTACGAGGGCGCCGCGCCGTTCCAGCCCGCGCCATCGCCGCTGGCCGCAACGGCACAGGCCTTGGGTGCCACGGCCGGCGGCTGCTGCCACGCCCAGGCCTGACGGGGGCACCGCCATGGAAGCGCTATGGCCCTGGCTCGCCATGGCGGGCATGGGCGCCCTGCACGGGTGCGTCGCCGCCACGCGTCGGGCCCATGCCTTGCAAATGCTGCTACCCCTGGTGGCCGGGCATGCGGCCGCCGTGGCCTGGGTGCTGGCGGGCGCGCTGGCGCTGCCGCAGGCCCTGGCCTGGGTGCTGGGCCTTGCCGCCATAGGGCTGGCGGCAAGGCAATGGCGGCAACGGCATGCCGCGGTGCATGCCGGCCTGGCGCTGGGCTGCTTTCTCGTCTCGCTGCTGCATGGTGAGGGGCTCATGCTGGTGCCCGCGCTGGCGCCGCTGTGCCTGGGCGGCCCGGCACCGGGGCAGGGCGCAGCGTTGTGGACCAGCCCCGTGCTGCTGGATGTGCTGGCCGCGATGGCTGCACACCTGGCGGCCATGCTCGCGGTGGCGGCGGCGGCCGGCACCGTGGCGGGCCTGGCCAGCCGGGGCGCGAGAGCCTGCGCACTATCTGCTGCGAGACCCTGCGCAGACGCAGGGGGTCATTGACCGCGCTCTCCGGCCCACAGCGCCTCCGGCGCGCGCATCGCGTCTGCCAAGTAGCCCACCATCGAGGCGATGCGGCCCGACACCGCCGACTGCTTGTAGTACACCGCGCTCACCGGTTTGGTCTTGGCCATCACCACCTGGGACAGCACCTCCACCAGGCGGCCCTCGGCGAGGTCGCGCGCGGTCATGAAATCCGACAGGCAGCCGATGCCCATGCCTGCGATCGCCAGCTCCCGGATGGTCTCGCCGCTGCCCGACATGATGGTCGGCTCGATGCGCAGGGGCTGGCCGTCGCCGGCCAGCAGCGGCCAGACGTTCAGCACGTCGGGCTGGATGAAGCCGATCAACTCGTGGTTGCGCCGCAGGGCATCGGCGTCCTCGGGCACCCCATGGCGAAGCAGGTAGCCCGGGCTGGCCACCAGGCGCACCCGGGTGTGCCCCAGGAGCCGGCTGTGCAGGGTGGAATCCTTGAGCTCGCCGATGCGGATGGCCAGGTCTACGCGGCGCTCCAACAGGTCGATGAAGCCCTCGTTGCTGTGCAGCACCAGCTCCACCTCGGGGTGCTGCGCGCGGTAGGCCGGCAGCAGCGGCACCAGCACGTGCAGCATGAAGGGCGAGGCCGCATCCACGTGCAGCGGGCCGGACGGCCGGCCGCGCCGCTCCATGAGCCGGTCTTCGGCAATGCGCACCGACTCCAGGATGCGCCGGGCGTCCTTGGCAAAGCCGCAGCCCTCGTCGGTCAGGTGCAGGCGACGGGTGGTGCGCTGCAGCAAGGTGGTCTGCAGCTTTTCTTCCAGCCGCGCCAGCAGCCGGCTGGTGGTGGACACCGGCTGGCCCAGGTGCTCGGCCGCAGACGTGAGCGAGCCCGTGTCCACCACCGCGAGAAACACCTCCACCTCTTCCAGCGTTGCCTTCATATTCCCGAAATCCAGAAAAGTATTTTCTTGATTGTCCACTTTACTGGGAAAGACTGCTTGCCCACAATCAGCCCATCCGGGAAAACCCGCAACCCTCTCTGAATCCCATGCACGCCCAACCATCCCCTGTCCCGGCCGAATCGGCGCCAGATACTTCGTCCTCTGCGTGGCCGCTGGCCGCACTCTCCATCGGCGCATTCGGCATCGGCACCACCGAGTTCGGCCCCATGGGCATGCTGCTGGACATTGCCAAGGGCGTGGAGGTGTCCATCCCCTCGGCCGGCATGCTGGTGTCGGCCTACGCCATCGGCGTGACCCTGGGCGCCCCATTCATGACGCTGCTGCTCGGCCGCTGGCCCCGGCGCCGGGCGCTGGTGCTGCTCATGGCCATCTTCACGCTGGGCAATCTGCTCTCGGCCATGGCGCCGGGCTATGCCAGCCTGATGGTGGCGCGCATCGTCACCAGCCTCACGCACGGCGCCTTCTTCGGCATCGGCGCCGTGGTAGCGGCCAGCCTGGTGCCGCGCGACAGGCAGGCCAGCGCCGTGGCCACCATGTTCCTGGGGCTCACGCTGGCCAACATCGGCGGCGTGCCGGCGGCCACCTGGCTGTCCGACAGCCTGGGCTGGCGCACCTCTTTCGCCGTGATCGCCACGCTGGGCGTGCTGGCCATGGCTGCGCTGCGGCTGGCCCTGCCACCGGGCCAGGCCATGCAGGCGCCCATCGCCATCCGTTCGGAGCTGCGCGTGCTGCGCCGGCCGGTGGTCGTGGTGGGTTTGATGACCACGGTGCTCAGCTCGGCCGCGATGTTCGCGCTGTACACCTACATCAACCCCGTGCTCAAGACCTTTTCGGGCGCCACGCCGGGCGAGATCACGGGCCTGCTGGCCCTGGTGGGCGTCGGCTTCACCATTGGCAACACCGTGGGCGGCAAGCTGGCCGACCGCTCCGTCGACAAGACGCTGGTGGGCTTTTTGCTGCTGGTGGCCGCCAGCATGGTGGTCTTCCCCTGGCTGGCCACGAGCAAGCTGGGTGCGGCCATCGGCCTGGTGGTCTGGGGCACGGCCGCCTTCGCCCTGGTGCCCCCGGTGCAGATGAAGGTGATGCGCGCCGCGGCCGAGGCGCCCAGCCTGGCATCGTCGATCAACATCGGCGCCTTCAACCTGGGCAACGCCATCGGGGCGGCTGCGGGCGCCATCGTGTTGGGCAGCGGCCTTGGGTACCACAGTGTCATGCTGGCGGGCGCAGGCCTGGCCGTCATGGCCCTGGCCCTGGTGGTCTGGTCGGGGCGCAGCCCGGTGGCTGCGCCCCGGCCGGTTGCCGAATGCGCTTGAGCTAACCCAGCCGGCGTTCTTGCCGCAACTGCGTGCCGAGGCGCCGGATCTCCGCCTCGCCCTGCGCGAGCGCGGCGCGGCTGGTGTGCACGGAGTAGCGGCCCATCACCAGTTCGTGCGGGTGCTTGGCGGCCGAGCCCAGCACGAAGTGCGTGTCGCCCCGGGCCGTGAAGTCGATGGCGCCTTCGGACTCCTCGAACACGGCCAGCTCCCCAGTATCCACGGCACCCCCTGCGTTCAGCGCACCGGCTGCCACCGCCACCCAGGCCACCGTGTGGCCCGCAGGCGGCACATAGCGCCAGTGCTCGCCATCGCGCAGTTGCACGGCCAGGTAGGCCATGGGCGAGGGCGCTTCGATGGGGCTCAGCACCCCGCCATGGCCGCCCAGCAGCACGCGGGCCGGGCCGGCCTGCGGGATCTCCTGCGGCGCCAGGTACTGGCTCAGCGCGGGCGCATTCTCCAGCGCGGCGGGCAAGGCCACCCAGAGCTGAAAGCCCAGCGAAGGCGAATCGCCCACGGGCGCGCCGGTGTGCCACACGCCATTGCCTGCGCGCATCCACTCCACGCTGCCGGCGCTCAGCGCGCCGCTCTTGCCGGTGGTGTCCTCGTACGAGATGGCGCCGTCGATCAAATAGGTCAGCGTGGCAATGCCCGAATGCGGGTGCATGCCGAAGCCGCGGAAAGCGGCCGGCGAGTCCGATGCGAACAGGTCCAGAAAGACAAAGGGCTTGATCCACTCGCCCACGTCGCCAGGGCTCACCAGCCGCGTGATGGGCCCGTGCATGCTGCCGCGCGTGCGGTAGGCAATGGCGCGGGTTGTCGTGGTGGCCACAGGGGCTTCTGCCAAGTCGATGCTCATACAGCCTCCCTTGCGGTCTTCAGGGCCTTCGCCCACCAGGCCATGTCGTCCAGCAGCCCGCTGGCCGACTGCGCCAGGTGCGGGTAATCGGTAAAGGCCTTGCCCTCGCGCCAGATGCCCATGAACTCGGCCATGCCGATGTGCACGGCATTGCGCACGGGCGCCATCTGCACCTCGGTGGCCACCAGGCGCAACTGCTCCACGGCGCGCGCCGCACCCACGCCGCCGTAGCCGACAAAGCCGATGGGCTTGCGCGCGAACTCCTTGTACGCATAGTCGAACGCGTTCTTGAGCACGGCCGTGGGGCCGTGGTTGTACTCGGCGGTGATCACCACCAGGCCATCGAGCGTGGCCAGCTTCTGCGCCCAGCGCTGCGCGGCCTCGTTCTTCACCGGTGCCCAGGCGGGCGACAGTGGCTCATCGAAGAAGGGCATGGGGTAGTCGCGCAGGTCCACCAGCTCCGCAGAGACATCGGTGCGCTGGCTGGCGATGCCGTGGAACCACTGCGCCGGCTTGTCGGCAAAGCGGCCCTCGCGCGTGGAGCCGATCACGATGCCGATGTGGGGCAATTGGGAAATTGTCATAGGTGCTTTCCTTCCTGGTGGGTTCGTGAAGGGGCAGCGCGCCCCGATGCCATGAAGGTTAGGGCGCACCCCATTGATTGAATAGATGGCACAATGGGATTGAACTCATCCATTTTTAATAGATATCCATGGCCACCGATGCCACCACCGCCGCGCTCGACCTCAACGACATCGCCCTGTTCGTGCAGGTGGTGCGCAGCGGCAGCTTTGCCGAGGCTGCGCGCCGCCTGGGCCAGCCGCCCAACACCGTGAGCCGGCGCGTGCAGCAGCTCGAGGCGCAGCTGGGCACCCGGTTGCTGCAGCGCTCCACCCGCAAGCTCACCCTCACCAGCGCGGGCGAGGCCTTCCACGAGCGCTGCGCGGGCGCGGTGGATGGCCTGCAGGAGGCGGGGCAGGAGCTGCGCCTGGGCAGCGACGAGCCCACCGGCTGTGTGCGCGTGGCGGTGCCGGCGGATTTCTTCGACTTCTTTCCCATGGAATGGATCGCCGGCTTCCTGGCCGCGCACCCGCGTGTGCGGCTCGATTTCGTGCTCAGCGATGCCCGATCCGACCTGATCGCCGAGCGCATCGACGTGGCCTTTCGCGGCGGCGAGGTGGGCGACTCGGGCTACGTGGGCCGCCAGCTGTTCGGCGCCCGGGGCGACGGCCTGGTGGCCAGCCCCGCCTACCTGGCCGCGCGCGGTGTTCCCGCCACGCTGGCCGACCTGGCCGGGCACGATGCCGTCGTGGCCAGCCATGCCGGCAGCAGCGGCACGTGGCGCCTGGTGGGGCCCGATGGCAGCGTGCACGAGGTGCCGCAGGCCACCGGCCGCTTTGGCGCCAACACCGCCCAGGCCCTGCGCCGCGCCGCCGTGGCCGGCCTGGGCATTGCGCTGCTGCCTGCGGGCATGTCCCGGCTCGACGTGCAGGCCGGCCTGCTCGTGCCCGTGCTGCCCCAGTACCAGCGCAAGGGCCAGGGCCTGACCGTGCTGTACCCGAGCCGCCGGCACCTGCCGCTGGCGGTGTCGGCCTTCATCGCGCTGGTGGTGGACAAGCTCGGTGAGCTGGAGGGCACACCAGAAGGGCGGTGTTGAAGCAGGCGGCCTACCAGTTCGACGGCACGTACTTGTTGCCTGCCGCCCTGTAGCGCTCGATCGCGGCCTGCAGCTGGGCCTGCTGCTGGCAGCCGCTGGCGCCGCACTCGCTGCCCAGCGTGGCCAGGCGCGCCTGCGCCTTGTCGAGCTCGCCCTTCATCAAATACAGCTCGCCCGAATACTCCAGTGCATTGCGGTGGCGCGGGTCGATGCGCAGTGCCTCGTCGTAGTGCCGTTCGGCGGCGGCCAGGTCCGGCGCCTTGCTGTTGCGCAGCGTGTAGCCCATCAGGTTGTTCCAGTCGGCGCTGCCCGTGTCGTTGATGCGCCGGAGCTCGTCGAGCGCCGCCGGCCACTGCAGCGACCGGGTCAGGTAACGTGCCTGGGCCAGCTTGTCTGCCGCCGGGGCGGGTGCCGGGGCCGCGGCAGGCGTTGCGGAGCGTGCGGGGAACACCGGCGGGTGGTCGGCGGCATGCGCCGCCTGGGTCAGCAGCAGCGCCAACAGCGTGGCAGACAGGGTAGGCAACAGCCGTGCGCTCGGGGATGTGGTCATGGCGTTCTTCCTTCTTCAAGTAGCGGTCGGTGAAAGCGGTGAAACAAAAGGCACCGAAGCTACTTACGACGCAAGAGGGCAGACGGATCCCGGGGAGGCAGATCTTTTTGCGGTTCGCTGCCTGCCTCACCAGACCTTGACGCAATGCCCCGTGAGCACGAACGGCCCCGATGGCGCCCCCCCGGCCTGCACCGGCGCGGGCTCGAAGCTCACGGCCAGCTGCGAGACCGTGAAGAACAGCTTTTCCGACGTGTCGGGCAGAGCGATGCGGGCCGAGCCACTGGCCGGCACCACGCCGACCGCGAGGGGGGCACCGCCGTCCTTGGGCAGGGCCCACAGCTGGGCCACCTGCCCGGCGGGCACGGCCAGCGGCTGCAGCAGCTTCACCGTGAGCTGGCGCCCCTGGCGGCGCGAGCTGGCCACCAGCGTGGGCTTGCCGCCGCCATCGAGCAGCAGGCCCACATAGCTGGCGGGCAGCGCATCGGCCCGGGGCTCCAGACCCAGCATGCCCGGTGCCACGCGCACCAGCACCGCGCACAGCAGCAGGCCGGCCAGCGCGCCCGCGATGGTGCGCCCCGACAGCACGCCCAGCAGGGCCTGCACCGCACGCTGCCAGGCCGATGCTGCTGCCGACGAATGTGCTGGCTGGGGCGTGCCGAACAGGCGCTGCTCGATCTTCTGCCAGGTCGCCTCGGGCGGCTGCTGGGGCACAGTGGACAGGTCCAGCACCGCCAGGCGCTGGCGCCAGGCATCGACGGCCTGCACTGCGGCGGGCGATGATTGCAGCACGCGCTCGAAGCGGCGCCGCGCGCGGCCGGCCAGCGTGCCCAGCGCGTACTCGCGGGCCAGCCGGTCCAGGCGTTCGGGCAACAGGTAGTTCATGGCTGCGTCACCCCCGCGGCTTCGAGGCAGGCCCTGAGCTGCTCCAGCCCGCGCCGCACCCAGCCCTTGGCCGTGCCCAGCGGGGCATTGAGCGCCTGGGCAATCTCGGTGTGCACCATGCCCCGGTAGTAGGCCAGCGCCAGCGCCTGGCGCTGCGCGGCCGGCAGCGCACCCATGCAGCCGTCGATCTTCGCCTTCACCAGGCTGTCGTCCA
The DNA here is from genome assembly GCF_000276605.1 of Acidovorax sp. CF316. Taxonomy (GTDB): domain Bacteria; phylum Pseudomonadota; class Gammaproteobacteria; order Burkholderiales; family Burkholderiaceae_C; genus Acidovorax. Next base: position 51,120 of record NZ_AKJX01000013.1, on the reverse strand, counting down.
GCAGCTGCTGGGGCCCGTGCGCGGCATCGGCCGCCAGGCCGTCCCGGGCGTCCTGGGCCTCGTCGCCCAGGTCGGTGGTCAGCGCCAGCTCGGCCTTGCGCGCGCGCAGCGCGTCGATGGCCTTGTTGCGCACGATGTTGATCATCCAGGTCATCGGCGCGCCCGCACCTGGCTTGTACGCGGCCGCGTTGTGCCAGATGTTCACGTAGGCTTCTTGCAGCACGTCGTCTGCCCAGTTCTCATTCCTCAATATACGCAGCGCCACCGCAAACAGACTCCCGCAGGTGGCCTGGTACAGGGATTTGAACGCGGCGCGGTCCTGTAGCGCGACGCGCGCCATCAGGGCGGGCAGGTGGGTGTCTGGGGCCATGGGTGGTGCGAGCGGTGGGTGTCCCGAATGCGGAGGGGGCCGCCCGCGCAGAATACCAGCGCGGCGCTAAGGGTTCGCCCTGGTGGCCCGGAGGGCCTGCTCTGAACCGCCAGGTCGGCCCTTGCCGGCCTACCAGGTCGACGGCACGAACCGGTTGCCCGCCGCCTTGTAGCGCTCGATGGCGGCATGCAGTTGTGCGTGCTGCTGGCAACCGCTGGCGCCACATTCTCCCGACAGCGTGGCCAGTCGCGCCTGCGCCTTGCCGAGCTGGCCTTTCACCAGGTACAGCTCGCCCGAATACTCCAGCGTGTTGCGGTGGCGCGGGTCGATGCGCAGCGCCTCGTCGTAGTGCCTGCCGGCCGCGGCCAGGTCCGGCGCCTTGCCGTGGCGCAGGGTGTAGCCCATCAGGTTGTGCCAATCGGCGCTGGCCGTGTCGTTGACACGCCGGAGTTCATCCAGCGCCGCGGACCACTGCAGCGACCGGGTGAAATAGCGTGCCTGGGCCAGCCTGTCCGCTGCCGGCGCCGGTGCCTGCGCAGCCGGCTGGCTCGCGGGGCGGGTGGGGGCGGGCGGTGGCGGTGGAGGTACTGGCGGCAGGTCTGCCGCATGGGCGGCAGTGGTGGCCGCCACCTGCACCAGCAGGGCAGCGGTGGTGGCAGACAGGGAAAGCAGCGTTCGTCCGGTCGAGGTGGTCATGGTGTCCCTTGGATTGGAGCCGCAGCCATGCAGCGGCGCGCCAGCATGCCCTGGTCCGCGGCTTTGTGCAATGGCCGCCCGCTTCAACCCGGGATGCGCGCGATGACCTTGATCTCGAAGTCGAACCCCGCCAGCCAGTTGACCCCGACCGCCGTCCAGTTGGGGTAAGGGGCGCTCGGAAAGATGTCGTTCTTCACGGCCATCATGGTCTCGAACTGGTTTTGCGGATCGGTGTGGAAGGTGGTCACGTCCACGATGTCGTCCAGGGTGCAGCCGCCGGCCTGGAGGGTGGCCTGCAGGTTGGCGAAGGCCAGGCGCACCTGGGCCTCGAAATCGGGCTCGGGCGAGCCGTCGCCGCGGCTGCCGACCTGACCGGACACGAACAGCAGATCGCCGGACTGGATGGCTGCCGAATACCGGTGGTTGGCATACAGATCGTGGCGATCGGCAGGAAAAATGGGTTTGCGCTGGCTCATTGGGGGCTCCATGGGTTGGTTGATGGAGCCACTGTAGTCCTGGCGATTGTTTGGATAAAGCCACCATCTCCTGCATCACTGTTTGTAAAATGCAGACAATCCAAGGAGAACTTGCATGGACAGGTTTGATGGCATGCGGGCCTTTGTGCGGGTGGTCGAGTCGGGCAGCTTCACCCGGGCGGCCGACAACCTGGGCTGGAGCCGCACCACGGTGACCCAGCTGGTGCAGCAGCTGGAGGCGCGGCTGCAGCTCAAGCTGCTGCACCGCACCACGCGCCGCGTCAACGTCACCACCGATGGCTCCGCGTACTACGAGCGGGTGGTGCGCCTGCTGGCCGAGCTCGACGACATCGAGGGCAACCTGCCCGGTGCCCCCACGGCACCGCGCGGCCTGCTGCGCGTGGACGTGCCCAGCCCCCTGGCCAACATCCTGCTGGTGCCGGCGCTGCCCGCGTTCCATGCGCGCTACCCCGACATCCAGCTCGACATGGGCGCCAGCGACCGCAAGGTCGACCTGATCGGCGAGAACGTCGACTGCGTGGTGCGCGGCGGCGAGATCCGCGACCAGGGCCTGGTAGCGCGCCAGGTCGGCGACCTGCAGCTGGGCGTGTATGCCGCGCCGGCCTACCTGGCACAGGCCGGCACGCCCCGGCACCCCGATGAACTGCGCGACCCGCGCCACCGCATCGTGCGCTACCGGTGGGACGGGGACCTGCCTTATGCCATGCGCAAGGGCCGCGAGACGGCCCAGGTCGGCGGGCGCTACATGCTTGCCATCGACGACGGCAACGCCTACCTTACCGCGGGGCTTTCGGGGCTGGGCGCGCTCTGGCTGCCCGATTACATGGCCCGGCAGCATGTGGCCAGCGGCGCGCTGGTGCCGCTGTTCACGGACTGGCGCATCGATGCCATGCCGCTCTATGCGGCCTACCCGCCCAACCGCTATGTGAGCAAGCAGCTGCGGGTGTTCATCGACTGGGTCGTGGAGCTGATGGCGGTGCATGCGCCGCGCCAGCAGCAGCCGTTGGCGTGACCGGCAGCCGCACCTTTTCAACGCCAGTCGTCATCCGGTTTTTCCAGGCGGCCGATCGGCCGTCCGTGCCTCGTCGCATGCCCGGATGGTCCCGTTGGCCTGGCCCATCAAAAAGATCTTGAACAGGTTCTAAGCCTTGGGAGCCAGTTGCTGGAACAGGAAGCTGTAGAGCAAGGCCTCTCTTCGCGCGTGGATGTTGGGGTCGGTCCGCCCCGAGTGGCCGCCGGCGATCTCTTCATACAGCCACACCCTGGCATGGCCCAGCGCCCGCAGATGTGCCACCATCTTCCGTGCGTGCGCAGGGTGCACCCGGTCATCGTTGCGATTGCCCAGAAAGAGGATCGGGGGGTAGGCAACCGCCTCACTCGCGGGCTTGGCATTCTGGTAGGGCGACCAGCGTGCCAGCGATTCGCGATCGGCCGGCTTGTCTGGATCGCCGTATTCCTCCATCCAGGATGCGCCGGCAAACAGCCTCGAGAAGCCCAGCATGTCCGTCAGCGGCACCCTCGACACCACGGCGCCGAACAGTTCGGGGCGCTGCACCATCACCGCCGTGACCAGCGCTCCGCCATTGCTGGCACCGTAGATGCCCAGCCGCGCGGGCTGCGCGATGCCGCGTTGCGCCAGATCCGTAGCCACCGCGATGAAATCGTCGAAAGCGCGTTGCCGCCCTGCGCCCTTTGCGGCCAGTGCCCAGGCCGGCCCGAACTCGCCCCCGCCGCGGATATGCGCCATCACATAGACACCGCCGTACTGCAACCAGTTGATGCCCGGCATGCGCTGGTAGTCCAGCTCCAGCGCGATGCCGAAGCCGCCATAGCCGTACAGCAGCACGGGCGCGTCGGCGGCCGGCTGTGCGGGCCCGATCACCGTGTAGGGGACCATCGTCCCATCGCTCGAGCGGGCCTGCAGTTGGCGCACCACCATGCCATCGGCCTTGAATGCCTCAGCCTGGGTTTTCAGGGGGGCGGGCCACGACTGCGGCGCGGAGACATCCACCAAGGCCAGGGCCTGCGGGGTGACCGGCGCCTGGGTGGTCAGCCAGACCCGGTTGTCTTTTGCCCCCTGGTCGGCACGCACGTGCAAAACCCCCGCTTCGGGCGCAGGCAGCGGCTCCAACGCAAAAGCCTTGCCGTCCCAGCGCGCAAAGGTCAGGCGGGGGCGCATGTCCTCACCCGAGGCGATCACGATGCCGTCGCGCACCGCATCCGTCCAGGCCAGGCGCTTGCGCGGCTCACCTGCAAACAGCAGGTGCAGCTCACGGGTCGCCTCTGTGGCCTGTGGCAACGCCACGGCGATCAGGCTGCCTTCGCTGAACGTGCGGCCGCTCGTGGTCCAGGGCGTGCGCAGCAGCACCAGCAGCCAATCGCGCTCGATCCAGGCATCGGCGTCATCGGGCACGTCGATCTTGGCCAGCGTGCCGTCCAGGTGCAGCAGGTGCCGCTCCGTCTGGTGGAACTGCTTGCTTCGCCGCACCAGCGCCACGGGGGGCAGGCCGTCGCGCCCGCCCGACCGGACGGAGACCGACACATCCGAAGCCTGGCCGCGCAGAAGCTCGGGCGCGGCGGCCACAGGCGTGCCACGCTTCCAGCGCCGCGCCGTCATCGCGTAGCCGCTGCTGGTGGTGGTGCCCGGTCCAAAATCGGCCGCAACCAGCACCTCGTCGGCGCCGAACCAGCCAGCCGTCATCTTCGCCGCCGGAAGGTTGAAGCCACCCGCGACGAAGGCGCGGTTTTCCAGGTCGAACTCTCGCATCTCGACCTTGTCCTCGCCGCCCGAAGACAGAAAGATCAGCGCGCGTTGCGTCGGTGCATGCACGGCCATGCCGGTGTAGACCAGGTTCCGCGATTCGTCGCGCGCCAGGTCATCGAAGTTGATCAGCACCCGCCAGGAAGGCCGCTCCTTCGAGAACTCTTCCAGCGAGGTGCGCCGCAAGATGCCGTGGGGCTGCCGCGCGCTGCGGTAAAAGTTGTAGAGGTGGTCACCGTGCCGGGTGGGATACTGGATATTCGCCGGATTCGAGAGGCTTGCCAGTACGTCTCTGCGGCGCCGTGCGAAATGCGACTGGCGCTCGATCAGCGCCATCGCCTCGCTGTTGCGTGCGTTGACCCACTCCAGCGCGCGCGCCGAATCGACATCCTCCAGCCATGCGTGCGGGTCCGTGGCAACGGCCTGCGCATGCACTGCTGCGCCCGATGCCAGCAACCCCCATCCCAACGGCCATGCGGCCAGATCCCTGCGCTTGATGTCCATCGCTCCTCCCTGTTGTGCCTGCATTGTGCATGCGTGCGTCCAGGGTCTTTCCCAGCGCCCGCTTGCCTGGCTCGGCCTCGCATTTCACGCCGACAGGCGGCGGTCGAGGAACGCCGGAAGTGACACCTAGCTGCGGCTATGCCGATGCATTGAAGACCACTGAGGTTCGCGCCGAACCATCCAGCTGTAGCTGGCTCCATCGACTTCAACGACCCTTTGGACGGGGCGACGGGTTTGCATCGGACTTGTTGCCAGCGCGTGGCAATCTCTCCGCTTACGCCTTTGCCCCCACTTGGGGCTGGGTGCGGAGCAGGCGGCCGTACACAGATGGAGCAAGCCACAGGGATGCGGGGCCCAGGATGACCAGCGATACCCCCAATGCGCCCAGGTACGAGCCCGTGAGGGCTCCCAGCAGCAGCACAATGGCCAGCTCAACCGCGATGCAAATGCATGCAGTCTGAAGCGCAGCAAGGGCTTTTTCTCGTCCGGTAGTGGTAGTCATCGTGCGGTCCTGAACAATGCAGCCCCGCAAATGGCGGGAAGGGCAGGGGTGTGCGGGAGAGGCGGGTGCCGGCAACCCTGTGCCTCAGTCTAGGCCCATGGCAGATGCCATTCAGGAGAGTCGGGCATTGCCCTGCGTGTCACTCCCCAAGCCCGCCCTCAATGCCCCGCAGCCCCGTGCGCCGTCCAGCCCTTGGCCACGCACTCCGCGTCGAACTGTTTGGCCAAATCCGCCAGCGCAATCGACCCCAGCCGCGCGATCAGCAGTGCCTCGGCCTGGCGCAGGGCGTCGTCCAGCGCGGCATTGACCACGCGCTCCACCGCGCACTCGGGGTTGTCGCTGCCATTGCCGATGGCAAACAGGTGCGGCCCGCCCACGGCGTGGTGGATGTCGAGCAGCGTCACCTCTTGCAGGTCGCAGGCAATGGTCCAGCCGCCGCCATGGCCTTTTTCCGAGCGCACATAGCCTGCCTCGCGCAGGCCCGCCATCGTGCGGCGCACCACCACGGGGTTGGTGCCCAGCATGGTGGCGATCTGCTCGGAGGTGAAGGGCGCATCGTGCCGGGCCATGTGCAGCAGCACGTGGAGCATGCGGGAAAGGCGGCTGTCACTGCGCATGAAGGTGGGGTCCTTTTGTGGTCTTGAATCATTGTAAGTTGCATGAAATGCTTTGCGGGGCTATCATGAAACTTCAAAAGTATCGTGATTCGTGAAAGGAACCCAACATGCACTACGACGCCATCGTGATCGGCGGCAGCTATGCCGGCCTGGCCGCCGCAACCCAACTGGCGCGAGCGCGCCGGCGCATCCTGGTGGTGGACGGCGGCCAGCGCCGCAACCGCTTTGCCGAGCACTCGCACGGCTTTCTCACGCAGGACGGCACGCCCGCTGCCGACATCGCGGCCCAGGGGCGCGCGCAGCTCATGGCCTACCCGACCGTGCAGTGGCGCGAGGGCCAGGTGACCACGGCCGAGCGGGCAGGGCAGGGCTTTCGCATCGAGGTGGATGGTGCGGTTGAGGCCATCGAGGCCCGCCGCTTGGTGCTGGCCACCGGCGTCATCGACCACCTGCCCGAGGTGCCCGGCCTGGCCGAGCGCTGGGGCCGCCATGTGTTCCACTGCCCGTACTGCCATGGCTACGAGCTCAACCAGGGCCGGCTGGGTGCCCTGGGCGTGTCCCCGCTGTCCATGCATGTCGCGCTGATGCTGCCCGACTGGGGCCAGGCCACGCTGTTCCTCAACGGCGCCTTCGAGCCCGATGCCGATCAACTGGCCCAGCTGCAGGCGCGCGGCGTCGCGCTGGAGCGCGGGCTGATCGACCGCATCGAGGGCGCCATGGACATCGTGATGCGCGATGGCCGCCTGGTCCCGCAGGACGGCCTGTTCACCCTGAGCCGCGTGGAGGTGGCCAGCCCCGTGGCCGCGCAGCTGGGCTGCGAGTTCGAGGACGGCCCGCTGGGCCGCACCATCAAGACCGACTTCATGAAGGCCACCACCGTGCCCGGCGTGTATGCCTGCGGCGATGCGGCGCGCCAGGGCGGCTCGCTGCCGCTGGCGGTGGGCGACGGCACGATGGCCGGCGCGGCCACGCACCAATCGCTGATCTTTGGAGGGCACTGAAAACGCGCTCATGTATCCGAAAGAAACCAATTGGTTTTAATAAAACTAAATAGTAGAAATAATTACCAAGCGGTCATACAATCCGGTCGCGCCCATCTTGGCGTGTGAGTTCCATCCCTGGATTGAGGAATGAAATCATGAAAAAGACCCTGGTTGCCCTGGCCCTTACCGCAGGCGCCACCTTCAGCGCAATGGCGCAAGACATCGTCGACACCGCCGTGAAGGCCGGCAACTTCAAGACCCTGGTCGCTGCCGTACAGGCGGCCGGCCTGGTGGACACGCTCAAGGGCCCGGGCCCGTTCACCGTGTTTGCGCCCACCGATGAAGCCTTTGCCAAGATCCCCAAGGCCACGCTCGACGGCCTGCTCAAGGACAAGGCCGCGCTCACCAAGGTGCTCACCTACCACGTGGTGCCCGGCAAGGTCATGGCCAAGGACGTCAAGGCCGGCAAGGTCAAGACCGTGCAAGGCCAGGAGATCACCGTGGCCACCAGTGCAGGCGTGATGGTCGACCAGTCCAAGGTCATCGCCACCGACGTCAACGCCAGCAACGGCGTCATCCATGCCATCGATACGGTGCTGATGCCCAAGTAAGCGGCCCGTCGTTTGCGCGCCTGCCCGTGCACAGGCACCGGGCGGCGCCCATGCAAAAGGGGGCCTGCAAGGCAGACCCCCTCTCTTTTCATCCACTGTCTGACAGCGAGGAGAGATTCCTATGAACACTGCATTCAACCGCCGTACCGTCCTTCTGGCCGCCGCCCTGGGGGCCAGCACCAGCGTGCTCCAGGCCTGCGGGGGCAGCGACGACGAACCACAGCGCAACATCGTCGAGCTGGCGCAGAACACCCCGGAACTGAGCATCCTGGTCGAGGCCGTGGTGGCCGCGGGGCTGGCGCCCACGTTGAGCACGGGCAGCCTCACCGTCTTTGCACCCACCAACGCCGCCTTCGCTGCACTGCTGGCCGAGCTGGGGCTGAGCAAGGAGGCGTTGCTGGCCAACAAGCCCCTGCTCACCGCCGTGCTCACCTACCATGTGCTCGGCAGCCGGGTGGTGCGTGCCGATGTGCCCCTGGGCAAGGCCATCACCCCGGTGTCGGGTGGCTTCTTCAAGATCGAGTCTGCCAACGGCCTCAAGATCACCGATGGCCGCAACCGCGTCACCAGCATCACCAGCACCGATATCCAGGCCAGCAATGGCGTGGTGCACCTGGTAGACCGCGTTCTGCTGCCGGCGGACAAGGACATCGTGGCCACTGCCATGGCCGTGCCCGATTTCAGCATCCTGGTCGAGGCGGTGGCCGCCGCCGGCCTGGTGGCCACCCTGAAAGGGCCTGGCCCGTTCACCGTGTTCGCGCCCACCAATGCCGCCTTTGCGGCGCTGCTGGCCGAGCTGGGCCTGACCAAGGAGGCGCTGCTGGCCAACACCGCCTTGCTGACCCGCGTGCTCACCTACCATGTGGTGCCGGCACGGGTGCTGAAGGCCGAGGTGCCCGTCAACACCGCCATCGCCACCGTGCAGGGCCAGAGCTTCACGGTCAACCCCAGCCTCGTGATCACCGACCAGAGCCTGCGCACCAGCCGCATCATCGGCACCGATGTGTTTGCCAGCAATGGCGTGGTGCATACGGTGGACCGGGTGCTTTTGCCCAAGTAGTCTGGCCACATCCTCCGCGCAGACCCCCGGAAGCCATGTGCAGCGGGCTTCCGGAGGCTGCACGGTTTTCTTGCGTTCATTGTCCATGCTCCTCAACCGATCCCCCTGGCTTCGCCGCGCCGCACTGGCCTTGCTCGCTTCCACGGCACTGGCCCTGGCCGCCTGTTCATCCACCGCCCCGCCGGCAGGCATCACCCCCCTCACTCCGTTTGACCTGGCGCGCTACGAGGGCCGCTGGTACGAGGTGGCGCGGCTCGACCATTCCTTCGAGCGCGGCATGACGGACGTGAGCGCCACGTACCAGCGCCAGCCGGACGGCAGCGTGCGTGTGCTCAACCGGGGTTTTGACACCACCAAGGGCAGCCAGGGCGGCGAATGGCGCCAGGCCGTGGGCAAGGCGCTGTTCACGGGCGATGCGCAGACCGCCTCGCTCAAGGTGTCGTTCTTCGGGCCGTTCTATGGCGGCTACCACGTCGCTGCGCTCGATGCCGACTACGGCTGGGCCCTGGTGGTGGGGCCTGATCGCAGCTACTGCTGGATCCTGTCGCGCAGCAAGCAACTGGCCCCGGGTGTGCGCGAGCAGCTCGTCGCCCGCGCCAGTGCGCTGGGCATCGATACCCAGGCGCTGATCTGGGTAAGCCAGCAACGCATCGACCCGCAGCCATGAGTGCCACACTGTGGCCGGCCTGATGGCCCCGTGTCACCGATCGCCCCCCATGCGCATGCGCAAGAAGCACGACCTGCCGCAGAAAGTCTGCCTGCACTGCGGCCTGCCCTTCACCTGGCGCAAGAAATGGGAGAAGGTGTGGGACGAGGTGAAGTACTGCTCTGACCGCTGCCGCAACGGGCGCCAGCGATCCGGCGGTACGCCATGAGCACCAGCCCCACCGTGCTCCTCTGGTTGCGCCGCGACCTTCGCCTGCACGACCCGGGCGCGCTGGCCGCTGCCCTGGGCGGCGGCGCCACCCACCTGGTGCCCGTGCATTGCCAGCCCGTGGCCGACGAAACCACGCCCTGGGGCTTTGCGCGCCGGGGCCCGCACCGCCGTGCCTTCGAGGGGGCTGCACTGCGCGACCTGGCGGCTGGCATGGCCGGGCTGGGCAACCCGCTGCGGCAGTGCCAGGGCCTGCCCGCCGCCGTGCTGCCCGTGCTGGCCCGCGCCGTGGGCGCCACCACCGTGGTGTGTGAAGAAATTGCCGCCCCCCAAGAGCAGGCCGAGGTGGCCGCCCTGCGCGCAGCCGGCCTGCAGGTGCAGACCGTGTGGCACAGCAGCCTGCTGCAGCCGTGTGATCTGCCGTGGCCTGTGGGGGCCCTGCCCGGCGTGTTCACCACCTTTCGGCAGGCGGTGGAGCAGGCTGGCATCCAGCCGCCGCAGCCGCTGCCGGCGCCTGCGGCCTTGCTGCCGCCGCCCGCAGCGCTGACCGATGCAGCGTGGCAAGAGGTGTTGCACACGACCGGTGCCGTGGGTGCGGCGCAAGGGCAGGGCGGGCATGGTGACGGAGTGGAGGCGGGTGAGGGCGCCGGCTGCGACGTGCGCTCCTCCTTCCCCTACGGCACCCCCGCCTGCGATGGGGGCGAAACCGCCGCACTGGCCCATGTGCAGCAGTACCTGGCCAGCGGGCAACCCCACAGCTACAAGGCCACCCGCAACGGGCTCACGGGGTTGGGCTACTCCAGCAAGTTTTCGCCCTGGCTGGCCACGGGCGCGCTCTCGGCCCGGCATGCCATGGCCGCGCTGCGCCGGTTCGAGGCCGCGCACGGTGCCAACGAGGGCACCTATTGGCTGTGGTTCGAACTGCTGTGGCGCGACTATTTCCGACTGCTGCACCTGCAGCACGGGCGCACCCTGTACCGCGCGCGCGGCCTCTCGGCCCAGCCGCTGGCGCCCCACAACGCGGCCGGTTTCGCGCGCTGGTGCGCCGGGCAGACCGGCGAGCCGCTGGTGGACGCCGCCTTGCGCGAGCTGGCCGCCACCGGATACCTGAGCAACCGCCTGCGCCAGGTGGCGGCCAGCTACCTCATCCACGACCTGCAGGGCGACTGGCGCGCGGGCGCCGCCTGGTTCGAATCGCAACTGCTGGACTACGACCCCTACAGCAACCAGGGCAACTGGCTCTACATCGCCGGGCGCGGCACCGATCCGCGCGGCGGGCGCCGCTTCAACCCCGCCAAGCAGGCGCAAGAGCACGATGCCGACGGCAGCTACCGCCGCCTGTGGGGCACGGCATGAGCAGCCGCGAGCCCGCACCAGCCCACACCCTGCGCCTGGTGCTGGGCGACCAGCTCAACCCGCAGCACAGCTGGTTTGCCACGCGCGATGCCGGCGTGGTCTATGTGCTGATGGAGGTGCGGCAAGAGACCGATTACGTGCTGCACCACGCGCAAAAGATCCTCGCCATCTTTGCGGCCATGCGCGACCTGGCTCGCCACCTGCGCAGCGCCGGCCACCGCGTGCGCTACGTGGCCATCGACGACGCCAGCAACCGCCAGTCCCTGCCCGGCAACCTGGCCGCCCTCATGGCGCACTATGGCGCACAGCGGCTTGAGTACCAGCACCCCGACGAGTGGCGGCTCGACGAGCAACTGCGCCACTGGTGCGCAGAGCAGCCCTTTGCCACCCAGGCCGTGGGCAGCGAGCATTTCTACACCAGCCGCAGCGAGGTGGCCGAGGTGTTTGCGGGCCGCAGGCAGTGGCTCATGGAGCACTTCTACCGCCGCATGCGCCACCGGCATGGCGTGCTGATCGACGAGGCCGGCGAGCCCGAAGGCGGCCAGTGGAACTACGACCACGACAACCGCAAGCCCTGGCCCGGCACGCCCGCCACCCCGCCCGACGCGCGGCCCGTGCACGACCACAGCGCCCTGTGGGCCACCATCACGGCCGCCGGTGTGCAGAGCTTTGGCAACCCGCAGGCCGCGCAACTGCGCTGGCCGCTGAACCGGGCCGAGGCCCTGGCCGGGCTCGACCACTTCATCGCCACCACGCTGCCGCACTTTGGCGAGTACGAAGACGCCATGAGCACGTGCAGCCCGCACCTGTTCCACTCGCTGCTGTCGTTCGCCCTCAACACCAAGATGCTGCACCCGCGCGAGGTGGTGCAGCGCGCCCAGGGCGCATGGCAGGCCGGCACTGCGCCGCTGGCGGCGGTGGAAGGCTTCATCCGCCAGATCCTGGGCTGGCGCGAGTACGTGCGCGGCATCTACTGGGCCCACATGCCCGGCTACGACGGGCGCAACGCCCTGGGCCACAGCACCCCGCTGCCGCAGTGGTTCTGGAGCGGCGACACCCGCATGCGCTGCCTGCAGCATGCCGTGGGGCAGTCGCTCGATGGTGCCTACGCCCACCACATCCAGCGGCTCATGGTCATCGGCAACTTTGCCCTGCTGGCCGGGCTGGACCCTGCCGCCGTGCACCGCTGGTACCTGGGCGTGTACGTCGACGCCTTCGAGTGGGTGGAGTTGCCCAATACGGTGGGCATGAGCCAGTTTGCCGACGGCGGCTTGCTGGCCACCAAGCCCTATGTGAGCAGCGCCACCTACATCGACCGCATGGGCGATTACTGCAAGGGCTGCCACTACGACAAGAAGCTGAAAGTGGGTGAGCGCGCCTGCCCCTACAACGCCTTGTACTGGGACTTCTTTGCCCGCCACGAAGCCACCTTGGGCAGCAACTTGCGCCTGGGCATGGTGTACCGCCAGCTGCGCAAAATGCAGGGCCCGCAGCTGCAGGCACTGCGTGGGCATGCCAGCCACCTGCGCAGCACGCTGGACAGCCTGTAGCGCGCAGCGATTCAGGTCGGCGCAGCGCCCCCGCAGACCTCCAGCACCAGTGCCCGCAGCCAGCGGTGCGCCGGGTCCGCATGCAGGCGCGGGTGCCACAGCAGCGACACGGTGATCTCGGGCACCGGCACGGGCAGGGCAAAAGTGTGCAGGCCCGCGCGCAGGCCGGCGGTGTGCCGCTCGGGCACGGTGGCGATCAGATCGGTGGCGCGGGCCAGCGCCAGCGCCGTGGCAAAGCCGCTCACGATGGTGGCGATGTCGCGCACCAGGCCCAGCGGGCCCATCACCTGCTCCACCGGCCCCTGGTCCAGTCCGCGGCGCGACACGGCGATGTGCCGGCCCGCGGCATAGCGCCTGGCCGTGATGCGGCCGCCCGCCAGCGGGTGGCCCATGCGCACCACGCCCACGAAGCGGTCGCGCAGCAGCGCCTGCACGCGCACCTCGGGCCCCATGGCGGGGCCGAGCACGCCGGTCTCCAGGTCCACCTCGCCATCGCGCAGCGGTGTGCTGTCCTTGTCGGGCTTTTGCACGAAGCGCAGGCGCACGCCGGGCGCCTCGGCCGCCACGCGGGCGATCAGCGCCGGGCCGAAGGTCTCGGCAAAGCCATCGCTGGTGCGCAGCGTGAAGACGTGCGTGAGCTGCGCGAGGTCCGGCGCCTGGGCCGGGCGCAGCACCGCCTCGGTGTCGTGCACCAGCTGGCCCACGCGCTCGCGCAGCTCCAGCGCCCGGGGCGTGGGCACCAGGCCGCGGCCGGCGCGCACCAGCAGCGGGTCGCCCACCGTCTCGCGCAGCCGCGCCAGCGCCCGGCTCATGGCCGAGGGGCTCAGGTGCAGGCGCTTGGCGGCGCGCGCCACATTGCCTTCGGTCAGCAGCACATCGAGGGTGACGAGCAGGTTCAGGTCGGGGCGGGACATACGCTCGCCATTATGGGTCGGCATGGCGTCTGGTGCACTGATGCAATGCAAATGCTGCGCCTTCCGCCATGGCTGGCAAATGCCTACGCTCACTGCATCGATCAGTTGTCTGCCGCTGCACCATGACCACCACCACTGCGAACCCGTCTTCATCTTCCGCCACGCCACGCGGCGTGCTGGCCAGCCTGTCGCTGGCCATGCTGCTGTCCTCGCTGGGCACCAGCATCGCCAATGTGGGCCTGCCCACGCTGGCGCAGGCCTTTGGCGCCACATTCCAGCAGGTGCAGTGGGTGGTGCTGGCCTACCTGCTGGCCATCACCACCGCGGTGGTCGGCGTGGGGCGCCTGGGCGACCTGTGGGGCCGCCAGCGGCTGCTGCTAGCGGGCATTGCGCTGTTCACCGCGGCCTCGGCGCTGTGCGCCCTGGCGCCGTCGCTGGCCTGGCTGGTGGCGGCGCGCGCCGTGCAGGGCCTGGGTGCTGCCGTCATGATGGCGCTGGCCATGGCCCTGGTGGCCGATGCCGTGCCGCCAGGGCGCACCGGCAGCGCCATGGGCCTCCTGGGCACGATGTCGGCCGTGGGCACGGCGCTGGGCCCCACGCTGGGCGGGGCGCTGATCGCGGGCTGGGGTTGGCCGGCGCTGTTTGCCATCAACCTGCCGCTGGGCGGGGCGGCATGGTGGGCGGCGCGCCGCTACCTGCCTGCAGACAGTGCCCGTGCAGGCGTGCAGCGCCCGCGCTTCGACGTGGTGGGCATGCTGCTGCTGGCCGTCACGCTGGCCGCCTACGCGCTGGCCATGACGCTGGGCCGGGGCCAGTGGGGCGCGCTGAACGCGGCGCTGCTGGCCGGTGCAGGGCTGGGCCTGGCGCTGTTCATTGGCGCGCAGCGCCGGGCAGGGCGGCATGGCGCCGCACCGCTGGTGCCCCTGGGGCTGTTCCTCCAAAGCCCGGCCCTGGGTGCCGGCTTTGCCATGGGCGCGCTGGTCACCACCGTGGTCATGGCCACGCTGGTGGTGGGCCCGTTCTACCTGGCGGGGGCGCTCGGGCTGGGCACTGCCCAGGTGGGGCTGGCCATGTCGAGCGGGCCGCTGGTCTCTGCGCTGGCGGGGGTGCCGGCCGGCCGGCTGGTGGACCGCCTGGGCACACAGCGCACCACGCGGGCTGGGCTCATCGCCATGGCCGTGGGCTCGGCTGCGCTGGCGCTGCTGCCGGCAGGCTTTGGCGTGGCCGGCTATGTGCTGCCGCTGGCCCTTGTCACCGCCGGCTACGCGCTGTTCCAGGCCGCCAACAACACGGCCGTGATGGCCGCCACGGTGCAGCAGCCGCAGCAGCGCGGCGTGGTGTCCGGCCTGCTCAACCTGTCGCGCAACCTGGGGCTGGTCACCGGTGCATCGGCCATGGGTGCCGTGTTCGCCTGGGGCGCAGGCGGGCAGGGCGGTGCCATGGTGCAGCCCGGCGCGGTGGCGGCGGGCATGCAGGCCACCTTTGGCGTGGCGGCGGCGTTGGTGGTGGCGGCGCTGGGGATTGCGCTGGCGGCGCGGCCGTCTTTCCGCCCGGGGACTGGCAGAACGGCGGAACCTCCTGCCGGGCAATGAGTCTGGTAGCGTGTCACCCTTTCATCGCATTGCATGAACCTCATCCAGCGCATTCCCGCCGTGATTGTTGCGGCCGCGGCCAGTGGCTGCACCATGGCGGCAGACACTTTGTCGGGCTGCATGGCGGTCGGGCCGGGCCGGTTTGATCTGCGCACGGCCCCGGACCAGATCTATTTTGTCGAGGTCAGCCGCGAGGTCATGGAGCAGATCAAGGCGCTGCAGGGCGATGCACCGTTGTGGGTGGCACCCGTTCGGGTCAAGGCGTCGGTGCGCAAGCACGACCAGGCCGGCCCCGCCGGCAAGTACGGGGCCATCGCCAAGGTCACCGAGCTGGCGGTATCGGGCGACAGCAGCCTGTGCAAATGAATGGACCTTGCCCGCATGGGCAGTGGACATTGCCCGCTTGGTATCCGGCGGCGGTGTGCGGTATGCTTTTTCGCATGACCGCCACACCCCTCCTGCCCACGCTCCGCTCCCTGGCCGCCGCTGCGGCGCTGCTGTGCTGCCTGCCGGTGGCTGCCCTGGCCCAGGCGACGGCCCCCGCAGCAGCAGCCGAGCCTGCCACCATCTACACCCACGGCGAGTTCCGCGCCGTCTCGCAGGAGCAGGGCAGCCGCGACACCTTTGCGCACATCAAGGTGGCGCCGGGCGTGAAGATTCCGTTTTCCACCATCACCTACCGGGTGCGCGATGCGGCACTGCTCAAGGGCCTGCAGCCCGGTGCGCGCGTGGAGTTTCGCGCCGAGCGGGTGGAGGGCGAGAACGTGCTGGTGGCCATCCGGCCGCGCCAGCAGTGATGGACCCAGACATCACCGCCCTGGTCGAGCAGGCCATCGATGCCCTGGGCAACCCCGAACTGTCCGCTGCTGAGATAGAGGCCGCCGTGCTGGCCCTTGCGGGCGGCGATGCCACGCTGGCACGCCGGCTCATCGACGTGGTGCCCGAAGGCTTTGGCCTGGTGCTGGTCTCGCACGTCGAGCCCGCCGCCACCCTGCAGCTGCCCACCGAATTCTCGGTGCAGGATGCGGCTGGCGAGTGGGTGGACTTTCCCCTCACCCGCGAGCCGGTCTTTGTCGCGGCCCTGCTGGCCGCACAGCGCATGTTCCATGCCGGCCCGCGCCTGAAATTCCAGACCGTCACCGACCGCAGCGGCCTGCTGCAGGCCGTGAACAACGCGCTCAACGGCGGCCAATCGCTCGAAGGCGCCACGCTGGGCGGGCCGCGTTTCGGGGGCATACCGGCAGCGACGTACGCGGCATCGGCCGACGGCCCGTGACAGGGTCTTCCCTACAAGGCGCCCGCAGCGGGTGGCGATGATGTACCTTTCGTCCACCACTTCCAGGTACCCCACGCCATGGACCTCGTGCTCTCCCCCCCGCCGGACGACGCCAGCATCCACACCGCGCTGTCCGACCCCCGGCGCCTGGACGCCGTGCAGCGCACGGGCCTGCTCGACAGCCCGCCCGAAGAGACCTTCGACCGCCTCACCAGCCTGGCATCGCGGCTGACCGGCGCGCCCGTGGTCTTCGTCTCGCTGCTCGACCGGGCGCGCGACTTCCACATGAGCACCACCGCCCTGGGGCCTGGCGTGGCCACGCCCGGCGGCAGCCGCGACCAGATGGGGCGCACCTTCTGCCACTACGTGGCTGCCTCCAGGCAGCCCCTGGTGATTGAAGACGCCACCCTGCTGCCCGTGTTCCGCGACCTGCCCGGCGTCAAGGCCAAGGGTGTGCGCGCCTATGCCGGCGTGCCGCTGCTCACGGAAGAGGGCGACGCCCTGGGCACCTTCTGCGCGCTCGACTTCGCGCCGCGGCACTGGACCGGGCAGGACATCGATGTGCTCACCGAGCTGGGCCAGTCCGCCCTGCGCGAGATCCGCCTGCGCGTCGCCCTGCAGCATGCCGCCAACGTCAACCAGCAACTGGTCGGGCAGATCCAGCGCGTGGCCGAGCTCAACATGAAGCTCGAGGAGCTCGCCACCACCGACCCCCTCACGGGCCTGCGCAACCGCCGCGCCTTCGACGCCCACATGGCGCAGGAGCTGGCCATCGTGCAGCGCCGCGGCACGCCGCTGAGCCTGCTCATGCTCGACGTGGACCACTTCAAGCGCGTCAACGACACCCTGGGCCACGATGGCGGCGACCGCGTGCTGCAGGCCATCGCCGGCCACCTCAAGGCCTGCGCCCGCACGGTGGACGTGGTGGCCCGCGTGGGCGGCGAGGAGTTCGCCGTCATCCTGCCCAGCACCGGCGAGGCCGGCGCCCACGAGGTCGGCGAGCGCATGCGCAAAGCCGTGGAAGACGGTCCCTGGCCCGAGATGCCCGTGACCATCAGCGTCGGCACCGCTACGCTGGTGGAGGGCGAGGACCCCGAGCGCATCTATGGCCGCGCCGATGCCGCGCTGTATGCGGCCAAGCAGGCGGGGCGCAACCGGGTGCAGCAGGGCTGAGGCCAGTCGTCACCGGGAGGCGGGTGGCGGACGACGGCTGCCCTGGCCGTTCATCACGCGTTCATCTTCTGCTCACGGCCTTTTCATGCGGCATTCAGGCCGCATCCATACCGCTTTGGTGAACTGTAGGTCCCCCAGGCAGCCATCCGGCCGCCGGGGGAAACCAACCATTTCAACCAGAGAAAACCATGAAAACATCCATCTGCATCGCCGTCGCCAGCCTCCTGGTGGGCGCCGCCGTTGTGCCTGCCGCCGCCAAGGGCCCGGTCGTCAACCACGCCATTTCCGAAAGCGAAGTGCTGGCGGCCCAGCAGGCCTGGTGCAAGGCGCTTGTCGACATCAGCACCACCCACACCACCAGCGGCCCGGTGGCAGCCAAGGCGCTGGCCGAGAAGGTGATCGACGCCGCCTACGGCTACCAGATGGGCGCCGTGCTGTTCAAGCCGACCCTGACCACCACGCCGCAGACCTTCCGCACCACCCGCGAGGGCGCGCTGGCCTACTTCGTGGGCGGCAACCCGGCCTACCCCAAGGACACGGGTTTCGCCCTCAAGGGCTGGACCAAGTGCGAAATCACCAATGCCGCCGTGTTCATCGCCGGTGATTCGGCCAACACCATGGGCAACGTGATGTTCACCGACAAGGCCGGCAAGGTGACCACGGTGGACAAGACCTGGGCCTTCGTCAAGGACGATGCGGGCAAGCTGCGCATCGTGGTGCACCACTCGTCGCTGCCGTTCACCGGCAACTGATCGATGGATGGCTGGGCCGGGTACGTCACCCCCGTGCCCAGCCTGCCGGGCACACCGCCGGCGCGCCTGCCAGGCTTCATAATCCGAGCCTCCCGACCAGGCCTTTCGCCCCCATGTACCGCGCACGACTCTCCCTGGCCTTTGCTGCCCTGGTGGCCCTGGTCTGCATCCAGGCCGCCTTTGTGTACTGGGGCGCCAACCGCGTCAACGACTATGCCCAGCACAGCCGGCTGGCCAGCGACATCCAGGCCGAGCTGCTGGACCTGTCGGCCAACAAGCAGCGCCTGCGCGTGTGGGCCATGCAGCGCCTGATGGACACCGATGCCCAGCCCGAACAGCGCGAGCGCCTGGTGGCCAGCATGGTCGCCAGCGCCGCCAACCTCGACGACCTGGTGCGGCGCGACCTGGCGCTGTGGACCGAGCTCGTGCGCCGCGAAGGCGTGAGCATGCCCGCCGAGGTGCCCCAGCTCGTGGGTGTGACCGAGCTGCTGCGCGACAACATCCAGGCGGTGGAGGCGCGGCTGGCGCAGCTGGTGCCGCTGGAGCAGGGCGCCGACTTTCCGGCCCTGTGGGGCGAGCTCACCCAGGTGTTCGACATGGCGCGCGGGCGCGACCTGCGCGAGCTGATCAATGGTGCCATCGCGCACCAGCGCGCGGCCGTGCCGGTAGCCCGCGCCGCCACCGAGCGCGGGCTCGACGTGCTGCGTGCGCAGGCCATCGGCATGGCCCTCATCACGCTGGCCGTTGCCGTGGTGCTGGCGCTGCACCTCAAGCGGCGTCTGCAGCGCCCGCTGGACCGGCTGCTCGAAGGCACGCAGGCCCTGCAGGCCGGGGCCCTGGACCACCGCGTGGCCACCGGCTCCAACGACGAATTCGACCGCGTGGCCCAGCACTTCAACGCCATGGCGGCCGAGCTGCAGCAGCACCGTGCGCGCGCCGATGCCGCGCGCCGCGGGTTGGAAGACGCGGTGCAGGCCCGCACCCAGGAGCTGAGCGCTGCGCACGACACCCTGCAGCGCCTGGACCAGCGCCGCCGCCAGCTGTTTGCCGACCTGGGTCACGAGCTGCGCACCCCCGCCACCTCCATCCGCGGCGAAGCCGAGATTGCGCTGCGCGGTGGCGACAAGCCGGCCGATGAATACCGCCAGACCCTGGCGCGCATCGTGGGTGGGGTGGACCAGCTCACCCGCGTCATCCACGACCTGCTGCTCATCGCCAAGGCCGAGGCCGACCAGTTGGTGATGCACCCGGCCCCGGTGGACCTGCGCGCCCTGCTGGGCGATGCCGCAGAGCAGGCCGCTGCCCTGGGCGCACCGCAGGGTGTGCAGGTGCAATGGCTGCTGGACGGCACCGAAGGGGATGGCGATGGCAGCGGCGCACTGCCTACCGGCCAGGTCACCGTGCTGGCCGACGCCGACCGCCTGCGCCAGGCGCTGGTGATCGTGCTGGACAACGCGGTGCGCTATTCGGCGCGCGGCACCACCGTGCGCATCGGCCTGCAAGGCGTGGCCGGGGCGGATGGGGTGGGTGAGGTCGCGGTGGTGGTGCGCGATGAAGGCATCGGCATCGACGCGGACGAACTGCCCCGCGTGTTCGAGCGCTTCGTGCGCGGGCGCCGGGCGCGCGCCCACCGGGCCGACGGCACGGGCATCGGCCTGTCCATCGCCCAGGGCATCGTGCAGGTGCACCAGGGCCGTATCGTCATCGCCAGCGTGCCCCAGCAGGGCACGGTGGTGCGCATCGAACTGCCGCGGGTGATGGCACCGCCGCCGCAGGGTGCCCCGCAGGTGGGAGCACAGCAGGGAGCGCTGGCATGAACATGAACAAGCACATCCTGGTGGTGGAAGACGACGCGCGCGTGGCCGACTTCCTGGTGCGCGGCCTCAAGGCCGAGGGCTACCGCGTGGAGCTGGCCCGCACCGGGCCCGAAGGCCTGGCCCTGGCGCGCAGCGCCGAGCCCGGCGTGCTGCTGCTCCTGGACCTGATGCTGCCCGGCCTGAGCGGGCTGGAGCTGTGCCAGACCCTGCGCGCCGAAGGCCGCCACATGCCCATGCTGATGCTCAGCGCGCTGAGCAACACCGAAGACAAGGTCAACGGCCTGCGCCTGGGGGCGGACGACTACCTCACCAAGCCCTTTGCCTTCGAGGAACTGCTGGCCCGCATTGAGGCCCTGCTGCGCCGGGGCCGCGAGCAGCGCCCGCGCGCCAGCACCCTGCAGGTGGCCGACCTGGTGCTCGACCTGGAGCGCATGCAGGCCAGCCGCGCCGGCCAGCCCATCGCGCTCACCGCCCGCGAGCTGGCCTTTCTGGAACTGCTGATCAGCGCCCCGGGCCGCGTGTACAGCCGCGAGCGCATCCTCTCCAACGTCTGGGGCACCAACGAAGATCCGCTGACCAACGTGGTCGACGTGTACGTGCGCCGCCTGCGCAGCAAGATCGACGAGGGCCACGCGCTGGCGCTCATCAAGACCGTGCGCGGCTTTGGCTACCGGCTGGACGCCACGGCGGATTGAACCCGGCCTTTGGCAGCCGGTCCAGGTGCGCAACGAGCCAGACCGTCAGCCAGGGCGATGCGAAGATCGCCACCAGGTCGGCCCGCACGGTGAGCTTCATCGGGCTGCGCAGTGAGGCGGTGAACAGACCATAGACCAGGCCCACCGCACAGACCCCGAGGGCCGCAACGCACGCCGTGGCGGGCCTGCGCGCCGGGGCCACCGCCGCGCAGAGAAACACCGCCATCAGACCAGGCATCGACGCCCCGCCGATGTCCAGCAACACGCGTGCGACCAGCCGCAGGCTGCATTTCACACTGGGAGGGGCGCTGCCGCCCCATTCCAGCGGCGGTGAACAAGTCGCCGCGGAAACATAGGGGAATGTCGACCACAACCAGAAGGCAAGAAGGATGGCGCCCACGAACACGAAGGGCAGGGCACACCAGCGAAGCCAGGTTTTCAGATGGTTCATACAGTGGAGGGACAGCAAATGGCCCCCAGTGTTGGCCCGCACAGTGAGGCCAGTATGAAGTGCTGCCCCGCGCTATGCTCTGCACAGCACATGCCGCTGGCGGCCACTGCGATACCGCCCTTGCCCACCGGGCCCTTTTTCTGCCTTGCATGACACCAGACCACCCAACCGCACCCCAGGGAGCCGACTTCCCCTTCTACAACGGCCAGCCCGTGGCGCTGGGTGCGCGGCAGTGGTGCTTCGTCCTGCTGGCCTTGGCGGCAGCCTATGGTGCGCTGTACATCCCCGCCATGGTGGCGTGGCGCATGTCCGGCGGTTGGGCTGCCGCGATCCCGGCCATCGTGTTCCCGGCGCTGCCGCTGCTGGCGCTGCGCGCGGTGGCGGGGCCGCAGTGGCAGGTGCTGTTTCGGCGCATGGGTTGGCGCGACGTGCGGCTGGCCATCGGCCTGGTGCTGCTCAGCATCACCGTCACGGTGGTGGTGGCCCTCGTCGTCTCGCGCCTGTTCGGCGCCGTGCCCAACCCCGTGATCAAGGCGCTGGCCGGCATGGGCACGGCAGAGAAGCTGGTCTTCATGGCCAGCACCATCCCGCACCTCATCGGCGAAGAGATCCTCACCGTGCTGCCGTTCCTGGCCTTCCTCACCTGGCTGGCCGGCCCGGTGGGCTGGCCACGGCGCCGGGCCATCGTGGGTGCCTGGGTGTTGGCATCGGTGCTGTTCGGTGCCTTGCACCTGCCCACTTACGGGTGGAACGTGGCGCAGAGTCTGGTCATCATCAGCACATCGCGCATGGTGCTGTGGCTGGCCTACCTGCGCACGAGGAACCTGTCTGTGGCTGCGCTGGCGCACATCCTCAACGACTGGTTGCTGCTGAGCTTCGTGCTGCTGCTGGGGGCGATCATCGGCTGAGCCATTGACGAGATCATGCCTGCCGCCTTTGTACGCAGCGCGAGACGCCCCACACCGCAAACCATGAAGACACCCCGAAAGCCACCTTGACGGCAAACACCAGGCTGGCGGGGCGCGCCCCATGGTCGCCGCCGACCAGAAACAGCAGTGCCAGAGCGCAGACCGCGATGGCTGCCGCACTGGCCGTGGCCGCCTTGCGCGCCGGGGCCACCACGGCACACAGTAGCACGGTGAGGGCACCCATGGCCGAGGCCCCGCCCATGTCCTTGAGAAGGTACACGGCCAGTGGCCAACTGCATTTCTTGTTGCCGCTGAGGCCGCCGTGCCACACCAGGTCAGGCGGGCAATGGGCCACGGCAATGGCCCCGAACGCCAGCCACAGCCAGATGCCAAGGCAGGCCGCGCCTATGAACACGAAGGGCAGGGAGAACCAGCGTAGCTGGTTGAGCAAGTAGGTCATTTTTTCAGGGTCGGCATGCGCACGACAAGGTGCCCACCAGTGTTGCCCGGCATGGTGAGGCCAGTGTGAAGTGCTGGCCACCGGTGCAGCGCCTGAAACACAAACCCAGCAGCCGGGGTTTACCGGCGCTGCGATATGCCTTCCAATGCGGCCCATGCCGCCCCTTGCACCTACCCGCATGACCCTTGCGCAGCCCCCCGCAGCCACGCCTGGCGGCGCCGACTTTCCCTTCTACAACGGCCGGCCGCTCGCCCTGGGTGCGGGCCGCTGGTGCGTGCTGCTGCTGGGCGCCGCGCTGGGCTTTGCCGCGCTCTACCTGCGCATGCCTGCAGCCTGGGGGGCTTGGGGCGCGGTGGTGCCGGCCGTCCTGTTCCCCCTGGTGCCCTTGCTGGCGCTGCGGTTGGTGGCCGGGCCGCACTGGCAGGTGCTGTTCCGGCGCGTGGGCTGGCGCGACCTGGGCCTGGCCCTGGGCGTGGCGCTGCTCAATATCGCGGTGACCGTGTTGGTGGCCCTGCTGGTCAGCCGCCTGTTCGGCGAGGAGGCTTCCAACCCCGCGTTCGGTGCGCTCGGGCGCATGGACACGGGCGAGCGCGTGGCCTTTTTTGCGCGCACCATACCCCAGCTCGTCGGCGAGGAAATCATCACCGTATTGCCCTTCCTCGCCGTGCTCGCCGGGTTGTCGGGCCCGCTGGGCCTCAGCCGGGGCCAGGCCATCGTGGGGGCCTGGCTGGTGTCGGCGCTGATCTTCGGCGCCTTGCACCTGCCCACCTATGGCTGGAATGTGGCGCAGTGCCTGCTGGTGATTGGCTCGGCGCGGCTGGTGCTGTCGCTGGCCTACCTGCGCACCAAGAACCTCGCCGTGTCCGCCATGGCGCACATCGCCAATGACTGGCTGCTTTTTGCAGGGGGCCTGGTGCTGGGCACTGCCGTCGGGGCCTGAGCCGCCAGCTTGGTACGCGGCACGCGGCCGAACTTGGCCCTGCAACGCTCTCTTGTTCAGCGTTGCTTTACCATCCCCGTGCGCATGCAGATTGCCTGCCAGCGCCATGCATGTGCGTGCACAGGGCCGCAGAACACAGTGACAAGGAAAAGATGCCATGGGCACGTATGACTATGATTTGTTCGTGATCGGCGGCGGCTCCGGTGGCGTCAGGGCCGGCCGTGTGGCCGCATCGCTGGGCAAGCGCGTGGCCGTTGCCGAGGAGCACCGGTTTGGCGGCACCTGCGTCATCCGTGGCTGTGTGCCCAAGAAGCTGTTCGTTTACGCCTCGCAGTTCCACGAGCATTTCGAGGACGCTGCGGGCTATGGCTGGCAGGTGGGCACGCCCACGTTCGACTGGAAGGCGCTGATCGCCGCCAAGGACAAGGAGATCGCCCGGCTCGAAGGCCTGTACCGCCGCGGCCTGGACACCAACGGTGCCGAGATCATCGACAGCCGCGCCGAGCTGGTGGACGCGCACACCGTGCGCATCGTGGCCACCGGCAAGACGGTGACCGCAGAGCGCATCGTCATCGCCACGGGCGGCACGCCCAACCCGCATGCGGCGCTGCCGGGGCACGAACTGTGCATCA
Source organism: Acidovorax sp. CF316 (assembly GCF_000276605.1). Taxonomy (GTDB): domain Bacteria; phylum Pseudomonadota; class Gammaproteobacteria; order Burkholderiales; family Burkholderiaceae_C; genus Acidovorax. The sequence continues at coordinate 27,129 of NZ_AKJX01000013.1, read as the reverse complement.
GCTCCAACGAGGCCTTCGACCTTGCCGCGCTGCCGCGCTCCATCCTGATCGCTGGCGGCGGCTACATCGCCGTCGAGTTCGCCAACATCTTCCACGGCCTGGGTGTGGAGGTCACGCTGATCTACCGCGGCAAGGAAATCCTCTCGCGCTTCGACCACGACATGCGCCAGGGCCTGCACAAGGCCATGGTGGACAAGGGCATCCGCATCCTGCTCACCGATGTCATCGAGAACGTGGCCCAGGTGGAGGGCGAGGGCGGCGGCCTCATCGCCACCACGAAGAACGGCGAGACCATCGCTGTCGATACCGTCATGCTGGCGCTCGGCCGCGACCCCAACACCCGCGGCCTGGGGCTGGAGGCGGCCGGCGTGGCCCTGGACGAGCGCGGTGCCATCGTCGTGGACGCCTACTCGCGCACCAACGTGCCCAGCATCTGGGCACTGGGCGACGTGACCAACCGCGTGCAGCTCACGCCCGTGGCCATCCACGAGGCCATGTGTTTCATCGCCACCGAGTACCGGGGCCAACCCACCGCGCCTGACCACGATTTAATCGCCACCGCCGTGTTCTCGCAGCCCGAGATCGGCACCGTGGGCCTGTCGGAAGAAGAGGCCGCCCAACGCCATGCCGAGATCGAGGTCTACCGCGCCGAGTTCCGCCCCATGAAGGCCACACTCTCGGGCCGCGCCGAGAAGATGGTCATGAAGCTCGTGGTCGATGCCGCCAGCCGCAAGGTGCTGGGCGCCCACATCCTGGGCCACGATGCGGGCGAGATGGTGCAGATTTTGGGCATCTCGCTCAAGGCCGGCGCCACCAAGGACGACTTCGACCGCACCATGGCCGTGCACCCCACGGCGGCCGAAGAACTGGTGACCATGTACCAGCCGAGCTATCGTGTCAAAGATGGGCAGCGCGTCTGATCCCGCAGCAGGGCAGGGCATAACACGGCCAGCCTGGGGGCAGACGCCAGTCGTCTGCTCGGCGCGGCTCCAAACCCCGCCGCACCCATCTGCGCCATCGCCCGGAACGCCGGCCGCGCAAACAGGTAGCCCCGCATCAGCCGAATGCCGGTATCGCGCAGGACGTCCCGCTTCGCAGGGGTATCGAGCCGCTTCCAGGGTGGTGCGTATGCACAGCTTGGGCTTGTAGATGGAGTTGGGGAAGAAGTTAATGGACTCCTGCACTGCCAGAGCCAGTTCACTCGCCCCCTTGATGGCCTTGACCCGGCAGACCTGGTCGAAGTAGCGGTTGGCCTCGGTCACCTGCGACAGCACGCTGAACGTGCCTTCGACCGCAGGCCCGTGCAGCGCGATAGCCGCACCTGCCCAAACCTATTCCGGAGAGGACACCTTCGTGAGGTACGCCGGTGCATGTGCCATTGAATCGTCGCTGCAGTCACGTTTCACCGCTATGCTCGCACGCCTCGGCATGTTTCGAACGGCTTACTTTTCAAGGAATGATCGATGTTCGCAAGGATTCTGGCACTGGCTGCAATGGCGGTATTTCTATCTGGGTGCGCAACCACTACGCAGATCTCAGGTGCCGACCGGACGGCCCTGAAGTCCGTGGTGGTAAGCAGAGATGTGGCGGTACCGGAAAAGATGACGTACATGGGGCCCGGCGGCGCAACGCACATGGTGTTTGGCGTTGTGGGCGCCTTGGCAACGCAGTCCAGCAGAGAAGCCACGCGCGACGCGTTCCAGAAGGAGGTCTCCTCTGGGGCCACCATCGACCAGATCGCTTACGAAGAGACGCTCGCCCAGTTGCGCCAGTCCGGAAAATTCCCGCTGAGGGATACCCGGGACGCAGGGAGCGCGACGTTGCACATTTTGGTGGAAGGTTATGGCTTCAGCATCCCCAACGGATTCAGCTCCAACCTGGTGCCCACATTGCGCATGCGTTTGGAACTGAAGGACAGCGGGGGGCGCGTGCTCTGGACTGCAAGAGACTATCTGTCGGTTCTGGGCGGCCCGGTTGAGCCAGTGGCTGCAGATGTGATCAGAACCAACGCTGCTGCCAGAGAAGCCTCTTGGCGAGCGGGCGCCAAGGCATTGGCGGCCAAGCTGGTGGCAACCTACTGACGCACTGCTGGCCAACTTCCGGTGGGGGCTGCGGTCGTGGGCACTGTCAGATAGCGCCAGTTGTGCATCATGGCGACCGACCGCTGAAATTGGCGATGCATCGAGCCCACGCTCTTCAAGCCCGCAGTCACCTTATGCGTACTGCGCCAGGCCATGGCCAAACGACCAGTTCTCCTTGGCCACCTCCACCAGGCTGATGAACACATCGTCCGGCCGTAGGCCCGGGCTCTCGCCCAGCAACTGCGTGATGCGCTGGTACAGCGCCTTCTTCTGCTCCAGCGTGCGGGTGTTGTTGGCCGTGATCTGGATGAACACCAGGTCATCGCTGCGCGCTACCCCCATGTAGGTGGGGTTGTAGCTGAAGTTGGCGGCGTCGTGCTCGGTGATGACCATGAACTTGTCATCCTCGGGCACATTGAAGGTCTCGCGCATGGCCTGGTACAGGCTGTCGCAAAGGGCTTGGCGATAGGCCTCGGGTTTGCCGGCGCGCATGGCGATGTGGAGCAGGGGCATGGTTGTCATCTCTGTAAAGTAGTGATGGCGCCATGCTAATCATCACCGTTTGTTATTGCAATTTATACCAGTGATAATGATTGCATATGGCAAAGGACACGCAGCAACCGCAACCGCAACAACAGCACCGCCCCCTCGACCTCGACGCCATCGAAGCCTTTGTGCGCATTGTCGAGCTGGGCAGCTTTACCCGCGCGGCCGACGCCATGCAGACCACCCAGGCCGCGGTGAGTCTCAAACTCAAGCGCCTGGAAGACCGCCTGGGCTGCCGCCTCATTGAACGCACCCCGCGCCATGTGGAGCTGTCGGCGCATGGCGCCGCGTTTCTCGACCCCGCACGTGAACTGCTGGCCGTGCACCAGCGCACCCTGGCCACCTTTGCCGAACAGGCCGAGCGCGAGCGCGAGCGCATCGCCATCGGCATCAGCGACCACGTGGCCGGGCCCGACCTGCCCGCCCTCATCGCGCGCATGAACGCACACGACCCGGGCCTGGTGATCGAGATCCGCATCGGCTCCTCAGGCGACCTGCTGCAGGCCTATGACCGGCGCGAACTCGATGTGGCCATCCTGCGCTTCAGCGCGGGCCGCAGCGACGGCCAGGTGCTGTCCGAAGAGCCCCTTGGCTGGTTTGCGGCCCCCACTTGGCAGCACCGCGCAGGCGAGCCTTTGCCCATCGTCACCTTGGCAGAGCCGTGTGGCGTGCGCGTGGTGGCCAGCCAACTGCTCGATCAGGCTGGCGTGCCCTGGCGCGAGGCATTCGTGGGGGGCGGGGTGGCGGCTGTGTCTGCGGCCGTGATCGCCGGGCTGGGTGTGGCGGCACTGGCGCCGCGCATGCTGCCGCTGGGGGCTGTGGATGTGGGCGCGCGGCTGGGGCTGCCGGCGTTGCCGCGGCTGCCGGTGGTGCTGCACTCGCGGGTGCAGGGTGGGCGGGGGAGGGAGGCTGTGGGGGTGTTGGGGGCGGCGTTTGGGGGGTAGTGCCGTGCGGCCAGACATACAGCGCTCGGTTGAGTTCCTTCGCATCGGCCTTAACCTCCGCAATGGGCTGACGCACATCTGGATGACCCAGTGAATTTTCAACTAAGTCAGAGTTAGGACACATCATGAATTACGGCGCTCTTCATGCCCAGCTTGGGCGCTTCGTGCTGAAGTTTCAAACGGTAGAGGCCGCCATGGTCGAATTGACCGTTCAAATTGTGGACGCAGACTCAGAGTACGTGGCGACTCTGGTCGCGGAGTTGGAATTCAATGCGAAGGCGCGCGCACTTGATGTCATCTACACACGCCATGCCCAGATTTTCGGCTTGTCTGATCAAACGCCGCACGCAGAGTTTCATAAGCTGATGGCTAGAATTCAGAAGCTCGCCGCGCGACGCAACGATCTTGTGCATTCGTTTTACAACCTTCTGATTACGGTTGATGGTAAAGAAGCACTGGCTCGCACCCCCACTAGATTGAAGCCAAGCGATGGTGTTCGGGTACAAAACGGTGAAGACATACTGCCAGAAAAACTTGAGGCGGAGATTTCGGAAATGGGATCGATCCTGCAGGAACTGGAAAATTATCGGAGGGGTGCAATCGATATCATGTGTCCCGACCACTGAGCATCAAACTACCAATCGATAGGGCCCGCAATTGAAGAGGGCCGCTTTCCCACTAATACTGAGGTGCAGCTACGCATAAAGTCGGGTTTATTGTTTACTGCCGCAAACAGCTACAAGCAACAGGTCATGAAACCCCGCATCATGTACATCGAATCCAAGGCCGGCTGCCTCACCGGCCCTGCGCGCATTGGCAGGGTGCGTTTCTCCAAAACAGGCGCCACCCTGTACTACGCCGGGCAGTCCTTCCAGAGCCAAAAGGGCAGTGGCTTCAAGTCGAACTATTTCGACGAGGCAACGGGTGACCCGTACTGGATCTCCGGCCCGCGAAAGGATGGGCGCGATGCGCTGTATGCGACCCACATCGCGCCCGCTGTGGATGCCGACGTGCATGGTGAGTACTGGACCAAGGTCCGTGGCCTCGCAGTGCCTCCGCCGATGAAGAGTGGCGGGCTGGTTGTTTCCCTGCCGGACTCTCGGGCGGGTGCTGGCGTGGGGTGAGGCTGGTTCTTCAATCAATCCGACTCGGTTCGCGGGCGCTGCCAGAGCACACTGAGCTCTCCATCCACAAACCCCAGCGCCACGGCATCGCCCCGCTGCAGCAATGGCCCCAGCTTGGGCGACGCGAGGCAGGTGCGCAACAGTGCGTCCATGCGGGCCAGGCAGGCCTCCCAGCCGGGGCCGGAGAAGGCCTCGGGAATGTCCAGTTGCCGTTGGCGGGGCGACCAGGCCTCGTCGCAGGCCCAGTCCGGGTCGTCCTCGTCGAACCCGGCGGTGCCCACCAGCTCGACCGCGAATTTCACACCGTGCGCGGCGGCGGGCTCCAAAAGGTTGAAGGCGTAGGCCTTCACCTCGGGTGGCATGGCCCCGTCTGACATGGCATGGCGCAGCCAGGTGTGGAACTGCTCTTCAAAAGGCATGTGCTTGTTCATCCATCAATCCAGTAGAGAGACCGCCAATAGCCGCGACGCACGCTCCGGATCGTCCGCATCCGTGACCATCAGCAGCCGCTTGTCCCCGTCCAGCGCAATCCCTTCGACCTTGGGCGCGCCTTCCAGCGCAACCATGCGCTGCAGCACCCCGTCCGCACCGACCCAGCCGATGGCCGATGCCACGCATTCGCCATCGGCATAGCTGTCGTCCGTGTTCTCGGCCACGGCGCTGAAGACCCATCCGCCGTCACCATCGCCGCCGGGCGGCGCCGCGCCGTCGGTGAAGCCCAGCGGCACGCCATCCACCGTGCCCAGGTCGAACAGGGTGGAGTGCAGCGGCGCTGGTGGCTGCGCACAGGTGCCGGCCAGCCAGGCCTGCAGCGGGGCCAGCGGGTAGGTGATGCAGGCATTGCGCGCATCGCCCTTGTTGCCGCGCTGCAGCAGGTGCAGTACGCCGTTGGCGACAAAGGCGCCTTCGAGGTTCAGGTCGGCAAACTCCGCGCGCAGGGGCGCGTAGAGGGCGGACAGGTCCGCCACCTGTGCAGCGCCATCGGGGCGTCCGGTGGCATCGAGCGCGATGACAAGGCCCCGTTGCCGATTGGGCTTGGACCCGGACCCCAGGGCCAGCAGCGCCCCGCTCGGGTGGGTGGGCGATGCGGGCAGCAAGGCCAGCGCTTCCAGGTCGGGCTTGCGCTTTTTGCGGGCCTTTGGCTCGGCTGGCAGGTCGCCTGGCAGGATGCGGTGCAACTGCACCAGGGGAGCTTGCGGCAGCGCGGCTGTGCCGGCAGGCAGCAGGCCCAGGTGGTGTTCGTCGTCGGCCACCAGGTACAGCCATGTGCCTGCCCGCACCAGGCCGCTGGCCGCGCTCAGGTGCGGCTGGCCACGCGGGTGGCTCGCGGGGTCGAGCAGCAGGTCCTGCAGGTGGGTGGGTGTGAGGAGCATGGCGGTGTGAGCATAGACCATAGAAATGGGCATGGGGTGATGGGGGGCCAGCGCTGTTTCTTCCATGCCGCTTGCCTGCCGGAAGTGGGCTAGGATTCAGCGTCTGACATCATCAAACCAAGGAGGAGGGTGCATGAAATTTCCAACAAGCATGGCGTTCCTGGCAGTGGCGGCTGTGCTGGCCCTGTCGGCATGCAGTTCGACCGACGTCGTGCGCGCGCCGGTCGAGGCCACCATCGGCCAGCAACTGATCGACCTGAAGAGCGCCTTCAACAACGGCGCATTGAGCAGCCGAGAGTACGACAGCCAGCGCCGCCGGCTGATCGACAGCGTGAAGTGACTGAGAACAGCGCCATGAACAAGCACAACCACCATCGGATTGCCACCATCACCATCGTCTGCGCATGCTTGGCATCGCTGGCCGGCTGCGTGAGCAGCAGCACCTCGCGCGTGACCGTGCAGGAGGGCGTCAAGTTCTCCAAGGGCCGCGAGCTCGATGACCTGGTGAAGGCCTACGACGCCCAGGCCGTGACGCGCAGCGAGTACGAGGAGCTGCGCCAGGTGATCATGAAGCGCCCCAACTGAGCCGCCATGGCGAAGGCGAGGGTAAGGGCGATGCCATGAAACCCTCGGCACCGCCAGGCCGGGCCCTTCGCGACCTGGCGCGGCTCGCGCGCACCAGCGGGGCGCCAGGGTTTCTGCCTGAGCTGTGGCTGCTCGGGCCCATTGAGTACCAGTTGCACAAGACTCTGCGCAAGCTGGGGCTGCGCACGGGCAGGGACATCGCCAAGGTCAATATCTACGGGGTTGAGCATCCGGCCGCCTGGAGCGGCGAGGTGTTCGATGGCTGCACTGATGTGGAGATCGCTGCCGACTGGAACGCCATTGCCATGCTGCCTGCCCCCGAGCGGGCGATGGCGACCCATGCCGCCTTGGTGGCGGGGCTGCAGACCGTGCTGGATGCCTGCGGGGTGGAGCGCCATACCTACCTGCCGGCCTTACGGGCTTTGGCAGCCGATGGTTTTTGCCATGCAGTGAAGCTGGCCACGGTGAAGCAAGGCAGCGGCACATTAGCGCTGTGGCTGGAGTGGGATGGGGCGCTCGACCTGGCTCGGCTGGTGGTGCGCGGCAAGGCGGCCGCGCGCAAGGCTGCCACCGAGCAGTTGCTGGGCTGCGCCTGGCCTGACTTCGATGGCATCCGCCCGCAGGACGTGGCGGTGGACGAGCGCGGTGGCATCACCATCGAGGTGTTTGCGGGTTTCATGCAGCCGGACCGGCTGTTGAAGGGCCGCCCTTACTTCGACATCCCTGGTGCGGTGAGGACGGCGGTTCCGGGGCGGGAGCGGATTTCGCTCAGCTTCACCCTGCCGCAGGCGGGGCCTGTATAGCCCATGGCCTGATCTGGTGGTAGCCAACCACACGCCAGCGTGCGCCGCCGACTGCCCTGAGGGGCCATCACCAATCTCTGCTGCGCAAAAGTAACAATTCGTTATACGATATCTCCAAACCGCCCGTCTCCACCGATCCAATTCCCGCCATGGGCACCGCCAGCGGGCCCCCCCGCACCCCTGAGGACGCCGCGCCCACCCTGCGGTTGCGGGTGCTGCTGCGCTTCGAGCCGGCGCAGGTCGAGCACGCGTTTGGCGAGCACTACCTCTCGTTCTACCACCGCTATGCCCAGGGCGCGCTGCTGCTGGGCCTGTTGCTGGTGCTGGGCGATTTCCTGGTCGACTGGATCGCCTACCCCACGGTGGCGGTCAATGCGCTGCGGCTGCAGGTGGCCGTGCCCATTTTGCTGGGGGGCCTGGCCTACACCTTCCTGCCGCAGGCGCGTCGGCACTGGCAGCCCGTGCTGGCCGGTTTCATCGTCGCGCTGTCGCTGTGCCTGTTCTGGATATTGCTGCGCATCGATGCGGCCGGCGGCGAGGGGCTGAACTCCTGGGTCGGCATCTTGAACTTCACCTTCCTGGAGTTCTACTGCTTCATCGTGCTGGGCCTGCAGTTCCGCTGGGCGCTGATGGCGGGCCTGGCCATCCTGGCGGCCTTTTGCGCCACGCTGTGGTGGCACCCCGGCCAGTCGCCGACCGAGGCGGCCTACTGGTCCTACCACGTGGTCACGCTGTTCCTGCTGGCGGTGGGGGTGGGCTGGTGGCGCGAGTTCATCGTGCGCAAGGACTATGCGGCCCAGTGGGCGCTGGAGCGAGCGCGCCTGGCGGCCGAGCAGCTGGCGCTGGTCAAAAGCGAGTTCCTGGCCACCATCAGCCACGAGATCCGCACGCCGCTCAATGGCGTGCTGGGCATGAACGAGTTGCTGCTCGGCAGCGGGCTGAGCCGCGAGCAGCGCGAGTGGGCCGGTGCGGTGCAGGCCTCGGGCCGGCACCTGCTGGCGCTGATCGACGATGTGCTGGACGTCTCGAAGATCGAGGCCGGGCAGCTGCAGCTGGAGCAGGCCGGTGTCGACCTGCGGCGCGAGATCGGTGCGGCGCAGGCCATGTTCGTGCAGCCCGCGCTGGCCAAGGGCCTCAACCTGCAGGCGCAGGTGAAGTGGCAGATGCCCGAGTGCCAATTGGTGGGCGACGCGCTGCGCCTGCGACAGATCGTGGCCAACCTCATCGGCAACGCGATCAAGTTCACGGAACAGGGCAGCGTGAATGTGCAGGTGTGGGTGGCGCCCGCGCAGGCGGCCGGGCGCGCCCAGGTGGACATTGTGGTGCAGGACACGGGCATCGGCATACCGGCCGAGGCGCAGGAGCGCATCTTCGAGCGCTTTGCCCAGGCAGACGGATCGACCACGCGCCGCTTTGGCGGCACCGGCCTGGGGCTGGCGATCTGCCGCGACCTGGCCCGGGCCATGGGGGGCGACGTTGCGGTGCAAAGCCAGCCGGGCGCCGGCTCGCGCTTCACGGTGCAGCTGGAGCTGCCAGTTGCCGGCGCATTGCCCGCGCGTACCGACAACGGTGGGGAAGGCGCTGCAGGGGCGGCTGCAGACGCCGTGCCGCGCCTGCAAGGCACCGTGCTGCTGGTGGAGGACCACCCGGTCAACCGCGCCGTGGCGGCGGGCATGCTGCGCAAGCTGGGCCTGGCCTGGCGCGAGGCGCACGACGGCGCGCAGGCCATCGAGCACGTGCGCGCACACGATTTCGACGCCGTGCTCATGGACTGCCAGATGCCGGTGGTGGACGGCTATGCCGCCAGCCGCGCGATACGCGGCCTGCCCGATGGGCGCGGCGCCAGCCTGCCCATCATCGCGCTCACGGCCAATGCCGGCGCCGACGATGCCGCCCGCTGCCGCGCCAGCGGGATGGACGGCTTCATCGCCAAGCCCTACGGCATTGGCACCCTGGCCGCGGCGCTGGCGCCCTGGCTGCAGGTGGTGCCGCAGGCGCTGCCCGAGGCGCCCGTGGTGCCTGCCGACGACCGCGCAGCCATCGACGCGCGCGCGGTCGAGACCCTGCTGTACCTGGACGAGCAGGGCGGCACGGGGCTGCTGCGCGAGGTGGTGACGGGTTTCCTCGACGCCGCGGCGCAGGGGCTGGCCGCCATGGAGCAGGCGCTGGCCGATGGCCAACTGCCCCATGCCGCGCGCATTGCCCATGGCCTCAAGTCCTCGGCCGCCCATGCCGGCGCGCTGGAGATGGCCGAAGGCATGCGCAGCGTCGAGCGCCATGCGCTCGCCGATGACGCCCATGGGGTGCGCCAGGGGCTGGCGCGCATGCACGATGCCCGCCGCCGCACCGTGGCCGCCCTGCATGCCGTGCTGGAGGCGCACCCATGAGCAAGGAGGCGCCGGCCCTGCCGGAAGAAGGGCTGCCGCCCAAACCGGGGCTGGTGGCGCTTGTCCGCGTGCTGATCGCCGACGACGATCCCGGCATGCGCGCCATGCTGCGGGCCGCCGTGCGCAAGCTCGGCTTCGAGCCCGTGCTGGCCGAGGATGGGGCTTCTGCGCTGCTCGCGTTCCGCCAATCGCCGTGCTCGCTGGTGCTGCTCGACGTGGAGATGCCAGGCCTCAACGGCTACGAGCTGTGCGGCATCCTGCGCCACGAGGCCGGTCCGTTCGTGCCCATCGTGCTGGTCACGGGCAACGACGACGTGGCATCGGTCGAGAACGCCTATGCCGCCGGCGCCACGGACTTCATCTCCAAGCCCGTGAACTGGCCCATCCTGGGCCACCGGCTGCGGCACCTGCTCAGGAACTTCGGCATCCAGCGCGACCTGCAGCTGGCGCAGGCGCGCAATGCGGCCATCCTCGATGCGCTGCCCGACCTGCTGTTCGAACTCGATGCCCAGGGCCGCTTCATCCAGTGCAATGCGCCCGCCAACGAGGAGCTGGCCACGCACTACCGCGCGCTGTTGGGCCGCACGGTCAGCGAGGTCCTCTCGCCCAAGCTGCGCGAGCTGGCCATGGCCGCTGCCGCCGAGGCGCGCACCCTGGGGCATGCCCGCCCACGTACCTACCGCCTGCACCTGCCCGCCGGAGAGCGCTGGTTTGAGCTGTCGGTGGCGCGCAAGGCGGCCGATGACAGCCTGGAGGGGCAGGGGGGGCCCACCTTCATTGCCCTGTCGCGCGACGTCACCGCGCGCAAGGACGCCGAGCGCCGCATCTCCGACCTGGCCGACTCGCTGCGCCAGGCCAATGCCGACCTGCGCCGGGCCAACGACCAGCTGCAGCGCCAGGCCTTCGAGGACCCGCTGAGCGGCCTGCCGAACCGCGCCCTGTTCAACCAGCGCCTGGGCCAGGCGCTGCAGCGCATTGCCGCACAGGGCGGGGCCACGGGCATGGAGGCAGGGGCGGAGGCGGAGGCGGGGGCGGGGGGGCCCTGCGAGCTGGGCGTGATGTTCATCGACCTCGACGGCTTCAAGCCCATCAACGACAGCTTCGGCCATGCCGCGGGCGATGCCGTGCTCAAGGAGGTGGCGCGGCGCCTGGAGTCTGTGGTGCGGGGCGCCGACCTGCTGGCCCGGCTGGGTGGGGACGAGTTCGTGGCGCTGATCGAATCGCCCACGGCGGGCGAGGAGGCCATGCGCGTGGGCAGCCGCATCATCGAGGTGCTGCGCCGCCCATATGCCGTGGGCCGCCACCGGGTCTCGCTGTCGTGCTCCATCGGCGTGGTGCTGCACCCCCGGCAGGAGCCCTCGGGCGACCGCCTGCTGGCCTGCGCCGACGCGGCCATGTACGAGGCCAAGCGCGCCGGCGGCAGCTGCTGTGTGCTGTACGAGAAATCCATGTCCGACGACGGCCCCGAAGAGGTGCTGATGCGCCAGGCGCTGCGCGAGTCGCTGGAGCGCGGCGACCTGGTGCTGCACTACCAGCCCAAGGTGGACTGCACCGAGGGCCGGGTGCACGGCCTGGAGGCCCTGCTGCGCTGGGAGCACGAAAAATTCGGCCAGGTCAGCCCGGAGATCTTCATCCCGCTGGCCGAGCGCTACGGCCTCATCGGCGCCATCGGCAACTGGGTCATCGACACGGCCTGCGCCCAACTGGCGCAATGGCAGGCACTGGGGCTGCGCTGCCGCATCTCCGTCAACCTGTCACCCCACCAGCTGCGCCAGCCCGACCTGGTGGAGCGCATCGGCCAGGCCCTGGCGGCGCACGGGCTGCGCCCCGCGCAGCTGTCGTGCGAGATCACCGAATCGACCATGATGGAGCACTCCGCGCAGGAGCGCGCCATGCTCGAGCGCATTGCGGCCATGGGGGTGCGGCTGTCCATCGACGACTTCGGCACCGGCTACTCGTCGCTGGCGCAGCTGCGCCACATCCCTGCACGGCAGCTCAAGATCGACCGCAGCTTCGTCACCGACCTGGCCAGCAGCGAGCAGGCGCGCCATGTGGTGCAGGCCGTGATACAGCTGGCCCACGGCCTGGGCATGGAGGTTGTCGCCGAAGGGGTGGAAACGCAGGCGCAGATGAACGTGCTGGGCGCGCAGGGCTGCGACCTGGTGCAGGGCTTTCACATCGCGCGGCCCATGCCGGCGGCGGACGTGCCCGGCTGGATGCGCGACCGCGAGCACACGCCCAGCCTGTGGAGCCCGCTGGCGGGCCCGGCCGGCTGAACGCCTGTCCATTTGGCCTGGCTCATGCAGCCAGGACAGCCGCACATTGCGGCCCAGGTCCGACGGGGCCGAGAGCCGCAGGCTGCGCGTGGAACGCACGCCAGCGCTGTGCTGCTATGGCCGAAACCGGTGCTTGAGTGCGGCCATGGTGGCGTAGCTGCCTCGGACCCAGCCGAGGACTTCCTCGCCCTGGCGTGTGAATTCGATGGTCTCCCCGCCCGGGCGGGTGGTGATGGGCACGTCGTAGTAGCTTTCGAGAAAATCCAGCGCCTGCAACAGGCGCTCCCGGCCGAGGCCGGTGATCTGCTCCGCCTCGGGCCAGCGCACGCCCGAATGCAGGCTGCCGATGGCATTGGCAGCGTCGAGCAGCGGCACCAGGTCCGCAAGCGGCGGGGCGGGCATCATCGCGGGCCGTTCGGCGCGTGCTTGCGGTCCCCCGGTGGCGTCATTTCTCGTTGTCCCTGTCCTGCTTGTCCTTCTTCGCCTGGTCGTGGTGCCACTTGATGGCGAAGAACATGCCGGTGCCGAACACCAGCACCTTGAACGTGATGAAGACGATGGGGACCCAATCCATTGGCGTATTTCCTGGTTTCCTGGCTGTCGTTGGTCGAACAGCCCTTGCTTGTATGGACAATTGCAAGGAAAGATCCCGATAAAAGTTGGAAATTTCCATGCATGTTGTTATTGTATGGATTTATGACGGATTTGTCTTGAGAAAAACAATACAAAGGAGCCATACAAAATGGAGAGCGCCCGCAAGCTCAAGAACCCCAACCGGGCATGGATCCGCCCCTTGACCGCGCAAGGAGGGGGCGCCCGCTACCAGCAGATCGTGCAGCAGATCGTCACCGCGGTGGACGACCTGGTGCTGCGCCCGGGCGACCGCCTGCCGCCGCAGCGGGAGCTGGCCACGGCACTGGGCGTGGACCTCACGACCGTGACCCGCGCCTACTCGGAGGTGCGGGCGCTGGGCCTGCTGGAGGCGCAGGGTGCGGGGGGCTCCTACATCAGGCGCAAGGCATCGGGCCCGGACACGACGACGGTCGACCTGGGCATGAACATCCCGCCGCTGCTGGACGGCCCCTTCTTTGCCCAGCTGATGCGTGCCGGGATCGCGCAGGCGCAGGAACGCATGGGCAGCGGCGACCTGATGGGCTACCACGTGGGGGCCGGCGCGCCGGCGGACCGGCAGGCGGCCGCAGCATGGCTGCAGCCCATGCTGGGGGCGGTGGACCCGGGGCGCATCGTCATCTGCCCAGGGGGCCAATCGGCCTTGTGTGCGCTGTTGCTCACCTGCTCGCACCCCGGCGACGGTGTGCTCACCGAAGGGTTGACCTACCCGGGTCTGCTGGCCGCGGCGCAGGCGGTGGATCGGGCTATCGTTGCGGTGGCGGCCGATGCCGAGGGCATGTCGCCTGATGCGCTGGAGGACGGCTGTGCCCGTGGCGGTGCGCGCGTCCTGTACCTCAACCCCACCATCCACAACCCGACCACGCGCACACTGTCGGCCGAGCGCCGCGCCGCATTGCATGCGGTGGCAAGCCGGCATGGGCTGGTCATCATCGAGGACGACCCGTACTGGCTCATCGCCGGCGATGCCCCGGCCCCGGTGGCGGCACACTCGGGCGGACGGCACAGCGCTCCCGTCTACTACATCTCCACCCTGTCCAAGTGCCTGGCGCCCGGCCTGCGGACGGCCTTCATCGCCCTGCCGCAGGGGGCGGCGATCACCCCGGTGCTGGATGCCCTGCGCTCCATCAGCCTCATGCCGGTGTCGTGGATGACAGCGGTGGCGACCCATGCCATCGAGAGCGGCATGGCGCACGACATGCTCAAGCGGGTGCGCCACGAGCTGGCGCAGCGGCAGCGCCTGGCGGGCCGCTTGCTGCCCCAGGGTGTGCAGTGCCACCCGCATGGCCTGCACCTGTGGCTGCAGCTGCCGCCACTGGCCGATTCGTACCGGCTGATCCAGACCGCGCAGCAGCGTGGCGTGGGCGTTGCCGATGCCGATGCCTTCCGGGCGGACGAGGCTGTGCACAGAGCCCTGCGCATCTCCCTCGGCGGGGCCATGGGCCAGGAGCAACTGCGCGGGGCGCTCGAAAAGCTCTCGGCCCTCCTGCAGGAGGAGCATCGCCCGGCCAGGGCAACGGGCATCGTGTAGGAAAACCGCGTCAATCCATACAAATGATGGTTTGTATGGAAATTGATGAACTGCTCAACGGCCCGGGGCTACATCCAGCGCCGCCGTGCGCTCCGCCACGAAATCCCGCAGCGCCCGTACCAGCGGCGTGAGCTGGCGGCGGCTGGGCACTACCAGGAACAGGGGCGTGGGCTCGGTCGACCAGCCCGGGCACAGGGCCTGCAGCCGGCCTGCGGCCAGATCGGCCGCGACGTCCAGCCCGGCCTTGTAGGCGATGCCTTTGCCCAGCAGGGCCCAGCGGCGCACGGCGTCGCCGTCGTTCGATACGTTGACGCTGCGCACGCGCACGGTTACCTCGGCGCCGCCGTCGCCCGGAGTGAAGCGCCAGCGGTCATGCACCTCGTCACCCAGCATGAAGCACAGGCAGTCGTGCCCCGTGAGCTCGTGCGGTGTGGCCGGCGCACCGTGCCGTGCGAGGTATGCGGGCGATGCGCACAGCACGCGGCGCACGCCGGGCGCCAGGGGCAGGGCGACCAGGCCCGAGTCGGGCGGCTTGCCATAGCGAAAGGCCGCATCCACCGGGTCGCTGTAGACATTGGCCACGCGGTCCGACAGCTGCAGGCGGATGTCCACTTGCGGGTGCTGCTCCTGGAACTCGTGCAGCCAGGGCAGCAGCACATTGCGCCCCAGGTCCGACGGGGCCGACAGCTGCAGCACGCCGCGCAGCGCCTGCCCGCCCGCGGCCAGTTGCTGGCCGGCCTGCTGCAGCGCGGCCAGCGCCGGGCGGCATTGCTCGAGGAACAGCTCGCCCTGCTGCGTGAGCCGCAGGCTGCGCGTGGAGCGCACGAAGAGCGGCACGCCCAGCTCGGCCTCCAGGCGCTTCAGGGCCGCGCTGGTGGCGGCGGGCGTGAGGTCCAGCGCGCGGGCCGTGGCCGACAGGCTGCCGTTGTCGGCCGTGCGCACAAAGATGTCCAGGTCTTGCAGAGCTTTCATGGCTCCCCCCTGAGTCGCTTCGCGCCTTCCCCCCAGGGGGACGCCCCCAGCGCGGCGGGGCGGCCCTTGCGCGGGGGCACTGGGGTTTGGCGCGTCGGTTTCATAGGGATTGGGAATTGGAGTACGGGTGAATGCGTGATCTTCAATATTTTATTGAAAGTGGCTTCAATGCATGGGTGGTTTTTCAATCAACACGAAATGAAGACCATAGCGGCATGCAAACGGCAAACCGCCGATCCCACCTGGAGCCACCCGCATGACCACCACTTCTTCGTCCCCCCTGTTCCGCCCCCTGCAGCTGGGCCCGCTGGCCCTGCCCAGCCGCATCGTGATGGCGCCCATGACGCGCGCCCGCAGCAGCCAGCCGGGCGACGTGCCCAACGCGCTGATGGCGCAGTACTATGCCCAGCGCGCCAGCGCCGGCCTGATCGTGAGCGAGGCCACGCAGATCTCGCGCCAGGGCCAGGGCTACAGCTTCACGCCCGGCATCTACAGCGATGCGCAGGTGGACGGCTGGCGCCGCGTGACCGATGCCGTGCATGCCGAAGGCGGGCGCATGGTGCTGCAGCTGTGGCATGTGGGCCGCATGTCGCACGCCAGCTTCCATGCCGACGGGCTGCCCGTGGCGCCCTCGGCCATTGCGCCGCAGGCCCAGGTGTGGGTGGCGGGCGATGACGGCGTGGGCCGCATGGTCGACAGCCCCGTGCCGCGCGCGCTGAGCGTGCAGGACATCCAGGGCGTGGTCGGCGATTTCCGCCGCGCCGCGGCCAACGCCATGCGCGCTGGTTTCGATGGCGTGGAGATCCACGGCGCCAATGGCTACCTGGTGGACCAGTTCCTGCGCACCACCTCGAACCAGCGCACCGATGCCTACACCGGCGCCACGCTGGAAGGGCGCACGCGCTTTGCGCTGGAGGTGGCCGCCGCCGTGGCCAGCGAAGCCGGCGCTGAGCGCACGGGCATGCGGCTGGCGCCCTTCATCACCCAGCGTGGCATGGACTGCCCCGAGATCATTCCCACCATCCTGCATCTGGCGCGCCAGCTCGACGCCACGGGCCTGGCCTACCTGCACCTGGTGGAGGCCGACTGGGCCGATGCGCCGCAGATCCCCGACACCTTCCGCACCGCGCTGCGCCAGGCCTACCAGGGCCGCGTGATCGTGGCCGGCGGGTACGACGCCGCGCGCGCCAGCCAGGTGCTCAGCGATGGCTTTGCCGACCTGGTGGCCTTTGGCCGCCCCTTCATCGCCAACCCCGATCTGCCGCGCCGGCTCGCGGATGGCCTGCCGCTGGCTGCCTTCGATGCCAAGGCGCTGTTCGGCGGTGCTGCGCAAGGCTACAGCGACTACGCACCGTACGAGGCGGCCGCCGAGGCCATGGCCTGA
Source organism: Acidovorax sp. CF316 (assembly GCF_000276605.1). Taxonomy (GTDB): domain Bacteria; phylum Pseudomonadota; class Gammaproteobacteria; order Burkholderiales; family Burkholderiaceae_C; genus Acidovorax. The sequence goes on along the minus strand of NZ_AKJX01000013.1, from coordinate 10,493 downwards.
ACCCCCCTTGAAGTCGATTTTGTTGTTTACTCTTCCTTGAAAGGACCCTCTCCATGAAAGCCGTTGGATACCAGAAGCCCCAGCCCATCGCCAATGCCGAGTCGCTGCTCGACATCACCCTGCCCGAACCCGTGGCCACGGGCCATGACCTGCTGGTGGAGGTCAAGGCCATCTCCGTGAACCCGGTGGACACCAAGGTGCGCAGCAGCGGCGCCCCGGCCGAAGGCCAGCCCTGGAAGGTGCTCGGCTGGGACGCCAGCGGCATCGTGAAGGCGGTAGGCCCGGATGTGACGCTCTTTAAGCCAGGTGACCGCGTGTGGTACGCCGGCTCCATCGCCCGCCCCGGCACCAATGCCGAGCTGCATCTGGTGGACGAGCGCATCGTGGGCCATGCGCCCAAGACGCTGGACTTCGCCCAGGCCGCCGCGCTGCCGCTCACCGCCATCACCGCGTGGGAGATGCTGTTCGACCGCCTGGGGGTGCAGCCCGGCAAGAAGCCCGAAGGCAAGTCGCTGCTGATCATTGGCGCATCGGGTGGTGTCGGCTCCATCCTCACGCAACTGGCCTCGCGCCTGACCAGCCTCACGGTGATCGGCACCGCATCGCGCCCCGAAACCCAGGCCTGGGTGAAGGAGCTGGGCGCCCACCACGTCATCGACCACAGCCAGCCGCTGGCACAGGAGCTCAAGGCCATCGGCTTCCCCACGGTGGACTACATCGTCAGCCTGACGCAGACCGACGCCCACCTGGCGCAGATCGTCGAGGCCATTGCCCCGCAAGGAAAGTTCGGCCTCATCGACGACCCCAAGGCGCTGGACGTGATGCCCTTCAAGCGCAAGTCCGTCTCCATCCACTGGGAGCTGATGTTCACCCGCTCGCTGTTCGGCACCGCCGACATGGTCGGCCAGCACCACCTGCTCAACGAGGTGGCCACCCTGGTCGACGCCGGCCTGGTGCGCACCACCCTGGCCGAGCGCTTTGGCAGCATCAATGCCGACAACCTGAAGAAGGCGCATGCGCTGCTCGAATCGGGCAAGGCGCGTGGCAAGGTGGTGCTGGAAGGGTGGGCGTGATGGCGGCGCAACCACAGCCAACCCCACCCCTCGTCAGCCTGGCTGTTCTGCACGCCAAGGCGAATCAGCACGACCCACTGCGCGCAGCCCTGAAGGCCATGGTGCCGCTGACCCGCCAGGAGCCCGGCTGCCTCGACTACACCCTGTTCGAGCAGGCCGATGCACCGGGTACTTTCTACATGCGCGAATCGTTCACCGACCGGGCGGCACTGGACGCACACATCGCCACGCCGTATTTCCAGGCGTTTGCGAAACGCTTCGATGAGCTGCTGGAGCGCCCGCTGCAGCTGATCTTTCTGGCCGAGGTGGCCTGAGCGCTGCGGTTGACCTGGGTTGGATTGCGCCGTACGGGGAGGGGCCTGGCGCAACCTCACAAAGGGCTGGTACCCTTCGCACTCTTTTTATAGGCAGGCAATCACCCATAGGGGTGGCTGACCTGCCATTCACAGGGAGTGAATACCATGGCCACCAGCAAGCCAGAGACGAAGCCGCCTGCGCGCAAGGCAACTGCAAAGGCAGCCGCAGCGGCGAAGTCTTCGCCTTCCACAACGACCAAAGCGCCCACCAAGGCGCCCGTGAAGAAGGCCCCATCCCCCACGAAGAGCAAGACGGCGGCCTTGGCCAAGCCGGCACCCGCAGCCACCCGCAGCGTGGCTGCCCCGGCCAGGACGCCGGCTGCCGTGGCCAAGAAGGCCGCCGTGCCTGCCAAAAAGCGGCCCGCCGCCGCCCCGGCGGCCAAGCCCGTGCTGCTGTCCGGCGACAACCCCCAGATCGCCAAGGCCGACGGCGACGCGCCCGTGCAGGCCTACATCGCCGCCATCCCCGACGACTGGCGCCGCGGCCTGTGCGCCCGGCTCGACGCACTGGTCGAGGCCAACGTGCCCCAGGTCACCAAGGCCGTGCGCTGGAACTCACCCTTCTACGGCATCGCGGGGCAGGGCTGGTTCCTGGGCTACCACGTGTTCGCCAAGTTCATCAAGGTGAGCTTCTTCAAGGGCGCATCGCTGAACCCCGCGCCCGAAGGCGGCTCGGGCGAGGATGCGCGCTGGATCAACGTGCACGAAGGCGGGCTGGACGAGGCGCAGATGGTGGCGTGGATCCGGCAGGCTGCGGCGCTGCCTGGGTGGGGCAAGAACTGATGTCGGTGCAGCCTGGGCGCTGCAGTGGCGCGAAGGGTCCCTGCGTCGGTGCGCCATGGCGCGCATGGCATGGCTTGTCGCCGGAGTCCGCCCTAGGGTTAGCGAGCTTTTTGCCCTCGTGGTACGCCCCTCATTCCCCGGCCGAAAACCGGTCGAAGCGCAGCAGTGCCGCCACCACCAGCAGCGCCCCCGCCACGCCTGCCAGCGGATGCAGCACAAAGGCCACTACCGGTACCAGCAGCATCAGCTGCCGCAGGCCCCAGCTGTAGAGCAGGCCGGCCTTGCGCACGTAGGCGGCGCCAGCGGCGGCCCAGCGCTGGCGCTGGGGCGCGCCCACGGGCATGCCGCCGATGAAGCCCGCATGGTTGTAGTAGCGCACGGCCATCACCGATGCGACGAGCGAGGCGAACAACAGGCACAGCAGCACCAGCTCCATCGCCAGCCGGGGCGTGACATGCGGCCAGGCGGCCGTGCCCGTGACAGCCACGCCCAGCGTGGAATGCAGCGTGGGGGCGGTGAGCGACAGCGCGCCCATGAGGCCCAGCACCGCAGAGGACGCTGTCATGGTGGCCGACATCAGCGAGTTGCGCAGCGTCTGCACGGCCAGGATTTCGGAGCCTGGCTGCGCCGAGATGGCGGCAAACCAGTCTTCGCGCAACGAGGCGTGGGCCGTGCGTGCCAGCCGCCCGGGGGTGCGCCGCTGCGCCACGGCCAGCCAGGCCTCGTACGCTGCAATGGTGCCCAGGGTGGCGATGGCGGCAAGCCAGGGGCTGGTGATCATAGCGTTCACGCCCGCTCAAGCCGCCTGGGGTGCGTTGCGCGCCCGTTTGCGCCCCTCCAGCCATTCGAAGACGCCCATGCCCGCCAGCATGGCCAGCACGAACACCATGGCTTTGGGCTCGCCTGCGCCCAGCGACACGATGGCCGGCCCGGGGCAAAAGCCCGCGATGCCCCAGCCCACACCGAACACCAGGCTGCCCAGCACCAGGCGCCGGTCGATGTGGCGCGCAGTGGGCAGTTGCATGGGGCCGCCCAGCACACTGGTGCTGCGCTTGCGGGCCAAAGCGAAGGCGAATACGCCGACCACGATGGCGCCACCCATCACGAAGGCGAGCGAGGGGTCCCACAGGCCGGCCAGGTCGAGAAAGCCGAGTACCTTGCCCGGGTCGGTCATGCCCGAGATGATGAGGCCCAGTCCAAAGACCAGGCCGATGCCGAATTCGGAAATGCGTTGGAGCTTCATGGTTCGGTCCTTCTGTGATCAGGCCAGTGCGTGGCGGATGAGGTAGACGGTGGCAAAGCCTGCCGCCATGAAGGCCAGCGTGGCCACCAGTGAGCGCGGCGACAGGCGCGAGATGCCGCACACGCCGTGGCCGCTGGTGCAGCCCGAGCCATAGCGCGTGCCCACGCCCACCAGCAGCCCGGCCAGCACCACCATGCCCCAGCTGGCGTCGATGCGCACCTCCGTCATGCCCACTGCCAGCCGGTAGAGCAGGGGCGCGGCCAGCAGGCCCAGCACAAAGGCCACGCGCCACGCAGCATCCTTGCTGCGTGGGTGCAGCAGCCCGCCCAGGATGCCGCTGATGCCCAGGATGCGGCCATGCAGCAGCACGAAGGCGGCAGCCGCCAGGCCCAGAACCAGGCCGCCCGCGAGGGCCGCCCAGGGGGTGAAATGGTTCCAGTCAATCTGCATGGGGTGCCTCCTTGGGTGCGCAGAATTGTTCGAACAGGGTCTGCATGACGGCCAGCGCCTGGGGGCTGGCGATCTGGTAATGGATGTGCTTGCCGTCGCGGCGGGTGGTCACCAGACCTTCGTCGCGCAGCACACCCAGTTGCTGCGACAGCGTGGGCTGGGCGATGCCCACCAACGCCTCCAGCTCGCCCACGCGCTTTTCTCCCTCGGTGAGCTGGCATAGCAGCAGCAGCCGGTCGGGGTTGGACAGTGCCTTCATCAGCCGGCAAGCGCTGTCGGCCGAGCGGCGCAGGCTTTCCAGGTCCATGGGGGGGATGGTTTGGGCCTGCATGGGGGCTCCATTGGTTGCGGGTTGCGGGTCGTTGGATCAATGTCCTGGCCGATAGTTTATTGACAAACAAAATATCCGTCAATAAACTATAAATATCTTAATTGATGGCGCAAGGATACCCCCATGCAACCGCAAGACCCCGCGCAACCCCAGGTTCAGGCCTTCTTCGATCCCGCCACCTGGACCGTGACCTACGTGGTCTTCGACCACCCGGGCGGGCATTGCGCCATCGTCGACCCGGTGCTCGACTACGACCCCAAGGCCGGCCGCACCCGCACCGCATCGGCCGGCAAGGTGGTCGACTTCGTGCGCGCGCAGCGCCTCACGGTGCAGTGGATTCTGGAAACCCATGCCCATGCCGACCACCTCACGGCCGCGCACCACCTGCGCGAGGTGCTGGGCGGGCAGATCGCCATTGGCGCCGCCATCACCCAGGTGCAGGAGGTGTTCAAGGGCATCTTCCACCTGGAGCCGGGCTTTCATGCCGACGGTGCGCAGTTCGACCACCTGTTCGCCGATGGGAAGGCGTTCCGCATCGGCAGCCTGCAGGCGCAGGCCCTGGCGGTGCCGGGCCACACCCCGGCCTGCATGGCCTACCAGGTGGGCGATGCCGTGTTCGTGGGCGACACCCTGTTCATGCCCGACGTGGGCACGGCGCGCTGCGACTTCCCGGGCGGCAATGCGCACATGCTGTACCAGTCCATCCGCCGGCTGCTGGCCCTGCCGCCCGAGACGCGCCTGTTCATGTGCCACGACTACCCGCCCGCCGGCCGCGAGCCCGCCTGGCAGACCACGGTGGCCGCGCAGCGCGCGCACAACATCCACGTGCACGACGGCGTGGGCGAGGATGAATTCGCCGCCATGCGCATGCGCCGCGACGCCACGCTGGAGATGCCGGTGCTGATCCTGCCCTCGGTGCAGGTCAACATCCGCGCTGGCGACCTGCCGCCCAAGGACGACAACGGCGTGGCTTACCTGCGCATACCGCTCAATGCCTTGTAGATTGAGATGCCGATGCTGCAGCCGGCTTTGATGGGATGGCCTTCAGTATCGTGCCCTCGGAAAAGGGCGGCCGCCAGCCTTGTTTGGAATGCGGGGCATGACCCGGAGTTGATGAAGATCAAGGGTGATTGAGCGAGGCCGTATACCGTGGCTGTACCTGGTCAATTCCTGAAGGGTACCCATGCAAAACATGAAGTCAATTCTGCTGCACGTTGATAGCTCCGCAAAGGCCGGCGAGCGCATCGGAGTGGCGAGACATCTGGCCGAAAAGTTCGATGCATCTGTGATCGCACAGCCATGCATGCTTTCCGCCGTGATGCTGTATCCATACGCTCTCGGGGGCGCTACTGCAGTCCTCAAGCATGCACATGAATCCGACGATGACTGCTTGCGTAAAGCGCGCAGGCTATTCGATGAGTTTGGTCAAAATTCAGCCAGAATGCGCTGGGCGAAACCTTTGCCCGAAGGACCATGGGGTTTTGCCAGGAGGGCACTCTATGCCGACCTTTTGGTCATGGGGCAGCGTGAAGAAGATGATCCTGCGGCTGGCCTGCTGCCCTCGGATTTTCTGCCAAGTGTCCTGGTTGAGTCGGGACGGCCTGCATTGATCTTGCCTCGGGTGGGACGCGTCGACTCTGTGGGAGATTCCGTGGTGGTTGCCTGGAAGGAAACGCCGCAAGCCTCTCGCGCACTTGCCGCCTCCCTGCCTTGGTTACAGCACGCCAAGCACGTGCTGGTCGTTAGCGGCAGCGCATCGGAGCCAACCAGGAATCCGTTCTTGGCCGGCTATCTTCAAGCCCATGGCATCAAAGCGAATTACCGTGACATCCAAGGTGGCGATGGCGAAGTTGGTGAAAGCATTCTCTCTTCGTGTGCTGACGTGGGTGCAGACCTTCTCGTCATGGGGTGTTATGGACATAGTCGATCTCGCGAATGGATCATGGGGGGCGCGACCAGATCCGTATTGAACGCGATGACATTGCCCGTATTGATGGCCCACTGATACCTTGTCGGCACCACAGTTGGGTCGCCGGCCTTCCAAGCGATGGAGTGCCCCAAGAAGCGAATTTGCTTGGACCGTGTCAGCCTGCCGGCTCACAGCTCTTTCATTGATGGTTGAAGGGCCGCATGCGCAATGGCCTGCTTGTCAGCGGGCGTCTGCCGCATGAGGAGAATCGCCTGGTGCGGACGCTCTATTCGTCGCCGCGAACGACGAGGACAGGGACCGGGGCCGTCCGCATGATCTGCTCGGCACCGCTTCCCAGCAGAACCCTTCCCAGGCCCTTGCGGCCGTGGGTCCCCAAAACAATCAGGTCTGCCCTCCATTCACGGGCCTGGATGGCTACTGTCTCGCCGAGCCGGACCCCGGGAATCTCGGCCAAGATGGAGTCTGCGTCTATCCCGGCAGAACCGGCGATGGCCATCGCATCCGCCAGTAGCTTGTGCGCGTGGGCCCGCGCAATCGGAATCAGGTCGATGCTGTAGTCATAGCCGGATATCAATGCGAGGTCATCGATTGCGTGCATGAGTCGCACTACAGCACCGCATTCCCGCGCCAATCCAAGTGCGGTGACGAGTGCCTTATTGGAGGTCTGGCTTCCATCGACGGGAACGAGTATGCGCTTGAACATGGGGTCTTCCTTGGGGTGAGAGCCCCATCATGGATGGACCACTGCGCGCATCCATTGACCTCGGTCATCCTTGGCGGATACAGCTGGTTGTTTTTCCATCGGGGTGCTCGGTGTCGCTGGGGCAGGGGAGCCGCGCGGCGGCGATGCGCTGTTTCTTGATCCGTATCAAGTCCCTCCGGCGCGTGGCTCGCGAAGATGATTGATATCCTGCACGCGCGGCCCCTGGCCTTGAAGGATGTGTGCTGTTGCGCGTTTCATGGCAATCAAGAAAGGTGTCCGATGGATTCCAGTGCCAGCAGCCAGGCAGCGGTGCTCCCGGCCCTTGGTCTGGCCGTGGCGCTGGGTGTCGGCCTGCTCATCGGCACCGAGCGCGAACGGCGCAAGGGGCAAGGCGACGACCGCGACGTGGCGGGTGTGCGCAGCTTTGCCGTTGCGGCGGTCTGCGGGGCGTTGGCGCAAAGCCTGCCGGTGCCGGGCCTGGTGGTGGTGGGCGCGCTGCTTGTCGCCGTGTTGGTGGCGATTGCCTACTTCAAAAGCCGTACCAAAGACCCGGGTGTGACCACGGAGATGGCCCTGTTCGCGACCTATCTTATCGGTGTGCAAGCTGCCATCGCGCCGGCGCTGGGCGCCGCCTGTGGGGCGGGTCTGGCTGCGCTGCTGGCGGCGCGCAGCCACCTGCACCGGTTCGCGACCGAGCTGCTCAGCGAGCAGGAGTTGCATGACGGATTGCTCCTGGTTGCCCTGGCGCTGATCCTCTTGCCGCTGGTTCCAACTCGTCCGATGGACATCCTGGGCGGCATCAATCCCCGCCCGCTGGCCGCAATGGTGCTGCTGATCCTGGCGATGCAGGCTGGCGGCCAGGTCGCGCTGCGCAGGCTGGGGCCGCGCGGCGGGCCGCTGCTGGCAGGCCTCGTGTCGGGCTTTGTCTCCAGCACGGCGTGCATTGCGTCGCTGGGCAGCCGGGCCCGTACCCAGCCACAGCAGTTGTCGGTCCTGGCAGGGAGCGGCGCGGTCTCGGCGTCCGCCACCTGGCTGCAGGCGTTGATGCTGTCGGCGGCGCTCTCGCCCGGTGCCGCGTGGGCGCTGCTGCCCAGCGCGTTTGCCGGGGCGGTGGGGGCGGCTGCCTTCGGCGCAGCGCTTGTCCGCCATGCCGCGGTGACCCCTCCCGAGGCGCTGCCGGACCGCAAGGGCTCGGCCTTGCGCCCCCGCGAGGCCATTCTGGTCGCGCTGGTACTTGCCGGGGTGACCTTGCTGGTGGGAAACGCCCAGCGCCATCTGGGCGACACGGCCGGCAGCATCGGCGTGGCGCTGGCGGCGCTGCTCGATCCCCACGCCTCCATCGCCGCGCTGGCCGCGCTGCATGCCGCCGGCCGTGTGTCAGCCGATCACTGGATCGCAGGCGTGCTGGTGGCCATCGCTGCCAACACGTTGACGCGTTGCGTGGTGGCCGCCGTAGCGGGTGGCAAATGGTTCGCCGCACGCATCGCGGGGGCCCTGGCGTGCAGCCTGGCCCTCGCATCGCTCACGGCGTGGTGGACCGTGTTGGGGTGATTCAATGTTCAACCTGCCAGTCCCTCGATGGCGCCTGGTCAATCGAAGGTGATCCACGCCACGAACATCCGTACCACCAGCCATAGTGCGGCCGCCGCGCACACCAGGCCCAGTGCGCCAATGATCCATAGACGGGGAGTCATGGTGTGGCCCATCATGGCTTTTGGCGCTTGAAGGTGCTGAAGTCGATCAGGGAGTAGATCGGGCAGGTTCCCATGACGCCTGTGACAAGCAGCACGAAACCGATGTAACCCCAGGGGCCAATGGCTCCCATGGCCGCCAGGCTGATCAGCAGCACACCCGCAGCCAGCCTCGTGGCCCGGTCCCAAACCCCGACATTGCTTTGAAGAAATGGCATGGCAACTCCTTGATGGACATGGCCCATGGTGCGCGTCCTGGCCCCGTTCCCATTGAGGCAGATCAATCACGGGAGCAATCCAGGGCCCGTCTTCCATTGACCCAGGTCAATGGTGTCGAGGGCCAACGGGCCTAAGGTGTGGGCACGGCAGGGCTTGGGCGTGCGTCGTCCAAAGCCGCGGACCACCACGCAGAGCGGAGACGAGCATGCGCATCGACTTTCTGGGCGGAACCGGAACCGTCACCGGTTCGAAATACCTGCTGACCCACCATGGGCGCCGGCTGTTGGTCGACTGCGGTCTTTTCCAGGGGCTCAAGCAACTGAGGCTTCACAACTGGGATCCGTTGCCGGTGGACGCTGCCAGCATCGATGCCGTTTTGCTCACCCATGCGCACCTGGACCACAGTGGCTATGTGCCGCGGTTGGTGAAATCAGGATTTCGCGGAAAGGTGTATTGCACAGCGGCCACGCGCGAGCTTTGCCGATTGCTGCTGCCCGATTCGGGTTGGCTGCAGGAAGAGGACGCAGAGTATGCCAATCGCCATGGTCACTCCAGGCACAAGCCTTCGCTGCCGCTGTATACCCAGGAGGACGCCCGTGCTGCACTCGAGGCGTTTGAGGAGATCCCCTTCGGTAACGAATGCTCGCCCTGGAACGGCTGGTCCTGGCGGCTGCAGCGTGCGGGTCACATCCTCGGGGCCGCCAGCGCGCGCATCGCCTGGGAAGGAGGGAGTCTGCTGTTTTCGGGCGATGTGGGGCGAAGCGATGACCTCCTCATGCGGCCGCCGCAAACCGTCGAAAAGGCAGACTACGTGGTGGTCGAGTCCACCTACGGCAACCGCCAGCATCCCGATGAGGATGGGCTCGTCGAGCTCGCCTGCGTCATCAACCGCACGGCAGCCCGGGGTGGCATCGTTGTCGCACCCGCATTTGCCGTGGGTCGGGCGCAGACCTTGATCCATGCCATCCAGTTGCTCAAGGCAGCGCGGCGCATTCCGGACCTTCCGGTCTACCTCAACAGCCCGATGGCAGCGGACGTCACCGGCCTGTACAAGAACCACTCGGACGAACATCGGTTGGGGGCAATCGAGTGCGAGGCGATGAGCGTGCAGACGACCATCGTCAACACGGTAGAGGAGTCACGCCGGCTCAACAGCCTGAGCTATCCCTCCATCATCGTTTCCGCCAGCGGCATGGCCACCGGCGGCAGGGTGCTGCACCACCTGAAAGCCTATGCACCAGACCGAAAGAACTCGATCCTTTTTGCGGGTTTCCAGGCCGCGGGGACCCGGGGCCAGGCCCTGGTAGACGGCGCAGACGCCATCAAGATCCATGGTGCGTACGTGAAGGTACGGGCGGAGGTTGCCAACCTGCAACAGTTTTCTGCGCACGCGGACCGCCGCCAACTGCTCGACTGGCTTGGTGTGCAGCATTCACCGCGCCGCGTCTTTGTGACCCACGGAGAGCCTGTGGCTGCTGATGCGATGCGCTTGGCCATCGAGGAGACCTACGGCTGGAATTGCACCGTACCCGAGTACCGGCAGTCGTTCGAGCTTTGACTGGTCAAGATCGGATGCAGCCCCACGGGCATGCCAATATTTCAGATCCTCTGGGTGCTGGATGGGCGGCGCGGCAGGCCACGGTCTTCGTCCGTTTCAGCGAGCGGGCAAGGGGAGGCCCGACCAGAGCTCATGGAGGTCCGGAAACTTCCATTG
>NZ_AKJX01000012.1 GCF_000276605.1 Acidovorax sp. CF316 | reverse complement strand
GGCTGGCCATCGCTGCCCACCGTTTCTTCAAAAGCGGCATAGGCGTCGGCGCTCAGCACCTCGGCCCACTTGTAGCTGTAGTAGCCCGCAGCATAACCGCCCGCGAAGATGTGGCTGAAGGTGTGCGCCGTGCGGCTGAAAGCCGGTGGCTGCAGTACCGCCACCTCGGCACGCACCTGGGCCAGCAGGGGCATGATGTCCCGGGCCGGGTCGTGCTCGGTGTGCAGCAGCATGTCGAACAGCGAGAACTCGATCTGGCGCAGCGTCTGCATGCCGCTCTGGAAGTTCTTGGCCGCGATCATCTTGTCGAAGAGCGCGCGCGGCAGCGGCTCGCCCGAGTCCACATGGGCCGTCATGTGCTTGAGCACGTCCCACTCCCAGCAGAAGTTCTCCATGAACTGGCTGGGCAGCTCCACCGCATCCCACTCCACGCCGCCGATGCCCGAGACGTCGCGCTCGTTCACCTGGGTCAGCATGTGGTGCAGGCCGTGGCCGAATTCGTGGAACAGGGTGATCACGTCGTCGTGCGTGAGCAGTGGCGGCTTGCCGTCCACGCCACTGGCGAAATTGCACACCAGGTGCGCCACAGGGGTCTGCAGCACGCCGGTGTCGGGGCGCAGCCAGCGCGTGCGCACGTCGTCCATCCAGGCACCGCCACGCTTGCCGGTGCGCGCTGGCTGGTCCAGGTAGAACTGGCCGACCAGTGTGTTGCCGCGCTCGATGCGGTAGAACTCCACGGCCGGGTTCCACACCGGGGCGCTGTCGCGGCGGATGGCCACCTCGAACAGCGTCTCGATGATCTTGAACAGGCCGGCGAGCACCTTGGGCGCCGTGAAGTACTGCTTGACCTCCTGCTCGCTGAAGGCGTAGCGCGCCTCCTTGAGCTTTTCGGCCACATAGGGCCAGTCCCAGGCCTGGGGGTTGGCCAGGCCGAGGCTGGTCGAGGCAAAGGCGCGCAGGTCGGCCACGTCCTTCTCGGCGTAGGGCCGGGCACGGTGCGCCAGGTCGCGCAGGAAGCTGACCACTTCGGCAGGCGATTCGGCCATCTTGGCCACCACCGAGACCTCGCCAAAGTTGGCGTAGCCCAGCAGCTGTGCCTCTTCCTTGCGCAGGGCCAGGATCTCGCTGATCAGCGCCGTGTTGTCGTACTTGCGGGCGTCGCCCTCGGCCTGGTCCGAGGCGCGGGTCACGTAGGCGCGGTAGATCTTCTCGCGCAGGGCGCTGTGGTGGGCGAACTGCATCACCGGCAGGTAGCACGGCATCTTCAGCGTGAGCTTGTAGCCATCCTTGCCATCGGCTTGGGCGGCATCGCGCGCGGCCTGCAGCACGTCGGCCGGCACGCCATCGACCTCGGCTTCGGTGGCGTAGTAAGCGAAGGCATCGGTCGCGTCCAGGGCGTTTTCGCTGAACTTCTGGCTCAGCTCGGCCTGGCGCTCCTGGATTTCAGCGAAGCGCTCCTTGGCGGCGCCCACCAGCTCGGCACCGCTGAGCACGAAGTTGCGCACGGCATTCTTGTGCGCCTGGTGCTGCTCGCCGGTGAGGGCGGCGGGGTCGATGGCCTTGTACTTGGCGTACAGGCGCTCGTCGGCGCCCAGGCGGGTCCAGAACTCGGTCACGCGGGGCAGGGCGGCGTTATAGGCGGCGCGCAGCTCGGGTGTGTCGGCCACGCTGTTGAGGTGGCTCACCGCGCCCCAGGCTGTGCCCAGTTGCTCGGTGGCCACGTCCAGCACCTGGGCAATGGCGTCCCAGCGGGCGGGAAAGTCGGGGGCGGTCACCTTTTCCAGCGCCACGTTGGCACGCTCAAGGAGCACATCGACCGCAGGCGCGACGTCCTCGGGGGTGATGCGGTCAAACTGGGGAAGGCCGGAGAATTCGAGAAGGGCGTTGCTCATGCGGTGTAGATGGCGCCTCGGGGCGTAGGTTCAAGGATTTTTCACCGGGCTGCCGCGGTGCGCTCGGCGGCCTCGATGGTGTTCACCAGCAGCATGGTAATGGTCATCGGGCCAACCCCGCCAGGGACGGGGGTGATCCAGCCGGCCACTTCCTTGACGCCCTCGAAGTCCACGTCGCCGCAGAGCTTGCCTTCGGCGTTGCGGTTGATGCCCACGTCGATCACGATGGCACCGGGCTTGACCATGTCGGCCGTGAGCGTGTTGGCGCGGCCCACGGCCGCCACCACCACGTCGGCCTGGCGCGTGTGGTAGCCCAGGTCGGGCGTGCCGCTGTGCGTCACGGTCACGGTGGCATTGGCCTGCAGCAGCAAGAGGGCCATGGGCTTGCCCACGGTGTTGCTGCGCCCGATCACCACGGCATGCTTGCCCTTGAGCGACTGGCCGGTGGACTCGATCAGCTTCATGCTGCCGTAGGGCGTGCAGGGGCGAAAGCCCTCCAGCCCGGCCATCAGCTCGCCGGCCGACAGCACCGAGTAGCCATCCACGTCCTTGGCGGTGGAAATGGCCTCGATCACCTTGTGCGGATCGATGTGTTTGGGCAGGGGCATCTGCACCAGGATGCCGTGCACCGTCGGGTCGGCGTTCAGCGCGGCGATGCGGGCCAGCAGGTCGGCCTCGCTCAGAGTGGCCTCGTACTTCTCGAAGACCGAGCGCACGCCGCTGTCCTCGCAGGCCTTGACCTTGTTGCGCACATAGACGGCGGAGGCCGGGTCTTCACCCACCAGTATCACGGCCAGGCCGGGCTGGTGGCCGCGCGCGGTGAGGGCGGCGGCGCGCTGGGCGACTTCGCTGCGCAGTTGGCGGGAGAGGGCGGTGCCGTCGATGAGTTGGGCTGTCATGGCTGGAATACGGATCGAAAAGGGCGCCGGGGGGCGCCCTGGTGGGTGACTGGTGTGGGCTCAGCCCTTGGGGGCATTCTGGCCGAGGGCGATTTTCAGCAGATCGGCCACGGTATTGGCATTGAGCTTTTCCATGATGTTGGCGCGGTGCGCCTCCACCGTCTTGATGCTGATCCCGAGGTCGTCGGCGATCTGCTTGTTCAGGCGACCGGCGACGATGCGCTCGAGCACCTGCGCCTCGCGGCTGGTGAGCTTGGAGAGCAGGGCATCGCGGCTGGCGGCCTGCTGGTAGCCGGCGAAGGCCTCGCGGGCATGGTCCAGCATGCGCTCGACCAGGCCGACCAGCTCTTCTTCGTCAAAAGGCTTCTGGATGAAGTCGAGCGCACCCTTCTTCATGGTGTTCACGGCCATGGGCACGTCGCCGTGGCCGGTGATGAACACGATGGGCAGGGGCGACTTGCGCTCGATCAGGCGGTCCTGCAGCTCCAGCCCGGTCATGCCGCCCATGCGGATGTCCACGATCAGGCAGGCCACTTCGCGCGGGTCGTAGCGCGACAGAAAGGTCTCGGCCGAATCAAAGCAGCGCACCCGGTAGTCCTTGCCTTCCAGCAGCCACTGCAGGGAGTCTCGGACGGCTTCGTCGTCGTCCACGACGTATACGGTGCCTTTTTTCGGAATCAAGCTCATGCAATTGTCCTTGGAGTATGTGCGTTTGCTACAGAATTTGTAGTGTCATCGGCAGGCTTGGCAAGCGGCAACCAGAAGGAGAACCTGCAGCCCGTGACCTCGGAACCATTGTAGATGTTCTCTGCATGCATCCGGCCCTGGTGCGACTCGACGATGCTGCGGCACAGATTGAGGCCCATGCCCATGCCTTCCTGCTTGGTGGAGAAGAAGGCTTCGAACAGCCGCTCCAGCACCTCGGGCGCCAGGCCCTTGCCGGTGTCCAGCACCGAAAACTCGACCACGCCGCGGTCCTCGATGGTCTTAGGGACCACGCGCAGCTCCACGCTGCGGCCGGCGGTGGGGCGGTTGGCCTGCTGGATGGCCTCGGCGCCGTTCTTCATCAGGTTCACCAGCACCTGCTCGATCAGGATGGTGTCGGCCATCACGGGCGGCAGGCGCGCGGCGATGTACAGCGTGAGGCGCACATGGTGGCGGCGCAGCTCGATGTCGGCCAGCTCCACGGCCTCGGTCACCATGGAGTGCACGTCGGCCAGGGCACGGTTGGGCTCGCTCTTCTTCACGAAGGAGCGGATGCGCTGGATGATCTGCCCGGCGCGCTGCGCCTGGTGGGCCGTCTTCTGCAGGGCCGTGAGCAGGGCCTCCTCGGTCAGCTGCCCGCTCTGGATGCGCGAGACCATGCCGCTGCAGTAGTTGTTGATGGCGGTGAGCGGCTGGTTGAGCTCGTGCGCCACGCTGGATGCCATCTCGCCCATGGTGATCAGCCGGCTCACCGACTGGGCGCGTTCGGCCTGGCGCGAGGCCTGCTCTTCGGCCTGGCGGCGCGGCGTGATGTCGGTGGCGATCACCATCTGTGCCAGGCGGCCGTCCACCCAGTTCAGGTAGCGTGAGCGCACTTCCAGCCACTTGCCCAGGTCGGGCAGGTAGATCTCGGCGTTTTCGGTGCGGGCGCTGGTCAGCGTATCGGTGGGCAGGCCCATCAGCCCGTCCTCGTCGTCCACCCCCGTCGACGTGCTGCTCGCCACGGGCACCACGCCGGCCTGGGCCACCAGTTGCAGGTGGCCGCCGGTCTGCGAGCCGAACCACTGGCGGTACAGCTTGTTGGCAAACAGCAGCTCCTCGCTGCCCAGCGGCGCCACGGACACCGAGGCATCGAGCGATTCGAGCACGATGGTGAAGCGCTCGTGCGATGCCGACAGCTGCTCGCGCACCCGGTTGGGCTCGGTGATGTCGGTCATCGACGTCATCCAGCCCGTCTGGTGGCCGTGGGCATCGATCAGCGGCGACACGTACAGCCGCGCATCGAACAGCGTGCCGCTCTTGCGCCGCACCCGCACCTGGAAGCCACCGACGATGGTCTTGCCGCTGAGTTCATCGCGCAGCTTGGCGTGCAGCGCCTCGTGGTCCGAGTCGGGCCAGTAGGGGAAGGGTGCCTTCAGGCCCACCAGCTCGGCCTCGCTCCAGCCCGTCATCTGGCAAAACGCGGCATTCACGTAGGTGATGCGGCCTTCCATGTCCAGGGCGCGCATGCCGGTGAGGATAGAGTTCTCCATCGCGCGGCGGAAATTGGTCTCGGCCACCAGGGCCTGCTGGGCCTGCATGCGCCGGCGCGTGTGGCGCCAGGTGGCGATCAGCATCCAGGCCGTCATGGCCGACAGCGTGCCCACCAGCCAGAACAGGCCGCTGCCCACCACGCCCAGCGAGGTGCGGTAGGCCTGGGCGCGCAGCACCAGGCCGTTGCCCACGGGGGAGACGGGCACCTCGTACTCGTTGGCGCGCGGGCTCCAGGGCAGGAACTGCGTGGCCGGGTTGCGCGGGCCCAGGGGCGTACCCGCCAGCACCTGGCTCTTGCCATCGAGCATGGTCACGGCATAGCGTGCCAGCACCTCGGTCGGCGTGCCATAGCGCAGCAGGCTGTCGATGGAGTACTCGCCCAGCACCACTCCGCTGAACTTGCCCTGGTTGTTCAGCGGCACCTGCAGCTGCAGCAGCGGCGTCACATCACCCTGGGCGGCCGGTGGCTGGGCGTAGACGGGCTGCTGCAGGTCGCGCGCCAGGCCGTAGGTGTCGGCCGTGTCGCCGGCTTTGAGCACCTCGCCGGCAATGCGCAGCTCGCTGCTGGCCAGCGTGGGCGCGGCATGGCTGGCACGGATGCGGCGGCGCTCGTCGATCCAGGTGATGGCCTGCAGCTCGGGGTACTGGCTGATCAGCGTCTCGGCCCGGCTCACGAACTCGGAGCGCTCCAGCTCCTGGTTGGACAGGTCGCGCGCAATGCGCATGAGCTGCTCCTGCCGCTCCAGCAGGCGCAGGCGCACGCGCTGCTGGGCATATTCCACATCGCGGCGCAGGGCTTCCTGCTCGCGCTCGGCCTCTTCGGCGCGCAGGTACCAGAAGGCCGCCACGATCGCCGCCAGGAACATCAGCACCGCCGCCAGGGGCGCGAGCGCGGCGAACCGGTCCTGCCGGGTGGGCGAGAGGCTGCGCCACCACTTGCGCCACCAGCGCGCAGGTGCCGCGATGGGGGAGACCGTGGGGGAGGGCGCTGGGTCGGTGGGATGCATGTCCCTCAAGTGTAGAGGAGGTGCACACCTGGTTACGGACAGCGGGGACAAACCTGTCCACGATCCCTTTTGCGGCGGCTTGTCAGGCTGGCGTAGGCCTTTTGCGAACGCTCGTTCTTGTGCAGTTGCAGCAAAATCTCATAATGCGATATCGATGGGCACCATTTGAAATTGGCGAAAAGTTGTGAGAAACTAGGGGCAGTGTTCTAAATTGCTGCCACACCCATAGGAGACAAAGCATGTCAGCTCAGCCCGACCCTCAGGCCGCTTTCGGCCTCGGTACCGACGTCGATCAGCAGGAAACCCGTGAATGGATGGATGCGCTGTCCGCCGTGATCGACAAGGAGGGCCCCGAGCGCGCCCACTTCCTGCTGGAACAACTGCTGGAGCACGCGCGCCAGAGCAGCATCGACATGCCGTTCTCGGCCAACACCGGCTACGTGAACACCATCGAAGCCGACCAGGAAGCCCACTGTCCCGGCAACATCGCG
Organism: Acidovorax sp. CF316; assembly: GCF_000276605.1. GTDB lineage: Bacteria > Pseudomonadota > Gammaproteobacteria > Burkholderiales > Burkholderiaceae_C > Acidovorax. The sequence continues at coordinate 10,254 of NZ_AKJX01000012.1, read as the reverse complement.
ATTGAAAAGCGCCTGCGCGCCTACATGCGCTGGAACGCCATGGCCATGGTGGTGCGCGCCAACCGCCTGAACCCCGCCGACGGCGGCGACCTGGGCGGTCACATCGGCTCGTTCGCATCGGTGGCCAGCATGTTCGGCGCCGGCTTCAACCACTTCTGGCATGCCGCCAGCGAAGACCACGGCGGCGACCTGCTGTACATCCAGGGCCACAGCTCGCCCGGCATCTACGCCCGCGCCTACCTCGAAGGCCGGCTGACCGAAGAGCAGCTCGACAGCTTCCGCCAGGAAGTGGACGGCAAAGGCCTCTCGAGCTACCCGCACCCCAAGCTGATGCCCGAGTTCTGGCAGTTCCCCACGGTGTCCATGGGCCTGGGCCCGCTGATGGCCATCTACCAGGCACGCTTCCTCAAGTACCTGCACGCCCGGGGCATCGCCAACACCGAAAACCGCAAGGTCTGGGTGTTCTGCGGTGACGGCGAGATGGACGAACCCGAATCGCTGGGCGCCATCGGCCTGGCCGCGCGCGAAAACCTCGACAACCTGGTCTTCGTGATCAACTGCAACCTGCAGCGCCTGGACGGCCCGGTGCGCGGCAACGGCAAGATCGTGCAGGAGCTCGAAAGCGAGTTCCGCGGCAGCGGCTGGAACGTCATCAAGCTCCTGTGGGGCAATGGCTGGGACACCCTGCTGGCGCGCGACAAGACCGGCAAACTCAAGCAGCTGATGATGGAGACGCTGGACGGCGACTACCAGGCCATGAAGGCCAACGACGGTGCCTTCGTGCGCAAGAACTTCTTCGGCCGCTACCCCGAGACGCTCAAGCTCGTCGAGCACATGACCGACGACGAGATCTTCGAGCTGCGCCGCGGTGGCCACGAGCCCGCCAAGGTGTATGCCGCCTTCCACGCCGCCAACGCGCACAAGAACCAGCCCACCGTGCTGCTGGTCAAGACCGTCAAGGGCTATGGCATGGGCAAGGCCGGTGAAGGCAAGAACACCGTGCACCAGACCAAGAAGCTCTCGGACGAGGACATCAAGTACATCCGCGACCGCTTCAGCATCCCGATCCCGGACAGCCAGCTGGCCGACATCCCGTACTACAAGCCGGCCGACGACACGCCGGAAATGCAGTACCTGCAAGAGCGCCGCAAGGCCCTGGGCGGCTACCTGCCCAAGCGCCTGCCCAAGGCCGAAGAGAGCTTCACCGTACCCTCGCTCGATACCTTCAAGGCCGTGCTCGAACCCACGGCCGAAGGCCGCGAGATCTCCACCACCCAGGCCTACGTGCGCTTCATCACGCAGCTGCTGCGCGACCAGGCCCTGGGCCCGCGCGTCGTGCCCATCCTGGTGGACGAGGCACGTACCTTCGGCATGGAAGGCCTGTTCCGCCAGATCGGCATCTACAACCCCAAGGGCCAGCTGTACACCCCGGTCGACCGCGACCAGGTGATGTACTACCGTGAAGACAAGGCCGGCCAGATCCTGCAGGAAGGCATCAACGAAGCCGGCGGCATGGCCAGCTGGATCGCTGCCGCCACCAGCTACAGCACGAACAACCGGATCATGATCCCGTTCTACGTGTACTACTCGATGTTCGGCTTCCAGCGCATCGGCGACCTGGCCTGGGCGGCGGGCGACATGCAGGCCCGCGGCTTCCTGCTGGGTGGCACCTCGGGCCGCACCACGCTCAACGGCGAAGGCCTGCAGCACGAAGACGGCCACAGCCACATCCTGGCCGGCACCATCCCCAACTGCGTGAGCTACGACCCGACCTTCGCTCACGAAGTCGGCGTGATCATGCACCATGGCTTGAAGCGCATGGTCGAGCGCCAGGAAAACGTCTTCTACTACATCACGCTGCTCAACGAGAACTACCCCATGCCCGGCCTGCAGCCCGGCACCGAAGAGCAGATCCTCAAGGGCATGTACCTGTGCAAGCAGGCACCCGCCCTGGCCGCCGATGCGCCCACGGTGCAACTGCTGGGCAGCGGCACCATCCTGCGCGAATCCTTCTTCGCCCAGGAGCTGCTGGAAAAGGACTGGGGCGTGGCCGCCAGCATCTGGAGCTGCCCGAGCTTCAACGAACTGGCCCGCGATGGCCAGGACGTGGAGCGCTGGAACCTGCTGCACCCGACCGAAACGCCACGCGTCTCGTTCGTCGCAGAGCAGCTGGGCAAGACCACGGGCCCCGTGGTCGCCTCCACCGACTACATGAAGAACTACGCGGACCAGATCCGCTCGTTCATCCCGGCCGGCCGCACCTACAAGGTGCTGGGCACCGACGGCTTCGGCCGCAGCGACTTCCGCAGCAAGCTGCGCGAGCACTTCGAGATCAACCGCCACTACATTGTCGTGGCGGCCCTCAAGGCGCTGTCCGAAGAAGGCAAGGTGCCTGCGGCCAAGGTGGCCGAGGCCATCGCCAAGTACAACATCCAGGCCGACAAGGTCAACCCGCTCTACGCATAAATCGCACCGGAGACAACAATGGCATTGGTAGACATTCAGGTTCCGGACATCGGTGACTTCGACGAAGTCGGCGTGATCGAGCTGCTGGTCAAGCCCGGCGACACGGTCAAGGCCGAGCAGTCGCTGATCACGGTGGAATCCGACAAGGCGTCGATGGAGATCCCCTCGAGCCACGCAGGCGTGGTCAAGGAGATCAAGATCGCCGTGGGCGACAAGGTCAAGCAGGGGTCCGTCATCGTCGTGCTGGAAGCAGCCGACGCGGCTGCTCCCGCAGCAGCACCGGCGGCAGCTGCTCCTGCACCCGCTGCCGCTGCGCCTCAGGCCGCAGCACCATCGCCGGCACCCGTTGCCGCGCCAGCCGCTGCATCTGGCCCGGTGGAAGTGCGCGTGCCCGACATCGGCGACTTCAAGGACGTGGCCGTCATCGAGATGCTGGTCAAGGTGGGTGACACCATCAAGGTCGAGCAGTCCCTGTTTACCGTGGAGTCCGACAAGGCCTCCATGGAGATCCCTTCGCCTACCGCAGGCGTGGTCAAGGAACTCAAGGTCAAGATCGGCGACACCGTGAACATCGGTGACCTGGTGGCGATTCTCGAAGGCGCAGCCGCGCCTGCGGCTTCCGCGCCGGCACCTGCAACGGCTCCTGCTGCTGCGCCTGCAGCCCAGGCAGCGCCGGCCCCTGCCCAGGCTGCTGCGGCAGCGCCCGCTCCCGCAGCGGCTGCCGTGCCCGCCCACCAGCCCGGCGGCCCCGTCACGGGCCTGCCCCATGCATCGCCCTCGGTGCGCAAGTTCGCCCGCGAACTGGGTGTGCCGCTCGAAGAAGTCAAGGGCACCGGCACCAAGGGCCGCATCAGCCAGGACGACGTGCAGGCCTTCACCAAGCAGGTCATGAGCGGCGCCACGCAGACCAAGGCCCAGGCGGCCAAGGCTCCTGCAGGTGGTGGTGGCGGCGCAGGCCTGGACCTGCTGCCCTGGCCCAAGGTCGACTTCAGCAAGTTCGGCACCGTCGAGCGCAAGGACCTGTCGCGCATCAAGAAGATCAGCGGCGCCAACCTGCACCGCAACTGGGTGATGATCCCCCACGTCACCAACAACGACGAGGCCGACATCACCGAGCTCGAAGCCTTCCGCGTCTCCACCAACAAGGAGAACGAGAAGAGCGGCGTCAAGGTGACCATGCTGGCCTTCGTGATCAAGGCCGTGGTGGCTGCGCTCAAGAAGTTCCCGGAGTTCAACACCAGCCTGGACGGCGACACCCTGGTCTACAAGCAGTACTACAACATCGGCTTCGCGGCGGACACGCCCAATGGCCTGGTGGTGCCTGTGCTCAAGGACGCCGACAAGAAGGGCATCATCCAGATCAGCAATGAAATGGGTGAGCTGGCCAAGAAGGCCCGCGACGGCAAGCTCGGCTCGGCCGACATGCAGGGCGGCTGCATGTCGATCAGCTCGCTGGGCGGCATCGGCGGCACGCACTTCACGCCCATCATCAATGCGCCCGAAGTGGCCATCCTGGGCCTGTCCAAGGGCCAGACCAAGCCCGTGTGGGACGGCAAGCAGTTCGTGCCGCGCCTGGTGCTGCCGCTGTCGCTGTCGTACGACCACCGCGTGATCGACGGTGCCAGCGCTGCGCGCTTCAACGCCTATCTGGGCCAGGTGCTGGCGGATTACCGCCGCATCCTGCTGTAACGAGGAGACCCTGGTATGGCAATCATTGATATCAAGGTTCCGGACATCGGCGACTTCGACGAAGTCGGCGTCATCGAAGTGCTGGTCAAGCCCGGCGACACCATCAAGGCCGAGCAGAGCCTGATCACCGTGGAGTCCGACAAGGCCTCCATGGAGATCCCCTCCAGCCACGCTGGCGTGGTCAAGGAGCTCAAGGTCAAGATCGGTGACAAGGTCGCCCAAGGCGCCGTGGTGCTGACGCTGGAGGCCGCGGACGCAGCTGCCGCGGCTCCCGCACCTGCGGCTGCGCCCGCGGCAGCCGCACCGGTCGCTGCGGCAACCCCCGCTGCACCCGCGCCCCAGGCATCGAGCTTCGGCGGCAGCGCCGACCTCGAATGCGACGTGCTGGTGCTCGGCGCCGGCCCCGGCGGCTACAGCGCCGCCTTCCGCGCAGCCGACCTGGGCCTCAAGGTGGTGCTGGTCGAGCGCTATGCCACCCTGGGCGGCGTGTGCCTGAACGTGGGCTGCATTCCCTCCAAGGCGCTGCTGCACGTGGCGGCCGTGATGGACGAAGTCAGCCACATGGCCGACCTGGGCGTGAGCTTCGGCGAACCCACGCTGGACATCGACAAGCTGCGCGGCCACAAGGAAAAGGTCATCGGCAAGCTGACTGGCGGCCTGGCCGCCATGGCCAAGATGCGCAAGGTCACCACCGTGCGGGGCCTCGGCCAATTCGTCGGTGCCAACCACCTCGAGGTGGAAGAGACCAGCGGCGCCACCGGCCAGGAGAAGACGGGCACCAAGAAGGTCATCGCCTTCAAGAACGCCATCATCGCCGCTGGCAGCCAGGCCGTGCGCCTGCCCTTCATGCCCGACGATCCGCGCGTGGTGGACTCCACCGGCGCCCTGGACCTGAAGGCCGTGCCCAAGCGCATGCTCATCCTGGGCGGCGGCATCATCGGCCTGGAAATGGGCACCGTCTACAGCACCCTGGGCGCGCGCCTGGACGTGGTGGAAATGCTGGACGGCCTGATGCAGGGCGCCGACCGCGACCTCGTCAAGGTCTGGCAGAAGATGAACGCCAAGCGCTTCGACAACATCATGCTCAAGACCAAGACGGTGGGGGCCAAGGCCACGCCCGAAGGCATCGAGGTGACGTTTGCTTCGGCGGAGGAGGGCGGTACCGCCCCGGCGCCCCAGGTCTATGACCTGGTGCTGCAGGCCGTGGGCCGCACCCCCAACGGCAAGAAGATCGCCGCCGAGAAGGCCGGGGTGGCCGTCACCGACCGTGGCTTCATCAACGTCGACATCCAGATGCGCACCAATGTGCCGCACATCTTCGCCATCGGCGACATCGTGGGCCAGCCCATGCTGGCGCACAAGGCGGTGCACGAAGCGCATGTGGCGGCCGAAGTCATCGCTGGCGAGATCCAGGGCAACAAGGAACTGGCCAGCGCCGCCTTCAACGCCCGCGTGATCCCCTCGGTGGCCTACACCGACCCCGAAGTGGCCTGGGTGGGCCTGACCGAAGACCAGGCCAAGGCCCAGGGCATCAAGGTCAAGAAGGGCCTGTTCCCCTGGACGGCCTCGGGCCGCGCCATCGCCAACGGCCGCGACGAGGGCTACACCAAGCTTTTGTTCGACGACAGCCCCGAGGCCCATGGCCACGGCAAGATCCTGGGCGGCGGCATCGTGGGCACCCACGCCGGCGACATGATCGGCGAGATCGCGCTGGCCATCGAGATGGGCGCGGACGCGGTGGACATCGGCAAGACCATCCATCCCCACCCCACGCTGGGCGAGAGCATCGGCATGGCGGCGGAGATCGCGCACGGCAGCTGCACGGACGTGCCGCCGCAGAAGAAGTAAGTAGGCAGACGGGCCGCTTCACTCCAGCAAAAAAGCCGCGCATGCCTTCGGGCACGTGCGGCTTTTTTGTGCCCGGCCACGTACCGATCCACCCGGGCATCGGCGTGCGCGGCTATAACCCGGCCCTCTGCCAACCGTTGTGCGAGTGCACCGGGTCCCGGGCAGGCGGGGTTTTCCGGTAGCCGCCCGGCGCGCCATTGCGCACAATCCGCTGATCCCGTTACATTTTCGGGCGCCTGCCGCTTTCATGAGCACCATCGTCCAGATCTTCGACCGCATCACGGCCACCGACGTGCCCACCGCGTTGGCCGCGTGCCAGCGCGACCAGCGTGCCACGCCCCGGGTGGTGGCCATGTTCGACCAGTTCTTGCGCGAGGTGCAGTGCTACTACCCGCTGGCCGCTGGTGCCAACGGGGTGGAGCAGCCCCTGATCTGGGCCGAGGGCCTGCCGTTCGGGCCGCTGGACCACTGGCCGCTGAACCTGGGCCTGCACCTGCAGGCGCTGGACGCCACGGTGCTCTCCACCCTGGGCCATGTGGCAGCCGACGCCGGGCTGCAGCTGTTCGAGCCGCAGGGCGGGGCGCTGTACCGGCTGGACCGCCAGGTGGTCTACGAGGACGGCACGGTCGAGCCCTTTGCCGAACGCGCCCTGCGCGTGGAGCCGCCCAAGGTGCAGGCCGCGCCCGGCAGCTTTGCCCCGGCGCGGGTGCCGCACAGCCTGGACGTGCTGTGCGGTGCACTGATGGAGCGGCTCGCGCCCCTGGGTTTCGAAGTCCACCCCCATCCGGTGAACTCACGCGCGCGCCTCGTGCAGCGCAGTTATGGCCCTACGGTGCAGGCGTTTTTCATACAGGTGCAGCCCGAGCATGACCGGCAGTACATCCATTGCTCCGTGAACTGGTGGCTGCCCGGCGTGCGCGAGGCCTGGCTGGCGCGCCTGGACGAACTGGGCGGGCCCGAACTGCGCGGCCGCATCAAGACCTTCATCCCCGACTACGAGCGGACCCTGAACGATTTTCAGCAGATACCCTGGCACCGCAACCCGCGCCTGGGCCAGAACGACCTGCGCAGCGCGCACGACCTGGCCGAGTTTGCCAAGGCCCTGGCCTTCTGGGCCGCCGAGCGCGCCATCCTCTGGCAGGACGCGCCCAAGGACATGGCGGCCCTGGGCAAGCTGCTGCTTTCGGTCGACCAGGTCAGCCGCGTGCTCAAGGACGGCGAGAGCGGCGTGCACGGCCTGTTCTATCTGCAGGAGCAGATGGCCCTTCTGGTACTGGCCTTGCACTGCAGGACGCCGCTGCGCGATGTCTGGGTCGAAACCCTGCGCCACCGCCAGCGCGTGACGCAGCACGTGCAGTGGAAGCCCGTCAGCGGCAACGATGGCAATGCCTTGTTCGACGCCATTCTCCACAGCCTGGTCGAGCGGCCTGCCGCACTGGGCGCCTGATCCATACCCTACCGACATGACTTCCGACAACGACATCGAAAACCGTGTCCAGGCGATCGTGCAGGCCTACCTGGCCGATGCCTCTCCCGCCGCCTGGCACGTCTTTGCTGCGCGCTCCAACTACGACGGCAATCTGCAGGCATTGCAGTGGCTGGTGGACCAGCCCACGCTGGACCGGGGTACGGCGCTGCTCATCTACTGGTACCTGGGCGCCGGCTGGCATGTGCAGTTCACCTCGGCAGAACAGGCCTTGAGCCCAGAGACCTTCTTGCTATTGCGCCTGATCGAGGAGCGCTACGCAGCGGGCTTCTACAACACGGGCCATATCTGGTTCGACCCGCACACCTCCGAAGGCGGCCGGCCCGACGACTACCCCAAAGTGCCGGTGGTGCGGCCCGTGCCCGCCATCATGCTGGAGCCGGTGAACGGCAGCGAGTTCGTTGAGCTGGACCCGGAGGGCTTTGACGACGGGCTGCCGATGGCTGTGGCAGTGGCGATCTACGCGCTGTTCGAGGACAGCGACAGCTGAGCTTTCCGGCGGGTCAGCGGGCCGTCGTACCGTCGGGCGCCTCGGTGTCTGCACTGTGCGAGCCCAGTCCCGCGCCCATGGCCATGCCTCCCATGCCGGCCCCACCACCGCCACTGCCACCTGCGCTGCGCCCGCCACCGCCCTCGGTACTGCCGGCTGCCCGCTTTCCGGCGGCACCGCCTCCACCGCCGCTGCTGGGGCGCAATGGGCCCTGGTTGGGAATGGCCACCGCGCTGGGGATGGGCTCCAGGTCCAGTGCCGAGCGAATGAAGTGGCGCAGCGACACCACCAGTTGCGCAGTCTCGATGCTGCGCCCGGCCACCATGTCCTGGGCGGCCTTGGCGGCCAGTTCCACCTGTTCCTCGGTGCCGAGCAGGATCACGTCGGACAGCGCGGCCTCGACCGCATCGCGCACGCGGCGCTGGCGTTCGGTGCTGGTGAGGGCGAGGGAAGGCAGGGCTGGCTCCCCAGTTTCGGCGGCATCGGCTTGCGGCGTTTCTCCAGCCATGGCCATCTGCACGGCGCTGTCATGCACCTGGTGGCGCCTCAGGTCGCGCATGTGCGTGGGATGCACCTGCAACTGCCCGGTGAATGAGCCACCCAGCGTCTTGTACGCGGCAATCAGGGTCTTGAGGCGTTCGTTGATCTGCCGGTTCTCGCGCTCGCGCCGCTTCTGGATGGTCTGCATGAACACCAGGCGCGTACCCACCATGACCAGGGTGGCCACCAGCAGGCCCATCAGGGTGGTGAGCAGGGTGGACCAGGAGCTGAAGTCAAGCAGGTTGCGCATGAGAGCTGGCAGCGTGGGGCGGGGGAGCACTGATGATAGGCAGGGTGCCTGGATGCCGGTGTAGGCCTGCGGCCCAACCAGTCGGTCTGTCAGGTAGCATGCCCCTCCCATCCCCCACAACCGGTGACCGAATCCACGGGCACGACCGCATGAACACCAGCCGCCCACCAGAGGCCGACACGCCAACCGCCCCGGCTCCCGGCATCTGCCCCTGCTGCGGGCTGGCGCACGACGGCCTGTCGGTTTCCATCCCGGTCTCGCGGCCGACACTGACGGACAAGGTGCCGCCCGCGGAGTGGGCCGAGCGGGTCTGGTCCAACGGCGAGATGTGCGTGATCGACGACGAGCGCTTCTACCTGTACGGGTCGGTGCTGCTCTCCATCCATGGCCACCCGGACGAGTTTGCCTGGGGCGCCTGGGCCGAAGTTAGCGAGGAGCAGTTCATGGCCTACCAGGAACTGCGTGCCGAGGAGGGGCGGGAGGCGCACGCGCCATTGGCGGCGCTGCTGGGTACCGACATCCCGTTCTACCCGGTGACCCTCGGCCTGCCGCTGATGGTGCATGTCCAGCCGCAGGGGCTGCGGCCGAATTTTGTGCTGGATGCCGGGCCGCATCCGCTGGTGCAGGACCAGGCCGGGGGCGTAAGCCCTGAGCGCGTCGAGTCCATCAAGGCCTGGTTCGCCTCGATCAAGGCTGGGTGACCACGCTGGGCTTGCCCGTCAGCGGGGTGGACGGGGGCAGGGCCCTGGCCGCCGCTGGCGCGGGGCGCTTGCTGATCAGCAGCACCCCCGCCAGCACCAGCCCCGCGCCGGCCATCTGCCACCAGGACAGCGGCTCGTTGAGCAGCCAGCAGCCGAAGAAGATGGTCAGCATGGGCCCCAGGTTGCCGATCAGCGCGGTGCGGGCGGCGCCGATGCGGCGGATAGCGGCAGACGTCATGAACACCGGCAGCACGGTGGAGAAGATCGCCATGCCCAGTGCATGCAGGTACACCGGCGCGGGTTGCGCCAGCGCCGCGACCGGCTGGGTCGCCACAAAATGCGCCAGCGTGGCCACGGTGGACACCAGCATGGCCAGTGCGGTGAAGCGCGCCGCGCCCAGGGTGCGGATGGCCGATTCGCTGCCCGCCTGGTAGAAGGCGTACGACACGGCCGAGCCGAAGACGAAGCCTGCGCCGATGAGCACGGCCCGGGTATCGCCGGCCACGTGCAGGTCGTGCGCAAAGGCCAGGCCGATGCCGGCATAGGACAGCAGCAGCGAGCCGATCTCGCGCCGCGATGCGCGCTTGCCCATGAAGAGCACGCCGATCACGATGGTGAGCGTGGGGTACAGGAACAGGATCAGCCGCTCCAGGCTGGCCGTGATGTACTGCAGGCCGATGAAGTCGAGGATGCTCGCGCCGTAGTAGCCCAAGAGGCCCAGGGCCGTGACCAGCGCCCAGTCGCGCCGGGTCAGCGGCGCCAGGCTGCGGCTGGCGCGCCAGCC